>JAGQPW010000397.1 GCA_020426515.1 Planctomycetaceae bacterium | reverse complement strand
AGTGCCCTGGCCTACCGGCTCGCTGCACGACCTGCGCCGAACCTACGGCACGCACATGGCACGCGTCGTTCCCATCCACGTGCTCAAGGAGTACATGGGCCACTCGAAGATCGACACGACCCAGGCGTTCTACCTCGCAGCCGACACGCGCGATGCCGATGTCGCGCGTGAGACCCTGAGCGACTTCCTGACGCCGGGCGAGACTGAGCAATCAAGACGCACTTCAGACGCACTTCCCGAATCCGAGCCCGAAGACGCCGACGACAAAAATGATAAAGCCCTGCAAACGCAGGGCTTATCAAGCGAGGCGGACGGGACTCGAACCCGCAACCACCGGATCGACAGTCTCAATCCGGTGGTTCAGCCACCCCCTTCAGAGGGCGCAAAACCGCCTTCAGAGGGTCAAGAACCCGGATCAGTGGGTACCGGTTGGGTACCAGTTGAGGGCGGTTTCGGGGGTGGTCTAGACGCACTTTTAGACGCACTGGACCGCGCCGACGGAGGCCAGTCCATCCCAGCGGCCGAGGCCATCCTCTATTGCCTGTGCACAGCCTGCAACGCCAAGGGATTCAGCCGGGTCATCCCGCAGGAGTGCCCGAGGTGTGGGGCGACG
>JAGQPW010000396.1 GCA_020426515.1 Planctomycetaceae bacterium | reverse complement strand
CCCAATACCCCGCTACTCGGCATGACGCTCCAGGGTCGTGTCCGCCGTACACTCGTCAATGGAGAGGAGCGTCACCGTGTCTGAACCCGGTAATTCGATCAAGCGGTTTCGCCCCGCAACTGATGCAGCGCTGGCATTGGCCGACGGTGTGGTGTTTCGTGGCAAGGGCTTCGGCGCCGACACCGATAGCGCCGGCGAAGCCGTGTTCACCACCACAATGACCGGCTATCAGGAGGTCTGCACCGATCCGTCCTTCAAGGGACAGATCGTCTGCATGACCTATCCGCTGATCGGCAACTACGGCGTGACGCACCTCGACGAGGAATCGCGCCAACCCTGGATCAGCGGATTGATCGTCCGCGAGATCAGCGAAGTCGCCAGCAACTGGCGCTCCGAAGGCACGCTCGACGCCTACCTTAAAGAGCACAACATCCCCGCGATCAGCGGGATCGACACGCGGGCGCTCACGCGACACATCCGGACCTCCGGCGACATCCGCGCGGTCCTTGTTCGCAATGCCGCCGGTTTGACCGACGAAGAACTCGTCGAGCGGGCGCGCAACGCGCCGCTTCCGGGCGAGACCGATGTCGTCTACGAAGTAGCGGGCGACGAA
>JAGQPW010000395.1 GCA_020426515.1 Planctomycetaceae bacterium | reverse complement strand
AATGCTTTTCCAAGTCCCTCCTTGCGGCGAGCTTTTCGCAGATCGCGGTCGTCCTGCTGATAAGTTCCGTGGAACTTTAACAGCTTGGTCGTGGCATCTTCCACATGATCGGTGGAAGCATCTGCCAGCTCGGCGGCAATCGTGCCGCGCAGGCCGAGGCTCTCTTCCTTGATCGTCTCGACCTTTGATTTCTTGGGTTCCTGAGTCACTTCAAATTCCTTCTGAACTCGATTCAATCGATCGGAAGCGTATAGCTGATCGCGCCGATCGGCTCGCCCTCTTTTGCGTCGGCATAGTGATCGTGGCACATCACGCACTTCTTCATGACAACGGGGACGGGCGTTACGACGCGAAGGTGATGCTTACCCTTCTTCGTGATCACTTGCTCATGCTGCTTCGCGCCGGCTTTGAGCTTCTTGATGGCCTCTTTCTCGAAGTCGTCCTTCGCCACGTTCTCGGAATCGTATGGGTCGCCAGTGGCGTCAATCAGTCGTACGTTGTGCGAACCCGATTTGGAGACGTTCTCGAACAACAGCACGGCGGCACTGCCAGCGGCAAAGTCATCTTCGTCGTGGACGTATTTGTCGGTGATAAGCACGATCGTGTTCTTGTA
>JAGQPW010000394.1 GCA_020426515.1 Planctomycetaceae bacterium | reverse complement strand
GGTTCGTGGCGCAGCGCCCGCCGCATCCGTTCTTTGGGGTTCATGGTCAGCCTCGTGTGTTGGTTCAGTCTTGTTGCGTGGCACGCCCACCTGCGCACGTGGGCCTGCGCACTGAACGCGGGGTGTGTTTCACAGCCGCGCCATGTCGAACGTCTCGACCGCGGTTTCACGGCCCAACACCGCGCGCACGAAATCGGGCCACCAATTGCGCTGCTCGCCCCGGTCCGCGTAGGCGTCCAGCACGCCGGCGGTGGTGGCGCGCAGTTCCCAGCCGCGCGCGACCGCGTCCTTGGGCGGCAGGTCCAGTTGGGGCAGCAACCACCGGCGGCCGATGTGTACGTGCAGCACTTCGTCGGCCCAGTCGTAGTCCTGAATGGCCATGGCCAGCGGGTCGGCCGCGTTCTTGCTGATCTCGTATTCCAGCTTCTTGCCCGTGTCCGCCGGCATGAGATTCTGCTCGATGGCGTAGAGCACCGTGTGGGCGTCGGTGGCGGCGAGCGTGCCCAGGCGGATGGCCATGCCCGGGTGGATGGCGATGAGCTGCTTCCAGTCCACGCCCCGGCTCTCGAAGTAGATGGTGCCGAGCATGGCGTGGCGCACCTCGTCCCACAGCT
>JAGQPW010000393.1 GCA_020426515.1 Planctomycetaceae bacterium | reverse complement strand
TGGTCATCGCTTAAACTGCGTGCGATACCCGGCATCGAAGTTTCGTCGCCGTCCCTCTCTCCAGCGTCCCAACGCGACGCCGCATGGTTCGATAGCCCATTCATGAAGGCGTGCCGCCGCGAACCAACTCCGTACACACCGGTTTGGCTCATGCGTCAGGCGGGACGATACATGCAAGAGTATCGCGACGTCCGAGCCAAGGTTTCATTTCTTGAACTCTGCTACAACCCGCAGCTGTGCAGTGAAGTGATGTGCACGGCGGTGGAGCGACTGGGCGTCGACGCGGCGATCATCTTTTCCGATCTGCTGCCGATCCTCGAACCGATGGGCATGGACCTCGAGTTCGCCAAGGGCGAAGGTCCGGTCATCCACAATCCGATCAAGGGAGCCGATCAAGTCGATCGCCTCTTGGAACTGGATTCGATGGATCAACTGCAATTCGTCACCGACACGGTGCGGCAGACGCGCGCCGACCTGCCGGAGCACTTGCCTCTGATCGGTTTCGCCGGCTCGCCGTTTACCCTGGCGAGTTACGCGATCGAAGGTGGCTCGAGCCGGAGCTACACCGACACCAAACGACTGATGTACAGCGACCCCGGCGCGTGGCAGGCGTT
>JAGQPW010000392.1 GCA_020426515.1 Planctomycetaceae bacterium | reverse complement strand
CTTCCTGCTGCTCGGGGGCTACCTCGGCCGCCTCGAACGCGGCCAGGAATTGATGCGGGCGATGGCCGATGAGAACTCGAAACTCGAAATCACCCATCGCCTCGCCATCGAGCGCGGCCTCATCGCCGTCCCAGCAACCACAACCCCGACATCAGCGGCCCCTGCCGAATAGGCCCAACACGCTAGTCCCCCCCAAGCCCGCCGTTCGCAACTGCGTGTCAAGGGCAACGCCCCTGGAGAAAACAAACATGAGCACTGGCCTGCCCATCGCCGAGACGACCGACGCCCCTTACGAAGATCCGCTCGACCTGATGGACGAAATCGAGCGTCTGAAGCAAGAGAAGGACGCCACGATTCTCGCCCACTTCTATGTCGATGGCGAAATCCAGGACATCGCCGACTACACCGGCGACTCCCTCAAACTCGCGAGAGACGCCACCAGAGTGAAGACCAAGACCATCGTCTTCGCCGGTGTCCACTTCATGGGTGAGTCCGCCAAGATCATGAACCCCGACAAGACGGTCCTCATCCCCGATCTACTCGCCGGTTGCTCCCTGGCCGACAGTTGAACACAAAAAAAACTCGCCGCCTTCCAGGCCGACCTGCGTGCCCAAGGGC
>JAGQPW010000391.1 GCA_020426515.1 Planctomycetaceae bacterium | reverse complement strand
GAATGGTGTCGTATCATTGATCGGAGCCACGACTCAGAATCCGTTTTTTTCGCTCGTCGCCCCCCTCATTAGTCGCAGCCAGGTTTTCGAATTCAAACCGCTCTTGCGGGAAGAAATCGTCCAATTGCTCAAGACGGCGTTGATCGATCGCGAACGGGGACTCGGAAACGCAGGAGTCTCCGCCACGGACGAAGCGTTGCAGTTTTTGGCGGAAGTTTCCGACGGCGACGCGAGGCGGGCTTTGAACGCCGTCGAAATCGGAGCCATGTCGCTCACGTCTGACTCGAAGGTCCTCGACCTGATCGTGGCTCAGGAATCGATTCAGAAGAAAGCCGTTCAATATGACCGTGACGGGGATGACCATTACGACGCCGCCAGTGCGTTAATCAAAAGTATTCGCGGCAGCGACCCCGACGCGGCTCTCTACTGGTTGGCACGGATGATCGAAGCAGGGGAGGATCCACGTTTTCTGGCACGCAGAATCGTCATCGCCGCCAGCGAAGATATCGGGAACGCCGATCCCCTCGCGATCGTTCTGGCTCAATCGGTTGCCAATGGAGTCGAGTTCATCGGACTTCCCGAAGGGAGAATTCTGCTGGCTCAGGCGGTGACGTATCT
>JAGQPW010000390.1 GCA_020426515.1 Planctomycetaceae bacterium | reverse complement strand
AGTTCGATCATAATGGTGTCCACATCTCGAACAGGGTCGACGCTGCCTTCCACGTGCTGAATGTTTTCATCTTCGAAGCAACGCACCATGTGGACCACCGCATCCACCTCGCGGATGTTAGCCAGAAACTGGTTGCCGAGACCCTCACCTTTGGAAGCGCCTTTCACCAGACCGGCGATGTCTACGAACTCGAAAACCGCCGGAATCACCTTTTGGGTTCCCACGATCTTCTGCAGTATCCAGAGCCTGGGATCGTTCACTTTAACGACCCCCGTGTTCGGTTCGATCGTACAGAACGGATAGTTCGCACTCTCGGCCGAGAACGATGACGTCAGGGCGTTGAAAAGCGTGGATTTTCCTACGTTGGGCAGTCCCACAATACCGGCGTTTAACATATCGACCCGCGGTTCACGCAGCGAGGGGAGAGTCCTGCCTGACCCTAGTGGTACATCTCGTACCAAAAATCACGGTCTTCATCTCCGGAAAGTCTTAAATTTGACCTATGAAGAACAACCAGACCGTAAATATCCAAGCAAGCTCCGAAGCCAGAGATTTCTGGACCGCTCGACTGAGTGAATGCCCCCACGAGAGATTGCGTGAAGCTCTCAAGTTTCAGCCG
>JAGQPW010000038.1:38516-41201 GCA_020426515.1 Planctomycetaceae bacterium | reverse complement strand
ATCGCCGCACCCATGCCGGAGTAGCCGCCGCCAATGACGACAAGGTCGTAACCATCTTTCACGGTGGGCTCTTCGCTGAGCCCCAGCAGTTCCCGTCGCCACTGCGGCAGAATCTTGCCGGCATTGGGCGGGGGTGTTGCATCAGTTGAGAGGTAGATCGCATCACAGCGACCATCGAAACCGGTCAGGTCGTGCAGTGCCAGCGTGATTTGCGGCTCGGTGACCTCAACGGTCCCTCCCGACTGCCAGTTCCATTCGGCTCCGGTGGTGCCAAATGTTTCTTCCAGTGGCTTGCCATTCACCAGCACCTGAAACTTGCCAGGAGCACCTGGAGCGTCCCAGCGGGCAACCCAGTCCTTGGTGCGGACGAAAACGTGGTACTTGCCGGGGGCTGGAAGGGTGACTTCGGTTGTCGCATCCTCGACGGGACGACCCAGTCCGTGGGCCAGCAGATAGGGCGAACCCATCGTGCGGATAAACTGCGTATCCAGCGACCAGCCGCCGTGTTCGTCGAAACTCTCGGCTTCCACCAGCAGCGATTCGGCCGAGGTGAAAACAGGACACAGCACAACTGCGAGCAACAGACAGGAAGTGCGGAAGGTCTTCATGGGATGATCACTCAATCAGTTCGTACGGGGAGCGTTCCAATCCGGACGCAATAGACAACACTGCCATGATTATGGCGGACTGACGCGACGATTGGAATTCGTCAGCTACTGCAGGCTTTCAAGATAGGCCCGGCTGCGGTTGATTTCGGCCGTCACTTCGCCAATCGGCTCCAGAATGGGGACGCCGCGCGGGACGGGATGCATGAAGATTTCGAACCAGCCGCCATAGTTGACCTCAACCAAAGCCTTCATGAGCGGGCCGAAGTCGAGGTCGCCGCGTCCGGGCATTTGCAGCAGTTCCTGCTCTTTGGGGAGTTTCTTCGTCGAGCCCATGCCATGCTGCCAGGCATAGAACATCGTGATGTGGTTCCCCAGTTCCTTGATCAGTTGAGCCAGCAAGGTGGGATCTTGCGGCAGGTGATAGGGGGCGAACGCGATCCCCAGATTTTCGGAGGGGCGCAGATCCATCAGGTAACGCATCGAGTCAGGCGACTCGATGAGGTTGTTGCCATGATTTTCCACGGAAATCGTCACGCCTGTTTCCTCGGCGACGGCGAGTTGAGGCTTCAATTTCTCGATGAACTCCTGGACGGCCTTCTTCAGGTCGTCGCCGGTCAATCCTCGCGGTCCTGATCCGCCCGTCACGATGGTGCGGCAGCCGAGCCGCTGAGCGAGACGCATTTCGTTCTGCAGGCCGAATGGCCCCAGCTTGTACTGAGTAATGCAGCCGAGAGTGACCTGATGTTCGTCCAATAGCTTCTGGAATGCTTCCTCACCCATCTCGTCAAGCTGTTCCCGCTGGGCACCATGCACCTTGGGCCAGATGTCGATCGCCGTCGCCCCGGTCTTGCGGACCTCGGGCAGGATGTCCCGCACATGGGTTTCGCCAAACATCGAGGAGCCGACGATGTACCTGGGCTGCCACTTGTCGGAAGCGGCCTGTACCTCACGCAGCCACACTGCGGAGGCCAACGCTGCACTGCTGGCGAGAAAGTGACGTCTTGAAAAGTTCATCGTCGATCGCCTCTATTTCTGCTGTGAAGATACCCGTTGGGTCCGCTGTGCGGACCATTGCAGTTGCTTCGGACCTACCCGGTCCGCACAGCGGACCCGACAGGAGCTACTTCGGACCCTGCAGGGGCGACATCAGACGGTCTCGAAGCCGCTGCGTTGCTCCCGCTTCAACCAGGTGTTGGCTGCGGTGTCGTCGATGAACTGTTCCGCCTGCGGGTCCCACTTGAGCGGGCGTCCGAGTCGCATGGAGATGTTCCCCAGGTGGCAAACGCTCACGCTGCGATGTTGACCTTCAAGGTCGGAGATGGGCTGCTTGCGAGCCTCGACACAGTCGAAGAAATTCCCCATGTGGTTGATGATGGCGTCGAGCTTGCCCGCTCGCTCGGGGCGTTGCCGATTATCGAAGTCGTAGAGTTCGAACTTCTCGCGGGGAAATGGATTCTGGGCCAGTGCTTCAACCGGGGCTCCCTCCAGTGTGCCGCGGTTCACGAAGATGCGGCCTTCGGTCCCGGTGAACATGATGCCGTTGCGGCCATGATCGCTAACCGTCAGTTCCACGCCGTTTTCACAGCGATACCGGACGTGATAGTCGACAGCTACGTTGTACCCGTCGGGAGTGGTGGGGAGGGTGCAAGTCCCTTCAATTTCGACGGGATCAGCGTCGATGGCCCAGCGGGCGATATCGATATGGTGGGCTCCCCAGTCGGTCATCTGGCCGCCGGAATATTCGTACCACCAGCGGAACGTGTAGTGGCAACGTTCCTGAATGTAGGGGACATCGGGCGTCTGTCCCTGCCACAGGTTCCAGTTCAGATTGTTGGGGACGGGCACGTGCTTGAATGGACCACCGGTGACATTCTTGCCCAGCACCACCTCAACCTTCTGCAATTTGCCGATGCGTCCGGATCGTACCATTTCAGCGGCCAGGCGAAATCGCGAGTCGCTTCGCTGCCACGAGCCCACCTGGACGACGCGGTCTGTTCCGCCAACCACATTTCGCAGAACTTTGCCCTCGTCAATGGTCAGCGTCAGCGGCTTTTCGCAGTACACATCTTTGCCAGCG
>JAGQPW010000038.1:31190-38417 GCA_020426515.1 Planctomycetaceae bacterium | reverse complement strand
GGTGTACTGCCGAAACTGGCACGAGCCTGCTCGCGGACGTTCTTGTCAACATCGCACACGGCCACAATGTCGCCATACTGCTGGGCCTTCTCGGTGATGACCGTTCCCTGATACCGCAGACCAATTGCTCCAACACCGACCCGCTCGACAGCAGCCCGCGGTTTGTCGTCGGCACGCATCAGGGTTGGATGCCACCATGCAGTGCTGGTGGCAGCAGCAATCGCAGCTGAACTGCTCAAAAACTGGCGGCGATTCAGTGGTGGAAAAGGTGTCTTCATAGTCTGGGCCGTATTGAAGTTGAGAATCGTGAGGACTGATGCACTCTACAGCGTGTCAGAATGAACTACACTCTGTTCTTATAACGTGTCCGCCCGCCTCCCCGAAACCCTCAACACTCGTGTGAACTCCGTGCAGCGAATGGCCGAGCTTCTGGTGCGCTACCGCTGGTGGAGTCTGACGCTGGTCGTCGCGGTCAGCTGTCTGGCGGCGGGGCCAGCGTCCCGGCTGGAACTGGATGAGTCCATCGAGTCCTTTTATGCCCCGGGTGATCCACTGCTGCGTGGTTATCTGGAGAGCAAGGCGACATTTGGTGGCGATGAATTCGTGATGGCGGCGTACGAAGTTGACGACCCGGCGAGCGAAGAGCATCTCGATGATCTGGCCAGATTTGGCGATGAGCTGAGCCGCGTCCCGGGCATCAACTCAGAAAGCACTCAGGACCTGTCGCGGGTGATCCGCAATCCGCGTGCGCTGGAAGTGGTTCCGTTTCTGATGCGACTGCCCACGACAAAGCGGATGCTGACGCACATGTCCCGGCAAATCCTGATTGGTGATGACGACCGGACCGTGGCGGTGGTCATGCGTCTGCTGCCTGAAGGTGAATCTCCCGTGTCGCGACGGGAAACGTTTGCAGAAGTTCGCCGCATTGCCGCTGCACACAACCCGCCCGCACTCGTAGCTGGCGAACCGGTTCAGGTGCACGACATGTTTCGCTATGTCGAGGCGGATGGCTGGGTGCTGGGGACGGCCTCGTCCGTCTCGCTGATGGTCGTCATTCTGATTCTGTTTCGAAGTGTACGCTGGGTTATTCTGCCATTGCTGTTGGTGCACATCACGCTCTTGTGGACCCGCGGACTGCTGCAGGTTTCCGGGCTCAAGTTGAGCATGGTCAGTTCGATGCTGACATCGCTGGTGACCATCATCGCGGTTGCGACCACGATGCACATCACCGTGCAGTATCGGGAATGGCGGCGGGATCACGGTCGACGAGAGTCGCTGATTTTCACAATTCGGCAACTCTCGGCTCCCATTTTCTGGACTTGCCTGACGACGGCCGCCGGGTTTGCTTCGCTGTTGACCAGCGGCATCACTCCGGTTCGGAGCTTCGGAATCATGATGGCGGTGGGGACGTTGCTTGTCCCGTTGCTCTGCCTGCTGGTGCTGCCGGGCGGCACTCTGTCCGGTCGACGCGATGCTGACCCTGGTCGAGTGTTTGCCGAGTCACATCTGATGACCATGATGTCGGCCATTGCCAGCTGGGTTGTGCGCCGTCGAGGAATCGTTATTGCGTGGTCCGGGCTGCTGGCCATTGGGGCGGTTGCCGGACTGAGTGAACTCCGGGTGGAAACCGACTTCAGCAAGAACTTTCGTGCATCCAGCGACATCGTTCAGGCACTGCAGTTCTACGAGACCAGGCTCGGTGGTGTTGGTACGTGGGAGGTTGGGTTTTCTGCTCCCAGGGAACTGGACGATGAGTACCTCAACAAAGTACGCGGGTTGGCCACAGCCCTGCAGGAACTGTCGCTGCCGGGCGGCAACCGAATCACTCGCGTCGTGGCCCTGACCGACGGACTCGACCCCGTTCGCAAACTCCCGAAGCCGGGGCGCGGACTGTTTGGCGTCCTCAATCGCAGAACGCTGAGCGAAGCATTGGAGACGCTGCAGATTCTCCAGCCGGAATTTGAGTCCTCGCTCTACAATGCCGAACGCGGCCGCATGCGGATTGTGCTGCGGGCCATGGAGCAGCAGCCGGCGGAGGTCAAGCTCAAGCTGATTGCCGCCGTAGAGTCGACGGCGAAAAAGTACTTCCCGGATGCACAGGTGACCGGACTGTATGTGCTGCTGGCGGAGTTGATTTCCAGCCTGTTGCGTGATCAATTGCTCAGCTTCGCCGTGGCCGCAACGGCGATCGCCCTGCTGATGTCGCTGGCCTTCCGCAGTCTGACGATTGGAATTGTTACCCTGGCGCCCAACATCCTTCCGATTCTACTGGTGATCGGCGGGATGGGGCTGATCGGAATTCCGATCAACATTGGGACCGCGATGATCGCGAGTGTCTCGATGGGGCTGACGATCGATTCCAGTATTCACTATCTCACGGGCTACATTCGCCGCACTCGGAGCGGAGTGGCTCATGCTGAGGCTCTGCGGCAGACGCATGCGGATGTCGGCCGGGCTCTCATCTTCGCGAACATTGCTCTGGTGCTCGGATTCAGCGTGTTGACCTTGTCGCAGTTCATTCCCCTCGTCTACTTCGGAGTGCTCGTCAGCGTGGCGATGTGCGGTGGACTGGCCGGCAATCTGTTGCTGTTGCCAGCCCTGCTGGATGTGGCCTACGGTCGCACAGTGATCGCTGATACAGACGGTGATCCTGCGACGGAGCCGGGCGCTGTGGATACCGCATCGGGGGCGGACGCGGAACTGACCTGATTCAACCAGTGTCATTCGATGTGCAGGACGTCCGAGCTAATCGTGGCCGCACAAAAGTCAGGATCGATTCCATTGGCACGAAATGTTTCGGCTGAGTTGATTCGCCTGAAGGACAGCTGATTCCTTTGAGTCCTTCGGCAATAGTTGCCGATGTGCGAGGTGAGGGATCAGTGTGCGTGGCCCCCGGTTCAGTTGGCTGCGCTGTGCAGGGAGGTGCTCTGGACCCGTTCCACTCATCATCAGCTGGATTCATGCACCGCGACACCAAGCTCGGCCTGGCGCTCGGCATGCTCGTCATCGGGTTTACCGTGGCGTTCTGTTTTCCGCGCGTCACGCCGCCCGTTCATCGAGTGGCGGTCGAACGCGTAACTGCAGATCCTGCGCTGGAATTTCTGCCCATCCGGGCATACGACGTACCAGCCCCGCCAGCATCCCCACGAGAGGCCGCTGCGACGGAGTCTGTCACCAATGAACTCGTGCCAGTTGTCGGGATTTTTCCGGGGCAGGCAGATTCCAGGGGAACGGCCGCGTCCGGTGATCAAACGTCAGGGCCAAAGGCCATGTCGGCTCGCGACATGCAGGCCGTCACGACTGGGGCACCTGTTGAGCCGCCTGCGACCTATACTGTTCAGCCGGGAGATACACTCAGCGGAATTGCCACTCGGTTTCTGGGCAGTTCGAAGCGTTACTACGAGATCTTCGAAGCCAATCAGGATCTGCTGGCCACACCAGATGCACTCAAAATTGGGATGGTGCTGGCGATTCCCGGACAAGAGCCTGCGATCATCGCGGATGCGGATCCGCAGCCCACGCTGGCTGAGCAAACCGCGCCTGCGGAGCAGCTGGTGCCTGTGCCGGATGTGTACGTGTCTGAGCGAACCTCGCGAGAATACTACGTTCAGCCCGGAGACACACTCGAAACGATTGCCCGGCGGCATTACGGAACGGCCAGCGTAATTCCTCAGATTCGCCAGGCGAATCCGGTCCTGAAAGACGCACAGGAATTGCGAGTCGGCAGCGTCCTCGAATTGCCAGTCATCCGGTAGCCGATTCCATGTCCGGAGAGACAATTCTCCCAAGATGAGAAAAAGCGTGGCAAGGTCCCCTCAAAGCTCCCAGCTCTCCTTGCCACGCTTCAGAATGTTCGTCGGTGAGATATCCTGTCAATGCATTGCCATTGCGGCTGCCAAAGCAGCTCAAACTTCGTTGGCGGTGACAGTCTCACCATCTCGACCAAAACCTAGGTCGGTTCCCGTTACAGTCAAATTCTGAATGTTGGGTTTTTTGACAAACTTTAAAACAGCCGTCCCGCGAGCGACCGACTCGCGGCCAATGAGGTGCTAGCCTCTGTTGGCGGCGGGCGGCAATGTTTTCTGATCTCGACTTCAACCACACATAACAGGCATCAAATGGCCACGATTCTGGTAACTGGCGGGGCTGGGTTTCTGGGCAGCCATCTTTGTGAGCGACTGCTCGATCGCGGCGACGATGTGATTTGCGTCGACAACTTCTTTTCCGGCCGGAAGGCCAACATCCGGCACCTGTTGGGGAACAACAATTTCGAGCTCATTCGGCATGACATTGTGCATCCCCTGTATGTTGAGGCGGAACAGATCTACAACCTCGCCTGTCCCGCTTCGCCGGTGGCTTATCAGTACAACCCCATCAAGACGATCAAGACCTCCACTGTCGGGATGGTCAACATTCTGGGGCTGGCCAAACGCTGCCGGGCACGAGTGCTGCACACGTCAACCAGCGAAGTTTATGGCGATCCTGAAGTGCATCCGCAGCGTGAAGACTACTGGGGCCACGTGAATCCATTGGGACCTCGCAGCTGCTACGACGAAGGCAAGCGGGTCGCGGAGTCACTCTGTGTGAACTATCACCTGGCTCACGGTATTGAAGTGCGGATTGTTCGGATCTTCAATACCTATGGCCCCCGCATGGACCCCAACGACGGCCGTGTCGTCTCGAACTTCATCATGCAGGCTCTGCGTGGTGAAGACCTCACGGTGTATGGTGATGGCCAGCAGACCCGTTCGTTCTGCTATGTGGATGACCTGATTTCCGGCTTTATCGCCATGATGGAACAGGACGAGGAAATCGGCCCTGTGAACCTCGGCAATCCGACGGAGAACACCATGATCGAACTGGCCGAAGCGGTTCTCGAAGTGACTGGCTCCAAGTCCAGGATCGGCCGTGCTCCACTTCCCAAAGATGATCCCAAACAACGCTGCCCCGACATCACCAAGGCCAAAGCCCTGCTGAAGTGGGAGCCCAAGGTGGATCTCAAGACCGGACTGGCGCATGCCGTTGAGTACTATCGTCAGACGCAATTCGGCAGCTGAACCGGGCTCAGGCGATGATCCTGCGATGTGTCCCTAAGTTGACGCATCAGTGGGCACTGTTTGGTGGTTGACGTATCGCTGGCCAGGGGGTAGCATCGAGTTCGCGTTAATAATATTTTGTATATGGAGCAGGTTTCCTTGTGACTCCGTGGCTTCCGCGTCTGCATTTCTGTGACGATTTCATGGTTCAGGCGAATACCCGAATGGTGGGCCCACTATGTTCAAGAGCGTCGCCCCAAAGAAAAGTCTGCGGTTCGACGTGGTCGGCCAAGTGCTCACGGCGATCTTTGGCGGGCAATTGAAGGCCGGAGATCGCCTGATTGTGACTCGGCTCGCAGCCGACTTTGGTGTGAGTGCCACACCAGCGCGAGAAGCACTGCTGGAGTTGACCCATTTTGGCGTAGTCGAATTACTGCCCAACAAGGGGGCAGTCGTTCGCCCGCTGGGACCGCAACAGGTTCGCGAAATCTACGCCCTGCGCAGCCTGCTGGAATCAGAAGCCACTCGACTTGCCTGCGGACGGATTCCCAGTCAGCAGTTGGAGGAACTTCGTCAACGGACCAGCCAGCTGTTAGCGGGTGGTGCTGTTCCGCAGTGGAGTACGCAGGCTCATCGGTCTGATCTCGAACTGCACGATCTGATTGCACGAAATTGTGGCAACGAGCGACTCACGGATGAAATTGAGCGCTACAGCAGGCTGGTGCGTGTTGCTCAAAGTGTGCTTGTTGATGCGCAGACACTCGAAAAGCTGGCGCAGGCTCAGCATCTGAAAATCTTGAACGCACTGCTTGCCGGTCAGGCCGATGCTGCGGCGAACTGCATGGCTGAACATATCCAAAGTGCGTGCGAGGTACTTGTTGCCGCATTGTTTCCTGAGTCGGAACCTGTTAATTAGCGACGGTCGGCGTGTGTGCTGTCTATGTAATGAACGGTGCCGCGAGTGAGTTGAGACGGATATTAACTCAGAGATACTGCCGGGTTCCGGTTCTTAGTAAACGGCAATCGCACGCGTCGGTTCACGATTCTTCGGGTCGTGCCCCACTGATCACACCAGCCGATTGGGCTTGGCCCAGTGGATTCGACCGAGGTGGGTGGCGCCGTGGGCGTTTTGCTTTGGCATCCATGAGCCGACGGTGACCCACGATTCGGTGGGGCTGGCGTTGGTGATGTGGAAGTTGCCCATCAATGGCACTTCATTGGGAGCCTTCACACCGTCGCCAATCAGGGGATGGACGACTCGTTCCGTGTCACGCAACAGGACAAGTTTCTCTGGATCGACCTGAGCGACAAACAGCGGCGCACGCCAGCGGATGACGTTCAGATTCGATGCATCTTTGCGGGTATAGACGAGGAACAGGCCGTCGGAGTGTGTGAGCCAATGCTGCTGTGTTGTTGACAGGCTGAGCGGTTCACCATCATCCCAGCACCAGGGACGCTTGGGTTGCCAGTTCAGTCCGTCGTCGCTGACGCTCACGTATCCATGATTGTCCTCAGCGCGAATGGTCAGAAAGTACCGGGAACGAAATTGCGTCAGTGATGGTTCGAGCAGGCCACGTCCGGCCTTGTGAGTCAGGGCTGGCCCAACGTCAGCGACTTTAAGTTGCTCACCATCAAATGTGCAACGAACTCCAGCCACCGATCGAGCAGCTTCCCCGGCGCCAAACGTGAACGCCAGCAGGATGTCTCCATTGGGCAGCACAACGCGCTGGCCGCAGTTGTTGGAGTAAATGAAGCTGCCTCGCGGATCGTCCCAGTCGAGCTTGCGCTGGTCCGACCACGTTCCATCGGCGCGACGAACTGTGTAGACGGGATGCCGAGACAACTGGTCACCGCGCGAAAAACGCGGGCCGCGATAAAAGACGATGTGCCCCATTGCAAGAACCGTGTTGGTTTTCGCGTGGTATTCCGGGACGACATCGCAGACGCCTTGTTGCAGCCCATCGTGATCGGGAACCGGGCGACGGTCCAGCGCCGGGATGAGTTGCGGCTGCGACCAGGTCTGTCCCAGGTCGTTTGAGCGGGTCCAGTGAACCGGACCGAAGTAATCGGAACCGGAAATCTGCTGCAGCGTCATGAGTGCAAAACGTGAACCATCTTCCCGAGGCACCATGCAGGCGCGGGGATGAAACCACGTGATGGACTTGCCGTCGCGATTGTCCCAGAGCGTCTG
>JAGQPW010000038.1:0-31091 GCA_020426515.1 Planctomycetaceae bacterium | reverse complement strand
GCCAGCGGCCAGCAGTTGTCGTCGGGTCCAGTGAGGAGCGAAGTTCCGCATCGGTAAACTCTCCGTGTGTGAGAGGTGAACAGCAATCGCGATGGGGGGGAGGTTCTAGCCCCCGAACGCGCTGTACCGCCGGACGCCGTAATGGAACGCCAGTCGATTGGCTCCGAGGAGCGTAATGATCCAGCCTGCCTCGACCAGCAATACGTGGAGCAGCTGGTCGGCCGGGTATTTCCCCAGCAAAATGGCTGGCGGGACATAGGCCAGATATTTGAAGGGAAGGTAGTCAATGACATTCAGGATTTCTGGTGGCAGGAAGTCGAGCGGAATCATGTGTCCCGACAGCAGGTAGTTGAACATCATGTAGATGAACATCAGCGAGCTGACTTCCAGGAACCAGAAGGAAATCAATCCCAGCAGCGACTCCATCAGAAAGCCCATCAGGAAGGCCATCAGCAGTGAAGCGACGAATGCGACGATGGTGATGGCATCGGGCCAGCCGGGGAAATAACTGCGGCACAGCCAGAAGACAAACGCAAAAGGCCCGGCGGCGACGGTGTAGTACACCAGCTTGTGAGCAACGCGATACCAGAACAGGTAGCCCAGCATGTCGATCGGCTGCGTGAGGTACTTTTTCACGGAGCCGTCACGCACTTCACGGGCAATGCCGCTGGAGAGTCCCGGCATGCTGGAAAAGGCCCGGGCCAGCATGGCCAACAGGTAGTAGGCGATCATGCCGTTGTAGGAGTAGCCGGCGATCCGCTGCTGTTCGTGCCCGCTGCCGACACCAAAAATGGCGCCCCACAGAAAGATGGTGGTCACAATCGGCAGGAAGCGAAACAGAGTGCCCAGCGCAAAGTCGGCCCGATAGACCAGGCGTTCTTCGACGCAGGTCTTGAGGATCACCCAGTTCACACGCAGTGTCCACAACATGATTGTGCAGCCCGCAGGCTGGTTACTTGTCGCCTTTCCACACGACACGGGTCTTGCTGGCTTTGTCGTGCAAAGCCTGCTTGTTGGGATCAAACAGGATCAGCAGGTCAGGAACTCCAAGGAGAATCAGAGTCACACACCGCATCAGCCATCGGATATTGGCCTGCTGGATCGAAATCGGTTGCTCGCCCTTCTCAGGCAGGACAACTAACCCGAAGCCCTCTTTTCCCATTGAGGCTCGCATTGGTGAGGATTCCGAGATCACCCAGTACATCCACCAGGCGTACAGTCCCACGAGGACTCCCGCAATCAGCAGGAACTGGCGATTGAACAGCCACACGACGCCAAGGACGCCGATCAATCCCCACAATGCAGACAGAGCTTTGGCATTGGCCGTGACGACGAATGGAACGAGTGGAAAAAACAGAATGTCGACAAACGAGGACAGGCATCGCACCCAGAAGGTCGCTGGCGTATTGGGCGTCACGCGCTGGACCAGTCCCAGTGAATTGGTGAAATAGTGGCCAAAGACCCCGTTGGCTTTCATGGCGAACACCAGCGGGAAGCCCAGCATCAGCCCCAGTGGCAGATAGATCAGAAAGGCGAACGTGATGTTCATGGGGCCTTTGAGCATGTAGTAGTAGGCCGAGGATGGGGACTCGCCCAGATCGGCCATCTTCATGAGCCACAAGGTCGCCTTTCCGGAGACGCCGAGTTGATTGAAGGGGGCATCAGCAGCAATTTCGGGCAGTACCTCTTCGGGGACCAGCTTGCCAGTCTCCGCGTCCTTGATGTAGTTGGGGAACTCCTGGATTCCGGCAATGTTGGGAGCGAAAAAGATGTTGGGACTGCCCAGAAAGTAAAAGGTGGGGCCAGCAACCAGTGCGACCGGAAGCGTGACGGCAAATGCAACAATGGCCCAGTAGGCGGCTCCCGCAAAATTCTTGGGCAACAGCTTGAGCAGTTCCCACAGGATCCACCCCTTGTAGGTGTATCGCGATGTGAAGTGGCACATGGCGATTGGGAACAGAATTAGCGACGGGATACACAAGATCGCTGCGGCCACGATGCCGACCATGGTCGGCGTGAACAGCGACAACGCCAGTACCGGGGCAACGATCGGGATGAGTACCGGAAGAAACACGATCACAGGCCAGAACGTGGCCCGCAGCCCGACGGACATGGCTTCGAACAGGTCGAAGAAAATTCGCTCCGGCTGAATCGTTTCCTTGACGATCGAGGCGAACACAATCTTTTTGGAGAGCATCCAGTACCAGCCGGGAATTCCCAGGCTGGAGATGACGGCCAAGACCCCCCAGAACGTCTTTGTCGGGGCTCCCTTGCAGAAGGCAATCATGTAGGCCGAAAGATTGGCCAGGACGAGGAACAGGCCGATGTAGACACCCGTGCGGATGCCCAGCGAGGAGAACTCTTTGCAGAATGCCCAGGAATCCGCCCAGACGCCACGCCAGTACAGTTCGGTATTGGGACCTCTGCGATTGCGTTTCTTCTTTTCCCGGGCGTCCATTTCCCCGGTTTCGATGTTCATCCCGCAGTTCGCGCAGACGGGAATCAATTCATCGTCATCGTCGTACTCCATGTCGGCCGCACAATAAGGACAAATCTGTTCCTCATCGTGATCCATCGAGTAGTCGTCGATAGCCATGCCGCCGAACAGGTCCCCCGATTCCACGGAGGGGCTCTTCGGCTTCGGTTTTGGCTTGGAGCTTTGTGACTTTGACGGCCCACGCGACGCCGGACCGGCGGCCGGGACTTTGATCTTTTCCTTGCACTTGGGGCATGCAATCGTCTTGCCCGCCGCCTTGTCAGGGACGTTGAGAACAGTTGAACAGGCAGAGCAACGAACCTTCACCGGCATGAACCAGCTCCCGGGACATGATTGCGATCAGATTTCGGAAGTTCGCAATGTAGCAGGCTCGTAGACTGCATGGGAGTGGCCAGGACCGGTTTACCGGCGCACGGGGCACTGGCGACCAGAGAAGTCCGCGGCGATCAGGCGGCCCGGCTGCGGGGATTTCGCATCAACCGCATTTCCTCGTCTTCGATGATGTGCCGACCGCTGTCGCCATTCTGCGTCGATTTCATGCGGCGGGCAATGCTCTTGCGCATCGCCCTGTGATAGCTGACGGTCGTCGCGAACAGGCTCAGCAGATCGACGAACTGCCGGTTCTTGGCCAGCAGCGGCTCGGAGAGTTCGACGTACGCGTTGTACCCGAACCCGATCAATTGTCCGTCGATCTTTCCGATTTCACGCCCCTCCGCCTCGACGATGAAGTCTGCTCCGATGGAAAACCATTTGCGTTTGAGGCTGATATGCCACACGCGATCGTTGCGGGCATCGTGAAAGCAGCAGGAGTAGACGGCGGGGATTCGCAGCGTGCGGTGGTTCTGCTGAATGAATGTCACGAAGTCCTGATCGGGAAGAATCACTGCCATTGAGAGCAGGCATCGTCGGGACCCGATCGAATTGGAAATCTCCCAGGCGGTCAGTTCTTCAATGGTTCCCACCCATCTCAGGCGTTCCCCCGTATTGCGAAACAGCTTCATCACCAGCCGACGCTTTTGGATGTCGCCTGCCTCCAGGTTCATCACCGCATCATCCTGAAGTTTGTGCTCCAGCAGCTTCGACTGTGCTGTCGAGAGACGTCCACTGCTCTTGATGTTGTCCTTCACTTGTTCCCGACGCTCGCGCTGGAGAGCGTTGAGGGTCCGTTGCAGCTCGTCTTTACCCGGCGACCAGATGTCACTGCGAATTCCAACGACGTTGGTGATGCCCCACCGTCCCGTCTTGGCATCCTGTTCGGCGACTGTGCCGCACACATCCATGCCAGTGCCAAATTGCCGGTCATCTGCCGACTTGAGTCGTTGCAGCAAATCAATGTTTGTGGGGTGGATCCCGGGCAACAGCCACATATCCACGTACCGCAATTGTTCAGGCCGGTTCTTCCACCAGAGCATGGGATCTCCCGGTTGGTCGGTTCAAAACTTCGGCGCGCAGTGTCAGCGCATCTCCAGTCTGTCCTTCGACGGTCCCGGTGGATGGACCGCAGTTTGATCGGTTTAACCGTCAAGCCTTGTGCAGACTACCCCAATGAACGTCGTGTCATTGGGAGGGCGGCCAACAAAGCCACTCCGGGGAGGACAGGAGCCCGCAGCCTCATGTTGCTCCAGTACACGGCGTGCACAGCGGCAAAACTTACCAGCAGGAGCACAACAGGCCACCAGCGGTACATTCTTCCTCGCGCCAGCACGATCAGCCCCATCAGGGCTGCAAGCCACCACAGGGTGTAGAACCCTCCCACCAGCCACAGCAACCAGTTCGGAAACGGAGCGGCGGCTTCGCCACTGGGGACAACGTTCCAGAACATTCTCAGTCGATGCCAGCAGGCCGCAGTGAACTCGCCGGGATGGCTCCTGATGAACTCGCGAGCCGTTGCCCCCTGCCAGCGGTCGGCCGCGACTTCCCCTTGAATGTTGGCTGCCTGCATCTGTTGCTGAACGTCTCGCGTCCAGTTCGCCAGTCCGTCCCCGGACCATGTCGTTCCCCAGGGTTTTTCCACGACCTCGGCGTAGAAGTTGGGATTGTTAGCCAGCAGTAAGGTGTAGCCCCCGTGCGTCGTCATCACGATGGGCGTTTCCATAACCAGCCAGTTTCGCAGGATCCAGGGGCTCACGGTCAGGGCAACACCGCACAACGTGGCCAACAGAATTCGACCGCTGCGGCCCCTTTCCGCATCTGGAGCGTGCAACTTGTTTCGCAACTGCTCTCCGCACCACCAGGCAGTCAACAGGGCGCCCCAGATCCAGTACGTAGGCCGACACAAAACGCAAAGCCCAAACACGAATCCTGTCATCACGGCAGATTGAACGGTCGACGGGGTTGAAGCCGTCAGTCGGGTGAGCATCCATGCGGAAAGACAGGTGCAGACTGCTTCGGTCATGGGGAAGCTGGTGTACCAGATGAGAAGCGGGTCAACCGCCACCAGTGCAGCAGCGAGGCAGCGGGACGGTCGCGACAGTCCCAGTTGCGAGGCTGTCGTCCAGAGGAAGGAAACCGTCATGCCTCCCAGCAGCAAATGCAGCAGCACGCGTCCGAGTGTGAACTGCGGCACCGTCAGTGCGAGAACCAGCGGGTACAGCGGGGGGCGAAACGCGGTCGGTTCAGCCGTGCCAGGAGTACAGAAGCCGATTCCGGCCCACACCTGCCGGGCAATTCCGAGGTAGGCATCGAGATCCCGCTGCATGTTCTCTGGATAGAGGAACATGGCGAGCGCCCGCAACGAAACGGCGAGCAGAATCAGTGGCCCGATAAGGCGCCGGTCGAACCGCAACAGAAGTGTCGGTTGTGGCGACTCGTCAGCGGGCATGTCGGCGTCTCAATCAGCCGGCACGCTGGGCCGGTACTTCCGAGTTGCTGTCCCGGCGAAAGGAAGGTTTCGCCACGAGTGGAAGTTTAATCGTGAAACGGGTGCCGTGGCCAATCGCCGTCTCAACTCGAATTCGACCACGGTGCGACTCGATGACATCTTTGCACAGGGCGAGCCCCAGTCCGGTTCCTCCCTGCCCCTGCCCGTCCACAGACTTCGTTGAGTAGAATTTCTCGAAGATGTGCGGCAACGTCTCTGCAGGGATGCCGCTACCGGTATCCTGAACGGAGATTTCGGCCATCTGTTGTTCGGAGTCTTCAACAATACCGACAGTCAGCACTCCGCCCGGCTCCATGGCTTGCCGTGCGTTGATGATGAGATTGAGCAGGACCTGCTGAACCTGACTGGCGTTCACTTCGGCGTAGGGGTCTCCCTGCACGTCGACGCGGCATTCAATGCGATGGACGTGCAGGTCCTTTTCCACGAGTACGAGAATATCGTCCACCAGCTGCTTGATCTGCATCGGCTCGCGACGATCGCCGCGGGAGCGTGCGTAAGACAGCATGCCGGTGGTGATTTTGGAAGCCCGTTGGCCAGCGGCCAGAATCTTATCGAAGGCCTTATCCCGCATTTCGTCGGTGCGGTGTCTCATGCCCAGCTTGGCGTAGTTGATCACCGTGGTCAGGATGTTGTTGAACTCGTGTGTGATCGACGAGGCCAGTTCACCGACCGAACTCATCTTCTGTGCCGTCATCAACTGCTGCTTCAGCTCAGTGAGCTGTTGCTTGAGTTGTTGGTTTTCGGTCGTGAGATTGTCGAGTTCCTGAGAGTTCATAATGACAACGTGTTGGTGTCGAGGTTCGCGAGCAAAACATCTATCCACATGTCCCATCGACATCCGGGAGAAGCGAGCGTCAGTTTCCCCTGGCGACACGGAAAACTTCGGACAGGTCACACCAGATGAGACAAACCTGGTGGTCTGGGGCGACATACAGCTGTGTCGGACGCACCCGCATGGAAAGACGGGTCGAGTTGTCCGGCGGTAACGGTCGTGAATGGCGTACCGGTTACCGGGGAAGACTATTCCGGCAGCATCAACCGCAGCAGTCGCTGGACGTAGTCCATCACCCCCTGCAGGTCGACATCGAACAGAACATCGATGTTGGTTTGCCAGCGTTCGATTCCGCGTCGGTCGACGACCGTGGCGCCGCGTGTCAGTTCGCCGGCCAGTTCAACGTCGAGCAGGACTGGTTCGCGATCGAACAGGCGGGGTTGTGTGACTGCGGCCAGGGCGACGATTTCCGGCAGAACCAGCCCCTCCAGCCCAAAGCACTGCCGACTTTCCCGCAGCCCATACGACAGCAGCGCTGTCAGCAGTTGACCCAGCCGCGTATAAGGCTCGATCGGAAGCCGGTCGAACTGATCGAAAGACAGTACCAGCCGACGGGCCACATCCAGCGGAACCATCGTTTTCTTTGCCGGGAATGTCAGCACGGTCTGCGCAGCCTCGGGATCGGCATACACATTGAATTCGGCTGCTGCGGTAATATCACCTCCGACGGCCACACTGCCTGCAAGGCACACCAGGCCCTTCAACTGCGGCAGAAATTCCGGGTATCGCTCCATGGCGACCTGAACGTTCGTTAATGGCCCCAGCGTGAGCAGGGTAATCTCGCCGGGATACTGCCGAACGAGTTCGGTCAAGAGCTTGGCAGATTCATGAGGCTGGTGCGGCGGTGCTTCCATCGATTGCAGGTCACCCAGACCAGTTGGGCCGGGAGGAAGCAGCAGGCCAGTTTGCTTCGAGCGTGGCAACAGCGAATACGTGTTTTCGTTCCAGCCCAGTCTTGGCCAGAGCGCTGGATCGATCAGCGAGACAATGGTTTGCAGATTGCGGGCGGCCTGTTCTCCGGAAACCACCCCGGCCGTCGATGTCAGTCCCAGGACTTCGATCTCAGGGTCAATTAATGCCAGGGCAACGGCCACTCCATCGCCAATTCCCGGGTCGGCGTCGATGACGACTTTGCGAGTCTGCATTACCCCTCCGTGAATTGTGCGGCTGAATCGCGACTTGCGGTCATGGAATCAGTCATGAGCCGCGTCCCCGTTTGTGGATCGAAATGGATTTCGCTCCCGGATCGCCAGGCCAGATTCCCCAGGTGGCACATCGCCATACTGCGCTGGCCTATGGAAATGTCTGCGGAAGGCGCTCGGCGTTCATGTACGGCGGCAATGAAATCCGCAACATGGGCCGAGCGAATGTCTGATGCATCCGCATGGAGCGACTCCCGTCCGTCGTACACTTTCCAGCCGCTGCGGTCGACAACCAGTGTTCCCTCGCTGCCGTAGAACGCCACTCCTGTTGAGCGTCCCTCAATGCCGCGGGTGCTCCACTGCCGGTGTTCCCAGATGACATTGAGGTTCTCGAATTCAAACTGCACGTTGAGCGTGTCCGGCGTCTCGCGGTCATCCCGGAAGTGCTGAAGACCGCCACTTGCGACGACGCGTGTGGGCAATTCAAGATTGAGGCCCCAGCGGCAGACGTCCAGCAGTTGAACGCCCCACAGGCCAAGTTCTCCAGCCCCATAGTCCCAGAACCAGGGCCAGTGCTGATGGAAGCGGTTCGCCTGAAATGGTCGTGGAGTGGCCGAACCCAGCCAATGCGCGTAGTCGACTCCCGCAGGCACGGCCGATTGTGCGCAAGAACCGATCGAACGCCGTTTATGAACGGACCAGGCGCGCGCCAGATGGACCTGACCAATTGCTCCCGACTGAACCGTTTGGACTGCGGAACGGAAATGGCTGCCGCTGCGTTGCGGCAGTCCCGTCTGGACAATGCATCTGGTCTGCATCGCGGTCTGTTCAACCGCCAGCCCTTCGGCAATGGTCAGGCCGACGGGTTGTTCCAGATAAATGTCCTTACCCGCCTCACAGGCGGCGATGGCCAGTGGAGCCTGCCAGTGTCCGGGAGTCGCGATCACGACGGCGTCGACGTCTTCACGTGACAGCAGCGCGACATGGTTCGGAACGATGATCGGACGCCGGCCTGTCTGTTCGTTGAGACTGTGTTGCGCTGCGGCTGCGTGGCGGACGTCGACATCACACAACGCGGTGATACGAATGTCAGACCTGGCTGCGAACAGTTGGGCCAGTTCCTGTCCCTGTTGGCCCAGCCCAATGAGCCCGATTCGCAACGGCGGCCACTCTCCGGCGGCCATTCCCAGACCCATGACCCCGGCAGCAACACCGGCGGCATTGCGGGCACTGCAGCCCAGGAAATCGCGTCGCGTGTAATCGAGTGCGCGAGCCATGCGGTTCTATTCAAACGAGAATGTGACTGACGGACCTGGTGTGTCCATCCGAACTCCATGATATCGGAGAGGTTGGGTAGAGACCAGCCCTTGAGGGGCACGACAGGTCTCGTGGGCGGTCTGGAGGGAAGTTTCCAACGGAAACCTTCCGTGTTGTCCACGGAGGAAACCTTGCGGACGACACCTGTTCGTCAGACTTCGACACTGGACTCCCGCCCGGGAACTCTCAACAATGCAGAGACCGTCCCGCTGAGTCCGCGAGGTTTGCCTACTCTATGTTGAATCTGCTTGCACAGGCTGATCCTCGGACCACGTCAACAACGTTGGAGTTTGACTGGCCCTATACCGCTGGCGACTGGTTTCTCGTCGCCCTGCTGCTGGTCGCGAGCCTGTTCACGATCTGGATGTGCTATCGCGACACTCGTCGCATGTCTCGTGGCTGGACAATCTGGCTGACGTCCTTGCGACTGCTGGTGCTTGCGGCTCTGTTCGTCATCGCGCTGAATCCTCACCTGAGGTCTCAGTCAGAAGCCTACCGGCCTTCTCACGTAGCCCTGCTGGTCGATACGTCGACGTCGATGCAGCAGCCGGAAATGGACCCGCGTGATGCGGCCGCCGCTAATCGGAGTCGTACCGATGCTGTCCGGGATCTGCTGGAGAAGTCGCCGCTGCTCGATGAATTGCGAAAACAGCATGTGGTGGATGTGTATACATTCGATAGCGACCTAAGCGGCGTACGTGCCCGGTTTCCGACGATGTTTCAGCCCGATCTGGAGGGGTCTGCCTCGTCCGTTGACGCTGTGGACCCCGAGATTGACTGGCAACAGGTGTTGGAATCCGGTGGTCAGGCCACCAGTCTGGGCGATGCACTCGACAAGCTGCTGGCGGAAATTCAGTCCCCCACGTTGTCCGGTGTGGTTGTCATTTCAGACGGGGCCGTCAATGCGGGGCGGGAAGTTCGCGTGGCACGTGAGCGGGCGGAAGCCAATGGAACGCGTTTGATTGCCGTTGGAGTTGGCAGTACGACCCCCCCGGTCAATCTCACCATTGCGAAGGTCATCATTCCCACCGATGTTCAAAAGGGGGATGTCTTCGAACTGGCGGCCATCTTGCAGGCTGAGGGACTGTCTGGAAAGCTCGCGGAAGTCGAACTGCTGCAGAAGCACCCTGACGAGCAGGAGCCAACGGTTGTTGATCGCCGCGAAGTCAGCATCCCCGAAGATGCCGAGCCGTTTGAAGTGCAGTTTGAACGCAACCCCGCCGAGCCGGGCGAGTATGAATACACGTTGCGCGCCCGCGTCGCCGATGTGGCTGAGACGCGACTCGAAGACAATATTGTGACGCGGCAGGTCAATATCTTTGATCGGCCACTCCGTGTACTGATTGTTGCGGGAGGTCCGATGCGTGACTACCGCTTCGCCCGCACGCTGCTGTACCGCCATCCGTCAATGGAAGTCGACTTGTGGCTGCAGTCCGGTGAGGTCGGGATCAGCCAGGATGCAAATCGTGTGCTGTACAAGTTCCCCGATGCGCGGGACGAATTCTTTCAGTACGATGTGCTGCTGGCCTTCGACCCGGACTGGTCTCAGCTGACCCAGGAACAGCAGGACCTGCTCGATGAGTGGGTGTCTGATGCCGGTGGGGGCATGGTGCTTGTGGCCGGGGACGTCTTTACGCCTCAACTGGCGGCAGCGGGGCAGGAACTGGCCACAATCTCCAAGTTGTACCCGGTGTTGCTGGACGAGGTGGGGCTGCGGCTGGGGGCCCGCGACGAGGCCACAACCGCTTACCCCGTGGGGTTGACTCAGGAGGGCGAAGCTGCGGAATTCCTGAAGCTGTCGGAAGGAAATGAAGAAGACGTCTGGGAGACGTTCCGCGGTGTGTATCGCTGTTATCCCACGCGAGGCGTGAAAGCAGGGACAACCATTTACGCGGAGTTTACCGATCCACTGGCCCGTGGAGCGGGTGGTCAGCCGGTGCTCATTGGAGCCCAGCGTTATGGTCAGGGACAAATCCTGTACATCGGCAGTCCGGAGTTCTGGCGACTGCGGGCCATCAAGGAAGAGTTCCTGGACCGGCTCTGGACGAAGATGGTCCGCAAGGCGGCAGAGGGGCGTTCCAAACGCGGACTGCAGCGCGGGCTGTTCATTCTTGAAGGACGGGACTACGACGTTGGCCAAACTGTGCCGCTGCGGGTCCGTGTCGTCAATTCTCAATTTCAGCCTCTGGATGCCGACGAAATTGAAATCGAGGTCTACGATCCCAATGGGCGACCTCAGGTCCCGGCGCCGCGACTGCTTCGCGACCGGCATCGGCCTTCCGAATACACGGGAGATCTGCGTGTGGCGTTGCCCGGTCGCTACCGACTGGAACTGCAGATTCCCGATTCGGCCGAGACGATTTCAGAAGAGGTCAATGCACAGCTGTCACGACTCGAAGCAGCATCGCTGGTCCAAAATGTTCGCGTCCTGGAATCACTCGTGGGGAATACCGGCGGACGCTATCTCACCCTGGCTGCTGCGGCGACAGAAGTTCCCGCATTGCTGGTCAATCAGGGGGAGAGCACCGTCATCGACGAGCAGATTCAGGAGCAGTGGGATCGCTGGTGGCTGTTGCTCACACTGGCGACACTGCTGTCTCTGGAATGGTTGTCACGCAAGCTGTTGCGTCTGGCATAAAAGGGCGACATCGGCCTGGACGAGGCCTTTTCCCAGCCTTCGGTTCCCCGGAACGGTTACGGCCTGAACCATGAACATTGCGATTGTCACCGCTGGCGGCGCCGGAATGTATTGTGGGTCGTGCATGCACGACAACACCTGGGCGCACGGACTGTTGGGGCTGGGGTTGGAAGTCACATTGATTCCGACATACACGCCTATCCGTGTTGACGAAGCGGATGCCAGTTTGCAGCGTGTGTTTTTTGGCGGGCTGAACGTGTATCTGAACAGCCGGTCGGCCCTCTGGCGCAGATTGCCACGGTTCGTCAAACAACTGGTCGATCACCCCGCAGTCATCCGCTGGGCTACGAAGCGGGCGGTGAGTAACGATGCCCGCGAGTTGGGAGATCTCACGCTTTCGATGCTGGCGGGAGAGCATGGACCGCATCGCGAGGCTGGTGAGGAACTGGTGACGTATCTGGTCGACGTATTGAAACCGGATGTTGTGATCTTCAGCAACGCGTTGCTTTCAGGAGTGTTGCCACAACTCCGGTCTCGATTTCCCGGAGCAATCCTTTGCACACTGCAGGGCGACGATGTGTTTCTAGACAGTCTTCCGGAATCGCATCGCCAGCGGGTCATCGAACTCATCAGCGAACATGCGAAACGATTCGACGGCTTCCTGACGCATAGTCGCTTCTACCGGGAATACATCTGTCAGTATCTCGGATTGCCGGTCGAGAAAACGCATACGCTGCCGTTGAGCATCGACCTCACCGGGCATGTCGGCGAACCGCATGTGCATCCCGATCGCCCCTACACAGTCGGGTATTTTGCCCGAATCGCTCCCGAGAAGGGATTGCATCATCTGGTGGAGGCGTTCATCCGGCTTCGAGATGAGTTGCCCGAGTCGCAACTGCGTATCGGCGGCTATCTGCCTCCACAGCACACCGACTATCTGAATGGACTGCTCGCACAGCTAAGCGATTTTGGTGCCGACTGCACCTATGTGGGCAGCCCTGCGACTCACGAAGGTAAGGTTCAGTTCTTAAGCTCGATCGATGTGCTTTCGGTGCCGACGGAGTTTCAGGAACCCAAAGGGTTGTATGTTCTGGAGGCGCTGGCCAATGGAGTGCCCGTCGTTCAGCCCGAGCATGGTGCGTTTCCCGAACTGCTGGCGGCGACGGCTGGCGGACTGCTTGTTCCACCCCGCGATCCGGTGGCATTGGCGGCGGCACTGCTTGAGTTTTCCGATGGGGAAAGGCGGCTGAATTATGCCCGTCGTGGCTGGGATGCCGTCCGTGAGCATCATTCCGCAGAAGCCGCAGCAATCCGAACGCTTGAGGTCCTCAAGGCGATAGTCACGATTTGACGCTTGGAAACGGACAGGATTTTGGGTACGGTGTTTCTGTGATGGTTTGCTTGGTCGCCCGTCTCGGCTGGGGAGTTGAGAACACCGGAGGCCACCTGATCATCACTCGTGATGTCATGGATGGCTGTGGGTAAAGCGAGGTTCCTCGGAATCTCGACCGGATAACTCGGAATCGTGGTACTGCCGGAGTGCAGCACACTGCCTCTTCGGGTTGTCGATCTTCCTCAGGTATTGCCGAATGGATCTTCTGCTGCACGGCTACGCCGTCAACAGACCAACGTGGTTTTATCTGTCGACAATTCTGATTCTCGCCGTCTACTTCCGCTTCAATCGGTGGTGGTCGCTGCGGAATCTGGATTTGTTGCTGATACTCTCTGCATCGCCCGGCCTGGTCTTTCTGCATGAAAGCGTGCCGCAGCTGCATCGGCTCGGTTACGGCTGGCTGTATGTCATTTCGTGCCTGTTCCTGGTGCGGTTGTTGATCGATCCGCTATTGCAGCGTCGGCCCTATCTGGGCCAGAACATGAATACGCAGGGGCTGGGCTTTTTGTGTCTGGCCGTGTTTGCGTTCATCATGACGCAGGCCGTGACTGAAACCCTGCCCATGTCGTCACATCAGACGGTGCAGAAGGCCGGACAGTTGCTGTCGCGAACGGCGACCGAACCCGAAAAACCGGACGATCAAGGCCTGTCACCCGGACCGGCAGCGCCGTTGCTGGCTGCTCCCGTGGGACTCGTGTTTGAAGATCTGGCGGCCCGTATTCTCGCCATTCTCGCGCATGCAGCTGTCATCGTTGGGCTGTGGTTTGTGGGGCGGAATCTGTTCGCCGACGCCTCTCTTGGCTTGGGCATGGCCACCTTGTACCTGCTGCTCCCGTGTACGGCCTACAACGTGGGCGAATTCAATCACGTGCTTCCGACGGCTCTGATCGTGTGGGCTTTCGTGGCTTATCGGAAACCGGTCGTGTCTGGCATTCTGCTCGGGCTGGCCTGCGGTACGATGTACTTCCCGATTCTGCTGTTGCCAATGTGGGCCGCGTTTTATGGCCGCAAGGGGGCCTGGCGATTCGCAATGGCTCTCGTACTGGTCGCCGCCGTCCTCACGGCCAGCCTGGCACTGACCTCCGCCGATCCAGATTCGTTCTTCCGGAAGACTCTGGGCTCAATCGACCTCGCGGTACTGGCGTTCCATGGCGGCGAGAACACGATTGGATTCTGGCGAGAAGCGGATTACCTGTCGGTGTATCGAATTCCGATCATGGTGGCCTATGCCGTTATGCTGGTGATGATGTCGATCTGGCCGCGTCGCCGGTCGGTTGAGACCTTGCTGGCTCAATCCTGTGCTGTCATTGTTGGGACCCAGCTGTGGTTTACGCAGCAGGGAGGAGTGTACTTGCTGTGGTATCTGCCCATCATGCTGATGATTGTGTTCCGGCCGCGATTGATGCAGGTCTCCTTTCCTGAAGACTCGGAAACGTTGCCCGATGTGGGGGCAAACTCCCGTGCCGGCGCTCAGGCGGGCATCGGCGCTCGAGGAAAGAACATCCAGGTGTTTCGCTAGACTTCCGGGTTTCTCTATTGTGCCGCGGCGTCGCGAACTCGTATTGCCGCTAATTGCTGATCGCGGGTAACTTTGCGCGCTGTCCCGACTAGGAGTTCGCTCAGGTCGGGTTGAGTTTCGTTCGATGTCCCCACGTCGGGCGAGCCAGTCCTGTTCAGCGTTTGACTCCGTTCAATGCCCATGATCTGAGGCAATTTCCTGCAGATGGTCCGCTCATTCACGCGGAATGTGGCCTGCTTTTTAGCAGCAGTTGTGCTGCTTGCGCTCTTGGTCTGCGCGGCGGAAGTGGGGCTGCGCGCTCAGCGTTTGCGCGAGCGATTGTCCGGGAAACCGGTGACATCGGTAACCTTGTCGTCTCTGATTCGACAGCCGAGTAGAACGAGTTATTACGAGCCTCAGGCTCTGCTGTTTCTCACGGCCATCTCGGAGTCTGGTCAACCGGTCGAGATTCGCACCAGTGAATGGGGCACACGTGGCGACAGTCCCGCTGTCCCCAAGCCGAGAAAGACTTACCGAATCGTCTGTCTTGGCGGCAGCGATACGTTTGGTGGGGCCTTCAACGAGTCGGACACGTTTTGTTCCCTGCTGCAGACGTATTTGCAAACGCAAACCGATGTCCAGGTTGAGGTCATCAATGCGGGCACTCCCGAGTGTGGTCCGCTGGCACAGCAGCTGCGGCTGCGAAACCGGTTGTTGCCATTGCAGCCTGATCTGATCGTGATGAACCTGCAAGGGGAAGAGCTGGCGTTTGATGCTGAAGTGCGGTCCTCGCTACGTCTCGATGCCGAAGGACACTCCGCGTTTTCCTGTCATCCAAAATTCACGACACACTCGAATCAGTTGATGGATGGTCTCCGCGAGGAGTATGCCGTCGCCGACCGGGTCTTGAAGAAGGCCCCCGGAATGGTGGCGGGAGGACAATTGCGATCGTTCAGTCGAGACTCAGCCGAGGATCTGACTCTGCTGACTCAGCCAATCCGCGAAGCGGGGGGGCTCGCCCGTTCCATGTACGCAGGGTTCGCGGTGGCGCTGGTGCCCGATATCTGGCAAATTCAGCCCGATGGTGATCATCAGGCTCCCGGCAATTTGCTCCGTGATGCACTCGCGCCACTGTCGCGGGACGGAGAACTGACCGTGCTTGATGCTCTTCCCGCATTTCAGCGTGATCAGAGTCCACGCACGCTGTTTACCAGTGAAGGACGCCTGTCGCGAGAAGGACATCAACTGTATGCAGGAATCCTGGCCCGCTCCATTGTGCAGCGATTTCCCGGCATCTGGACTGGCCGGACGGAATCGACGGAATTCGTCCCGAACGAGCCGGACAATTCCACACCCGACTGGGGGCAAACCGTCAATCAGTCAGCACCGTTCCCGCGCTGACCAGAGGCCCGTTCACTCTGCCAGTTCCAGTCCTGCGAGCATCAGTGCAACGTTGAGGATGTTGAACATCGCATGGATGATCACGACCGTCAGATAGCTGCGCTCGCGGTAGAATGCATAGCACAGAACCAGCGACAGCGGTACCAGTGCCAGGGCGTCGGGCAGCCCGTGAATGGCTGCGAAGACGAGGGCAACTGAGATGATCGCAGCCGCCGGATTGAGGTACTTCAGCAGGGCGCTCAAGAATGTCACGCGAAAAATCAGTTCTTCATTCAGCGGGGCCATTACTCCGGCGATGAACAACACCTTGGACCGCGTCACCAGTGAAGGATCTTCCTTGAGCAGCCTGAGCAGAGGGTGAGTCGTTTCTTCACCACGCAATGGGAATGTGATCAGCAGCATCAGGGCGACCGGGGCAAAGACGGCGAGAAACCCCTGGCCGGCAGCTGCCAGTTGCGAACGCAGTCCAGTCAGTCGCAATCCGTATTCCTTCACGGGCGGACGGACCAGCTGCTCGTACGCATAGGCAGCCAGAAACAGCACCAGGACGACAATTCCTTCCGTAATGGACGAATCGAGTGCCATGCGAACACGCTCGGCGGAATATTGGGCCTGGGGGGCCATGGCCAGCGGAACACGGACCAACAGCCACAAGCAGGCCAGCAGCAGCGGCAACTGTGGGACATTTTGTGGTGTGGAGACCTGAATTGTCTCGCGAGGCTGGATCGTCAACGGATCACGACCGTTCCTCCAGTGCTGAATCCAGACCAGCCATTGTGCGCAGCTTCCCACCAGCAGGAGGAGGATCAGCAGTCCCAGACTGGCTGCCGCTGGATCGGGGCCAAGAACTTCCATGAGAGATGATCGTCCTGAATTGAGAATGCGGGTGGAGCAGCTGGAGGGCAGTGCGGGAGTTGTAATTCTTTCAATCGAACCGGCAAAACGGTAGTGGATTGCCGCTGCTGCCAGTCAATTCTGGAATTTCCGACCGCGAAGTCGCTTCCGACGTGAATTCGTCTTGTCACGTCTGGTGAACTGCGGTAATTCTGCGGATTATCCGGAGTGAGCCTCCATTCCGGCGTCCCTTCCCCTGATCAATCCCGATCGCCTCCACCTTCCAACCACAGAAGTTCTTGCAACAGCCCAGTCATGATGACTGTGGGTAAGAACGGATCTGCGAGCTATCGATGGACCGAGTCGCGCGTGCCCTGAATCGACTGTGCGCCCACACTGTCGTCATCTGCGCGCTCACTGCTGCTTGCGGAGAAGGCAAATTGTTGGCTCAGGGCGATGCTGATCCGTCGCGGACGAGCATGAGGGAGTTTCTGGAACAGGACCGCGGCGCAATTCGCGAAATTTCCCCGCTGGAAACTGCCGGACGCCGCCCGCGTGACCGATTTGATGCCGGTTTTCCAGAGTCCGCTTCCGGAATTCTGCCCGTGGAATTCAGTGCCGATGATGTGCTGAATGAACCACTGCAGGATGTGCTGATTGAAGGCAACCGGACAATTCCGACACCAACGGTCTCCCGCTATATCGAAACCCGCGCCGGTCGGCCGCCGTCACCCAATCAAATTCGGGACGACGTCACCCGCTTGCTCAACACACGCTGGTTTCTCAGCGTGCGTCCGGTCTATCGGCAAACTGATGACGGGCCAGTCCTGGTCTTTCAGGTGACCGAGCGACCGATCTTGCGATCCGTGCAGTTCATTGGGAACAAGAAGCTCAAGAGCGACGAACTCCAGGCCAACATCGGACTGAAGCAGGGACACGGCTTTGATGTCTCTGCCAACAAGGAGTCGGTTCAGAGAATCCTCTCGATGTACCGTGAGAAAGGCTACCGCTTTGCAACGGTTGAACTTCGCAAGGGGGGAGACATCAACGACCGGGATGTGATCTTCGTCATCGAAGAAGGCCCCATGGTCAAGGTCTGGAATATCGACATTGTGGGCAATCAGTTTGTCACCAAGGCCATCCTGAAGACAAAGCTGTCCACGAAAACCGTGATCTTGTGGATGATTGGTGGCAAGTATGATCCCGACGTCATCCAAAGTGATGTGCTTGCACTGCGGAAGTACTACACCAATCTCGGCTTCTTTGATGTCAAAGTGGAAGCTGTCGAAGAATTCTCGGAAGACAATGGCCACGTTAAGGTGACTTTTCATGTCAATGAGGGCCAGCGTTTTCGCGTGGCGAACATTGAAGCCATTGGCAACGATGTGATTGCCTCTGACCAGTTGATGAAGAGTCTGGAATTGAATGAAGGTGACTTCTTCAACGCTCGCTTTCTGCGTGAAGATGTCTCAGCAATGAAGGACCAGTACAACGAACTGGGCCGGCTGTTTGCGAGTGTCGATCCCGTTCCTCACTTCCGCGAAGACCAGCCCGGCCAGGTCGATCTGGTCTACCAGATCAACGAGGACATCCCCCGACTGGTCGGTACGATCAACGTGAACATCCGCGGAGACTACCCACACACCAAAGAGGAAGTGGTGCGACAGCAGGTGCACCGCTTTATCAAGTCCGGACAGCTGGCCAACGGAAAATCCATGCAGCTGGCTCAGGCACGGGTAACAAACAGCCCGCTCTGGGATCGCAGCCAGCCCGCCTCTTTCGATATTCGGCCAGTGGATGGTGACGACTATCTCCCGCATGTTGCCAGTCGTGGACAAGATGCTCCGCGAGACCTGTTTCGCGAAGCCCTGACGGAAACCTCGGTGATCGAACCGGTCTTTCCGCAGCGCGGCTTTGGGCACAGCTTCTCTCCGATTGGACTGCTGGCTCCCACCGCACCACCCGTTCAGCAGGCCGCGATTCCACCTCAAGGAGATCGACTTCCTGCATTTCCTCAGCAGGTCAATTCCGAAGTCGGAGAGATGGCTCCTCTGCCATCGGTGCCGCGTCGCGAATCGGGAATCCCGACCGAGAACAAGACCAGCTACCGCATTGATCCCGACGTCCTGTTCAATGAACCCGGCGAAGAGATGTTCGTGTTTCGAGGGCAGTCTCCCATGATGGCTCCGGACTACCGAGGCCAGAGCCAGAACCGGCAGGGACTTCCTGTTCCGCAGGACTATCTGCAAGGTGGATCGCCGCAGGGTGACCCGTTTGGCGATGCGTTGCGTGCTCCTGAGACACCAGGATTCGTGGACGTCAATATCGACGTCACGGAAGGCCGCACCGGTCGACTGATGTTCGGCGTGGGTGTGAACAGTAACTCCGGTGTTGTCGGAAACATCGTGTTGCAGGAAGACAATTTCGATATTTTGCGACCACCACGCAGCTGGGCAGATATCATCAACGGGCAGGCGTGGCGCGGTGCCGGGCAGAGCTTTCGCATCGAAGCAGTTCCTGGAAATCAGGTCAGCCGCTACATGATCAGCTGGCAGGATCCGTACTTCATGCGGACCGACTATAGCCTGGGGTTGAGCGGCTTCTACTACAACCGTTTCTACACTGACTGGACGGAAGACCGCGTGGGTGGTCGTGTCAGCGTAGGGAAGACGCTCAATCAATACTGGTCACTCGGAGCTGCGTTGCGTCTGGAAGACGTCAACATTCACGGCATTCGCAGTGTCGGCACGGCCCCGGCTTCGCTCACAAGTGTTCAAGGGAGCAACTTCCTGTCGACCGGATCGATCACGGCCACATACGACACACGCGACAGTGCCTTCATGCCAACTCAAGGGCACTTCGTTGAGGGAAGTTTTGAACAGGCGTTTGGCGACTTCACCTACTCTCGTGCCGAAGCTACGGGTGGTCAGTTCTTTACCCTGTATGAGCGTCCCGACGGCTATGGAAAGCACATTCTGCAATTCCGTGGACAGGTGGGATGGACTGGAGATGACACCCCTGTATTCGAAAAGTTCTACGCGGGGGGGTACTCGTCATTCCGTGGATTTTCGTTCCGCGGCGTCTCACCTCAAGAAGGCAACGGCTATGTGACCGGGGGAACCTGGATGGCTCTGGGAACAGCGGAATACATGGTTCCCCTCACCGCCAGCGACAACGTTCGGGCCGTGGTCTTCTCAGACTTTGGTACCGTGGAAAACGATGTCAGCTTCAACGACTTTCGAGTTACCGCCGGGTTTGGATTTCGCCTGATGATTCCGGCCATGGGACCGGCTCCACTGGCGTTCGACTTCGCCTGGCCAATCATGGATGAAACCATCGACTCGCGGCGGGTCTTCAGCTTCTACATTGGATTCACCCGGTAATTCGGGGGAGACCGCTATGTCCCCAGTTGATACGAGAGTCTCTCGGCGTCCGACCATGACAACACGTCAGATGCAGGCATCGCCCGGACCTGAGGACGTGATCGGCACGCCGGCCATGTTCCTGCTTGGTGTGGTGTTTGGAACGCTGCTTGTCGTCGCCGTGGTGACGAACGGTCCCGGTGCCGGAACAGGCCATCATCATTTTGTAAGGAACCTGCTGGCCGGGCTGTTTGTCCTTGGCGGTGGGCTGATTGGTCTCGTCATTACCACGGCGATGTGCGGTCGACTTGGACTCTACGATGCGGAGGAAATCGACGGCGAGGCCGGCAATGCCGCAGACGGTCCGACCGCGGCAAAGATGGATGCACAGTTGAATCGTCAACAGGAACACTTCCTGCGACGGCTGCACAATACAACGACTCCCGCTGCACCGGATTTGCCCGTACGCCGACCTGCCCCACCGGTCCATGTGCCGGAGCAGATTGTCAGCGCAACCTCGTCGACAACCGACACACAGGCAGAGCCGGAATCCGGGCACGCGTTGAATCAACCACACGGCATGCACTTCCGTCGCCGTCGCAATCGTCGCGCCTGACGTAGCGATATTTCTCTTCTGCTTCGCGTTCGACTGAGAGTGACTAGATCGTGATCTGTCGGTCACGGGCCGTCACCGGCCAGCGATCAACAGCTTCGCCATTCTCGATGACCACGGCTTCGCGATGCAGCGCTGATGTCGGGCACACGTGTCGCGGGATCGCGATCAGCCAGTCGCCCGGCTGGAAGTCCGAGGCTTGCGGAGTGACCAGCACGAGATGTTCTTCGTTGTGCAGGACCTGCTCCGCATCGGGAAGCGCTGGCAGCCACGCCCGCTGTCCCATCGGGGGATCAGAGGCCACGGACTTGGTTCCCATGTCGAGCGTCAATCGGTCTGCCGTTGGTCGACTGATGACACGTGTCAGCACCACGGCTGCCGGCCGAAACTTCTGCAGATCGGGGTACTTCGTGTGGTAGCCAACATCATGAAACACACAGGTTCCCGGGCTGAGTTCGAGTGCCGGATCATCGAATTGTGAGTAGACCGGAAACGTTGGTGTGCCGCCGCAAATCAGACGCGGAACCGGACAGCCAGAGGCCTCCAGACTGTCGCGAAGCTGAAGGACCTTCTGCCATTCCGGCTCGACGGCCGCCAGACGCTCGGCGAGGTCACTCTGGTGAAAGTGACCGTCGTAAACGTGCAGACCATTGGGACGCAGTCCCGGCAAGTCACAGATGTGTTGATACAGCTTTTGTGCATCTTCACCGGCGGGCAGTCCCGTTCGGTCACGACCGGGATTGATGTCCACCAGAACTCCAATCGTTGAGTCGGCAGTCACCATGGCATTGCTCAAGGCTTCAGCGGGACTCACGGCATCAACAGTGACCGAGAAATCGACCTCCGGATAGGTGTGGAGAAATCGCACTGCACGCCGAATATTGGGACCAACCAGGTTGTAGCCCAGCACGATATCGCGCACTCCGGACTGAGCCAGCATCTCCGCTTCGGCGAAGGTTGCCGCCTTGTGTCGTGTGATGCCCAGTGCCAGCTGCCGCTTGATGATGGCGGGCATCTTGTGGGTTTTGCAATGAGGCCGCAGCCGCTGCGTCGCGTGTGGGCCGGCCATCTCCATAATGAGTCGAAGGTTGTGCTCCAGGTGCTCACGAAACACCAGCAATTGCGGACTGAAGATGTCGTCTGGGGAACTCAGGGTCCACATGTCGGCGGGAAACAACAGATCAGCGGGCATGGGCAGGCTCAATGCGGAAGGCGAACTGGTGGAATTCGCATGATGAATTGTCGACCGCCGGATGTCGAGGACGGCGGTGCCGTAACTCGCGGGCGTTTGCCCGGCGGCCGTGATTCCTGATCCATCTTTGCGTCGTTTCCAACTCACGATAGGATGCTCCGCCGGATCACACGACTCAGGAATTCCATTATGCAAGTTACGATCACTGCCGTTGGTCCAGACAATCGCGGCCTCGCCGATCCGCTGGTACATCTCGTCACCGGAGCTGGGGCGAACATCCACGAAATTCAGATGTACGACCACGATTCCGAGCAGCTGTTTGCAATGCTGCTGCGAATTGAGTGGGAGCAGCCCGGTGATGTGGCCGACCTGCGCAAGGAACTGACCTCCATTGGAGCCCAGAAAGGGCTGCGGGTGCGGGTCTGGAGCCGGGACGAGCACGACCGCAAACCGCGTGTGGCACTCTGTACCACCTACCGTCCCGAACCGGCTCGGGCGGTGCTGGAAGGAATTCAGTCCGGAACGTTAAACGCTGAGGTCCCAGTGCTGATTGGGAACCGGGAGAGTTGCCGCAAGCTGGCGGAAGAATTCGGGGTCGACTTTGAATCCATTGGAGACTCGGCCGGGAATCCGGACAACGATCGGCTGGTTACCCTGCTGGACGAGTATGAGATCGATTATGTCGTGCTGGCCCGCTACATGCGTGTGCTGCCAGCCCGAACCTGCTGGGAGTTTGCCGGTGGACGCATCATCAATCTGCATCATGGACTGCTCCCTCCGTTTCCGGGGTTCCGTCCCTATGCCGATGCTTTCAGTCACCACATGCTGACCTACGGTGCGACGATCCACTTCATTGTTCCTGAACTGGATGCCGGCAATCAGATCATTCACCAGAACGCCTTCACGGTCACGCCGGGGACGCCGCTGTCAGAGATTGTCCGCATCGGTGAATCGGAACACGAACCCGCCTGCCTGCACGAAGGGCTGCGGCGGGTGCTGGATCGAGAAGTGGAATTACACTTTCACCGCGTGGTGAATACTCGAGACCGTCACCGCGTGGTGAATACGGGAGACCGTCACCGTGGGGTAGGTGAGTAAGGCCGCAGCGACTGCGCCGATCAGCTATTCGTCACCGTGGTCGACAATCTTGACGACCACAACGGACATGGAGCCCCGAGGCAAGGTGATCTCGACCTGATCCCCTTCCTTCTTGCCAATGAGTCCCTTGGCGATCGGACTGGTTGTCAGGATCTTCATGACGGGGCCGTCGTAGTCCTCTTCTCCCGGTCCGACGAATTCATAGGTTTCTTCTTCGTCCAGATCGAGATCCTTGATCGTCACGGTCGAACCGAACGTCACGATGCCCTTGGGCATATCTGCCTTGTCGACGATATAGCAGCCGGCGAGCTTGGATTTCAGCGAATTGATCTTCGCCTGCATCCGCCCCTGTTCATCGCGCTGACCGTGATACTCCGTGTTCTCCTTGAGATCCCCTTCAGCGCGCGCTTCCGCAATTTTCTCGGCGATCTCCGGCATCAGGACATCTTCCAGATGGCGGATTTCCGCGCGCAGCTTTTCGAACCCTTCGCGAGTAATCGGTTGACGTTCCATCGATCGATCCCTGTGCTGTGGTCATATTGCGCGTCAACAGTCTGCGGGCAGCGAACCGGACGCACATCACGCAAGTCACGACTTGCGAAAAAGACTTCTTGGTGAAATAAAAGCACGGGCCGCTTCCTGTAGGCTGCGGCCCGTGCTCGTTTATGTGTTCGCCTCAGTGTAGCGATCCGCCTCGGGAAGTCCATCCCCAATTCAGGCGACCTCGCGATCAGGGCAAATCAGGCAACTCGTGCGGCAGCGGACAAGGCGTGATGGGGCAGCGCCATCGACGGCACCGCATTCCGCGCCCGCTGCTTCGGAGGTGGATGTTGCTGATTCTTTTGGACTTGCGGTCACAATGGCGGAAGTGGAAATACGCCAGTTTGAGACACTCCTCTGCATTGGTGCGGAATCCCGGCGGAGGACGTTTGATGTTGGTGTTGCAACAGGACCAGTCCAACTACCATTCTGTTTTTGTCTAGTCGTTCCTCACATCGTTCGAATTGGGCTATTAATGTTTCGGGCGCACCTCGCAGTTCTTGTCAGTGGAGCGGCGCTCGTTGCGCTGTCGCCATCGGTCAATGCACAAACCGAATGGTCGGAGTCCGATCTCCGCAGTCATCTGGTCCGGCAATGGAGCGTGCTGGTCAACCAGATCGTTACGGCGGAAATTGAGTTCACCAAAGGGGCCATCGTGGTTTCAAATCCGACGATGTCTCTGCAGGAAGTGAATGCGCTGATTGCGAAACATGATCTCGCGAATCATCCCGAAAACCGTGAGGCCTTCACGCAAGACGTGCTGCAGGGAACGGCGCCCATGGGTGATCCGTGGATGGAACGGAAACTCTACGTGAAAGGGAACAAAGTTCGCGATGAGGGAATGTTCTCGATTGTCTCCACACCAGATCACCTCGCCTATCACGACTCAGGAAACAAGCATGTCACCGTCTTTGCGGCTGGCCGGTCGCAACTCAGTTTTCATACGCTCAACGATTTTCTGCGACTCCCCATCGATGCGGAGAACGTCGTCCAGACGTGGCCCATCGAATTGGATGCGGATACGGGCGGGATCCGGCTGCACCCGCTTCCTTCGGGGACCGGCGATCTCTCCGGCTGTTATGATCTCGTCGACTTTTCGACGGGAATTCCGATCCAATGGACCACTGTGAGCAATGGCCGGTTGATCAGCGAAGCTCAGTGTCACAGCATCGTGGAATTGCCAGGGGGAATTCCGTTCCCCATGTTGACGGTTTACGCGCTGTTTCGAGAAGAGAGGTTAAGTCGGCTCGATGTCTATCTCATCAAGTCGATTCGCGTGAACGACGAACTTTCCGATGCACTCTTTCAAATGTCGGCTGAAGCCGGCGACGCCGTATTTGATTATCGATTCGAGGAGCGGCGTGCGGCAAAGTTGCAGTACAGCGTGCCCGATGTGGTGGCGTTTTTCGATGGGGGGGGCGTTGGCCAGCCGGCATTTGCGCCCCCGCCGGGAACTGCAGGCTTGTCACTGCAGAAAATCCTGTTATTCATTAACGGAGCAATACTCGTGTTTGGTGGCATCGTCCTGTGGCGACGAGCACATACGAGTCGGTCTCACGATTCCTGATGGTTGACACTATGAGCGGGCTCATGAGTTGCTGTATTCAACGGACCTTTGCCGGACTTCTGGTCGTGGCGGGGATGTTCATGTCGCTGGAGGCGTCGACCTCGTCGGGACATGCCGTGGATTGCGAACCGGAGACCTTTCAGCCAGCCTACTGCAAGCCGCCAGCGTTGTACTTCAATAACTCCGGGCTGGGTTGCCAGTATTCCAACGGGGTTTGTGCTCCTCCGGAGAGGTCGACGGTTTGTGAAGATCAAGGGTTCTGGACTGCGATTGAGCCAGCATGGTGTGTGCTTGGCGTGACCGACAGTACGATTGGAGTCTGTATCATGGGGCATGTCACCACGGTGGTTGAAATTCACTACGTGCGTACTGTCTGTCAGCTTTCTGAAGGACTCTGTTCGTGCAAGGGGGTGGCCCTGAAGGATATCGTCTCCCAGCAAACAGTGTGTACGTGTGGTGATCTTGTCACGCCTTAGCAGAAGTGTGTTCTGCGCCAGTTATTTAAGATGCTTGCTGCTGCTGCTGGGACTGTTGCTCGGGTGTACGCGGTATGATGTGGCGACTTCAACGGGGGCTACCGTCGCAGCGGCGATGCAGGAGTTGCCTGCGCAACTGGTAAGTGAATTAATTATTCAACCAGGCAAAGAGCCCGCGCTGGATTGCTATTTAAGCGTTCGCAACGAAGCGGCCGTAGAGCGGGATCTCGTGTTTGAGCAGACTGGATGTTCCTGCTACGGCGTGGCCGATGGTTCGCAACAGCTTGCTCGCGGTGACAGGATCACATTTGCGCCCGGAGAAGCGCGAACGTTGCAACTGGAGGTCAAACCCGCCCGGCAGCAATCGCAGGTCGAGTATCGGGCGTCATTTCACTGGGAAGGGCCTGAGGGCAATGTTCCACTTCAACTCGAAGCTCGACTTGCGGTCTACGAAGATGTACGGGTCAGCCCGCCGGCGCTGTCCCGCAATTTGAGGCCTGACGAACTGCTGCAATCGTTTCGAGAGGTGTTCGACATCGTTCGTGTGGCACGAGTCCGAGAACAAACTCAGGCAGTGCCCATTGTTGATATCTCCAGTGAGAGCGTCGCTGTGGAGAAGATCTGGCCTGATGGTGATGCCGAATCCATGGGGGACGGCCTGTGGAAGCAGGTGTGGAAGCTCGCCGTGCAGGTCACGCCTCCAGCGGACTTAAAGCCCGATACGTTTCCAGTGAATGTCCGGTGCTCGTTTCCGGGGGCGGAGGGGACCGAATTATCTGCCACCGCACAAGTCCTCTTGCGGCTCAAAACGCCATTGCAGTATCCAGAGTCGATCTACCTTGGACGTATCCCTGTCGGGCAGTTGCGGGCACGCAAGGTGCTCGTTCGGTCAACTGATGAAGAACCGTTTGGGTTGAGTCTGGCCAGTGATTCGCCTAAGCAGGTGGGTGTGCATGTCGACGATGAGATGGGGACTGAGCAGTGGGTGGAACTGAGCGTAACACCCGCCGAGGACGGTGAATTTGCATATTCCGTGCAACTGAATTCAACTCATCCCCGGATGCCTCGATTGCAGTTGCAGGTTTCAGGGACAGGCTTTCTCCCGCCGGTTGAGTAAGATGGGGTCGTATGGATCAGGATCATCCCGATGAGATGCCGGCAGCCGGTCCGTCCTCGTCAGACGGGACCGTGCTGGAACTTTCCGCGGGAGATCGTTGGCTCCTGCTGATGTTCGCTGCGGCACTTTTTGTGTTGCTCGGCATCTATGCCTGGCGACTTTCGGCTGGCGGGCACGAGACCATCGAAATCCGCAGACAGGTCGGGCACGCGTCCCAGTTTCAGTTGGACATGAACTCGGCTACGTGGGTTGAGTGGATGCAGCTCGATGGACTTGGAGAAGTGACCGCTCGAAGAATTACCGATGACCGCGACTTACGCGGACCGTTTCGCAGTGTCGACGATCTGCAGCGGGTGAAGGGAATCGGACCAGTGACTCTGGAAAAGCTCCGGCCGCATTTGCGGTGTCGCCCTTCGGCAAGTCCGTGATCGGATCGTCGCACACCGCTACATGCGAATGAAAATTCGGTTCCGGTACATGTAATAGGCGAGCAGCCACATCACGATCAGAGCTGAAGCTGTGTCGACCATTGGTTGGTAGATCTGGTACGTGATGTCTCCCACGGTTTCCGGCGTCGCCCCCATCCGCTGCATCCAGCCGGTCCAGATCGTGATCTGTCCCAAAGCGGCACGCAGCAACTCGCCGAAGTGGGTTTGCACCACGTGGTTGATGAACCATCCGCGAAGCATTTCGCCCATCAGGTAGATGGCGAGTGAGTTCATGCCGATCACGGTGAGAGGAAATGCCAGCTTCTTGAGCGGGAGCACATCGAACAGGAGATAGAACAGTGCCAGCATCCAGACGACATATCCTCCGCTGAACAGCACCCACGATGGAGTCCAGATCCGTTTCACGATCGGGCAGCAGGTCGCTCCGGCCAGTACCCCACCTGCGAGACAGCCCGCTCCCAGCGCTAGAAGCAACAGCAACTTGCGGGTGACTGTGCGGTCACTCATCAACAGTTGACCACAGAAGATTCCCAGCAGTGTCGTCGCGATTGACGGCAGGAAGTTCAACGTCATATAGCCGCCCCGATTCAGCGAGAACGGGACGATGTTTCCCTCGGTGTCTTTCGTGGGAGGAAACAGCGGCAACAGCCAGGTGTCGAACGCAGCGGCAACGTTGCCATTTTTGGACCAGTGCCGAAAGAACCCTGCGTACACTTCGCCCCGCTCTGCACTCGCATTTACCGCCGCAGGGTCATAGGACTCCGGCACATTGTAAACGGCGAACATGGTCCATGTTGCGGCGAGAATGGCAAAGAACGCTGTGATCTGAGCCCAGCGCGGAGTCAGCAGCAGCAGGTACGCGAAGAAGTAGCCCAGGCCAATCTGGGCCAGCACGTTGGGAAAGATCCAGTTCGTGCGTCCGTTGTGCAGCGAGTACAGGAACACCCCCAGCAGCACCAGCACTGCGGCTCGTGTGGCGGCATGCAGTCCCATTTTCCATTGCGGATCACCACGCTCCTTGCGGGATCGGTACGACAGCGGCATCGCCACGCCGACCATGAACATGAAGGCCGGCTGGATGAGATCCCAGAACGACACGGCCCAGTGCAGCCACGGCGAGCCAACCTGCGCATCGTGCGATCCCGGCACAAAACTGCTTTGCCAGGGAGGATGTTCGAAGTGGTGTGCGAACCATTCCCAGCGAGGCTGATCGAGAACCTGCCAGCGGACGGGATGTTCTTCCGGCTGCCGCACCATCCCCGCGATCCCGAATCCCGAAGCGGCCAGCATCACCATAATGAATCCCCGAAAGGCATCCAGGGAAACCATTCGCTCTTTCAGCTTCATGTTTCGGTCTCGTCACTCGGGGATTGGTTCTGACTGAGTATGCAGCCTGACAAGGTGGCGGGCAATGGCGCTGCTACATGCGGCAGGACCTTCGCCCGGCACGGTTTCTTCCCAGGGCGTTGCGACCCCTCTCGGCTCACGGTACGCTGCATCATTGGTTGTCGATGTGATCAATGCCTGCATGAAAGGCTGGAATGCGCGCCTGTTCATTGCTGCTGACCGGACTGTTGTTGGTCGCCTGTTGCTGCGTTGCCGTGCAGGCAGCAGACCCGCCTGCTTCGGAGTTGACTCCTGCGCAGTCGAAATTCTTTGAAGAGAAAATTCGCCCGGTGCTGGTCAACCAATGTGCGGAGTGCCATGCTCGCGATGCCAGGCAGATTCGTGGCGGATTGCTGGTTGACAGCCCGGCCGCGTTGCGGGAAGGGGGAGATTCGGGTCCGGCGATTGTGCCCGGCAATGTGGAAGAGAGTCTGCTGATCTCTGCACTGCAGTATGAGTCGTTTGAGATGCCGCCGCGTGGCAAACTCTCTCCGGAGGTCATTCAGGACTTCGTCACCTGGGTGAAACAAGGCGCCTTCGACCCGCGTCCCAATGATCCAGTGGCTCGACCAGTCCGGACCATTGACCTGGAAGCAGGCCGCCAGTTCTGGGCATTTCAGCTTCCTCGCCCGGCGACGATTCCCGAGGGACCCTGGTCGGGAGCGGTGACCGACGACATCGACAAACTTCTGCTGGCCAGGCATGCCGAAGCGGGGCTTGCTCCAGTCGAGGCTGCCGATCGAATGACACTTCTGCGACGAGTGACCTTTGATCTGGTCGGACTCCCACCGTCTCCGCAGGAGATCGACAACTTCCTGCGTGATGATTCCCCCGAGGCATTTCCGAGGGTGGTTGATCGGTTGCTTGCAAGTCCTCGCTTTGGCGAACGCTGGGGACGTCACTGGCTGGATGTCGCCCGCTATGCCGATTCCACCGGCGGCGGACGTTCTGCACTGTACGACACAGCGTGGTATTACCGCGACTATGTCATTCGTGCGTACAACTCGGACAAGCCGTTCGATCAGTTCATCCTCGAGCAACTGGCGGGCGACCTGTTGCCCGAGGGGGCAACTCTGGAGGAGCAGCGTGATCGTGTACAGGCGACAGCGTTCCTGACGCTCGGTCCCACGAACTACGAACTGCAGGACAAAAAACAGCTTCGGATGGATGTCGTCGACGAGCAGATCGACACCACTGGTCGAGCCTTTCTGGCCATGACAATTGGTTGTGCCCGCTGCCACGATCATAAGTTCGATCCGATTCCTGTGACCGACTACTACGCGCTGGCAGGCATTTTCGGCAGCACGCAAACACTGGTCGACGGCAATGTCTCAACATGGATCAAACGGGAACTGCCGTTGCCCCCAGAAGAGCTGGCGGCACTTGAGCAGCATCAGCAGGAACTGAAGCAGGCGCAGGCTTCGCTGAACGAATTTGAATCGCGGATTGAAAGAATGGCAGCCGCTCAGGTCGAGGGGCTGGTTCTGGATGATGCCGCTGCGACGTTCACCGGGGAGTGGACCGGCAGTACCTATACAAAGGGATTTGTCGGGGTTGGCTATCGTCACGCAAGGCAGGCGGATGCCACTGCGGTCTTTGAAACACCTCTCGATCCAGGACTCTACGAGGTCCGCTTGTCCTGCTCTCCCGGCGCGAACCGTTGCACGGCGACTCCCATCGTCATTGATCATGCCAAAGGGCAACAGAAACTACACATCAATCAGCGGGAACCGGGCAAACTCAATGGATATGTCTCGCTGGGGACATTTGAATTTTCGGATAGCGGACGTGTGACCATTTCCGGTTGCGAGGGATCGGGCGTTGTGATTGCCGATGCAGTCCAGTTTGTTGCGCTCAACAGTGGGGAAACGGACAAAGATGGACGGGCCGCTCTGCAGGCGCAGCTGAAGCAGTTGCAGGAGGAGCGATACCAATTGGAGAATCGTCTCAAACAACTGCAGGCCAATGCACCGGCGCCTCCACCGGAGCTGTTGTCGATTGAGGAGGCGGAGCAAATTGCCGACTCCCCGCTGTATGTTCGCGGAAATGTGCATCAACCAGGTGATGTCGTGCCACGCGGGTTCCTGAGTGTTGCCGTCATCGGAGAACGTCCAGAACTGCCTGCCGATCACAGTGGCCGTCTCGAACTGGCGCAGTGGATTGCCAGTCCCGACAACCCACTCACCGCTCGCGTTTACGTCAATCGCGTTTGGGCTCACCTGTTCGGTCAGGGACTGGTACGCACGGTGGACAACTTTGGCTTGCCGGGCGAGCGTCCATCCCATCCCGAATTGCTGGACCAGTTGGCGCTCGATTTCATCCAGGAAGGCTGGTCTTCCAAGAGTCTGATTCGCCGGCTGGTGCTGACGCAGGCGTACCAACGGGCCGCTGATGGACAGGTGCCCGCGAACGATCCCGAGAATCGACTGCTCACGCGCCAGAGCCGTCGCCGTCTGGAAGCGGAGAGCCTGTACGATGCGCTGCTCACGCTTAGCGGAGAGTTGCAGCATGAGCTTGGAGGCGATCCCGTTCGCTCCGGGACCTCGTCGGAATATGGCTACAAGTTTGAGGTGGGTCGTCGTGCGGTCTATCTCCCAATGTTCCGAAACCAGCTTCCCGACCTGTTCGCCGTGTTCGATTTTCCGAATCCGAATCTCTCGACCGGTCAGCGCAATGTGAGCACGCTCTCCACACAGGCGCTGTTCCTGCTCAACAGTCCGTTCGTGCAGGAACGGTCAACGCAGACGGCTGTCCACCTGCTGCAGGAGCAGCCCGATCCGGTCGACCGACTGCAGCAGCTTTACCTGCAGGCGTTAAGTCGACCGCCGTCACCCACGGAAGTGAATCGGATGCAAACC
>JAGQPW010000389.1 GCA_020426515.1 Planctomycetaceae bacterium | reverse complement strand
CGAATTGGCTCGGGTCAAATCGTCGAGGTGAAAATTTCGGTCAGAGCACTTGATACTCACGCTTGGTGATCAGGCCGGGCTGTGGAACGGGGTATTTTCCTTCCGCGTTCGGCATCAGGGGCGAGTCGCTCTCGAGTGTGAGCTTGTCGATGTCCGGAGCGAACTCGTGATCAAGATTCAGGATCTGATCATAGGTGATGAGTTGTCCGGTATGAGCAGCCATGCGTCCCATGGAAGTCACGAGGCTCGACTTCGCCCCTCGTTCGACTTCGTTGTACGGAAGATCGTTGCGGATGGCCTCGATCAGATCGTTCCACTCCAGCTGATACGGATTTGGTTCGGGCTGCGGGAACTCCCAGACAAGCTCATCGTTGACCATGCGCTGGTTTTTGAAGATGCGGCTCTTGGCCGGCATGTGTGAGGACGTCGAGCAGATCGCAGACCCTTTTGATCCGTGGACGAAGGTAGCAAACTCCTGATGGCAGCCGAAGATCGTGCGCCCTTCGAGCATCATCTTGGTCCCATCTGCAAAGGTGTACTCAACCGAGTAACTGTCGAAATTCTGGTCGATGTCGTCTCCTCGATAGTGACGTCCGCCGGAGGCAATCGCTTCGACGGGG
>JAGQPW010000388.1 GCA_020426515.1 Planctomycetaceae bacterium | reverse complement strand
ATCGAAGGTGCGTGATTTGACCGAACGCACCGGTGACATGGCAAGGGCGGACAGGATGTCGAACTGGTGCGCTCCCTGCCGGAAGGTAACGCCGCCACCCAGTTCGGGCCGCAACTCCTCGGGTCGCCTGGGCCGATAGACCCAGTCCGAATAGCACCAGCTGTCTGCCGAGCACACCTTTCCAAGCCTGCCGGACTGGACGATTTCACGCATCGTGCGGATCGGCAGGTCATGGCTGTGCGAATGGCCGATGACCATCGCCAGATCCCGCGATGCCGCCAGGTCGGCAAGCTTGCGGCAGTCACCCGAAGTAAGTGCCATCGGCTTTTCGAGCAGCACATGCTTGCCGGCAGACAAGGCCTGCATCGCATGATCGAGATGCAGGTCCGTCGGTGTACCAATATAGACTGCATCGATGTCGCTTTTCACAAGCATGGAATCGATGCGAGTGAATCCTGGCACGACATATGCCTCGCCGAATTCTTCGACCGCCTCGATTGAGACATCGCACACAGCCGCCAGCTTCACACGGTCATGCCGTTTGATGGCGGGCAGGAATGCCTGCCCTGCCGCTCCGAGACCTATCACTCCCAGTCGGATCAACTTCCGTACCCTCGATTG
>JAGQPW010000387.1 GCA_020426515.1 Planctomycetaceae bacterium | reverse complement strand
GGGTCCGCACCATGTCGCAGCATGCGGGTGAAAACGGAATGACGATCTGCCCGCTCATTAATCCGGAGCACCTGCCGATGGCCGACAAGATGTGCGAAGAGTATCCCGATACGCCAGTCGTCATCGATCACTTCTCACGAATCGGCGGGGATGGCGTGATTCGGGAAACGGACCTGAAGACCCTCGCCGGTCTGGCCCGTCACAAACACACGCACGTGAAAGTGTCTGCGTTCTACGCCTTCGGAAAGAAACAGCCTCCGTATGATGACCTCATCCCGATGATCCGCCGTCTGTACGATGCGTACGGTCCCGAACGGCTGATGTGGGCCAGCGATCTCCCCTATCAGCTGAATGGCGATAACACATACGGCGACTCCCTGGCACTCATCCGGGAGCGGATCGACTTCCTGTCGCCTGCGGACAAAGAGTGGCTGCTTCGCAAGACGGCTGCCCGCGTTTACTTCGGCGAATCGGTCTCCGCCTGAACAGCCGAAGTGTCAATCGGTGCGAGGCGAAAGGCCGTCAGGTGATCTGGACCGGACACCAGCAGCCGGTCATGGCCAAGCACGATATGTCCTCCGCTGACGCCGAGGATGTCGGTGAGCGAATATCGTTGGACGGCCA
>JAGQPW010000386.1 GCA_020426515.1 Planctomycetaceae bacterium | reverse complement strand
ATCCTCGATCAATTGAAACGGATGGGTTGCAGTTGTGATTGGCGTCGACTTCGGTTCACGCTCGACCCGATGTGTGCCTCCGCCGTACGCGCAACCTTTTTTGACCTGTTTCAAAAAGATCGCATCTACCGCGGCAAACGTCTCGTTAACTGGGACACGTTTTTGCAAACCGCCGTCAGTAACGACGAAGTGGAAAACGTGACCGTAAAAGGGCACTTCTATCACTTTCGCTACCCAGTCATCGATCCCAAACCGGGCGAGCCGACTCATGTCGTCATCGCCACCACTCGCCCGGAAACGATGCTCGGCGATACCGCCGTCGCGGTCCATCCGGACCCGGCAACAGCGCTTGCAAAACTGGAATCGGAAATTCGCGACAAACTGTCCACATCGAGCGCGAAAGAGAAATCCGAGCTTCAGGCAGAATTGGACGCGCTGATTGATCGTCGCAAAAACATGTTGCCCCAACTTGAAAAACTGCGCGACATGGCTGCCGATGGTCGCCGATTGATGCTGCCCTTGGCGGAACGTGAGATCCCGTTGGTCGCCGATCAATGGGCCAAACCAGAACTCGGTTCGGGATGTGTAAAAATCACTCCCGCCCACGACCCGAATGACTACGAA
>JAGQPW010000385.1 GCA_020426515.1 Planctomycetaceae bacterium | reverse complement strand
TTCTTGGAGAAGACGATGGTAAGCGGCATCAGGAGGGGTCGGCGCGTCTTCATCTTCGATGAAGTTGCCCAACTCGCTGTCTTCTTCTTCACCCACGGGGCGTTCCAAAGACACGGGGTGGCGGCTAACGCGGAGCATCCAACGAACTTTGGCCGGTTCCAAATCCATATGCTCGGCCAATTCTTCGGGAGTCGGTTTGCGGCCCCATACCTGTTCAAGCTGCCGTGAAATCTGATGCAGCTTGCGAATGCGGTCACTCATATGAACCGGAACGCGAATGGTGCGACCTTGATCGGCTAAAGCACGCGTAATGGCCTGGCGAATCCACCAGGTGGCGTAGGTGCTGAACTTGTAGCCGCGCTTGTAATCGAACTTGTCGGTTGCCTTCATCAGGCCGATATTGCCTTCCTGGATAAGGTCCAGGAAGGAAAGACCGCGCCCGACGTACTTCTTGGCCACGGAGACGACCAGGCGGAGGTTGGCGCGAATCAGGTGCGCGCGCGCCATTTCGCCGTCGAGTTTGTCTGCCTCGAGGCCAGCGCGGTCCTCGGCTGCGTAGGCGCCGAGCTGCAGGGTTTCCTCAGCCAGCTTGCCGCGTTCCATGCGCTTGGCCAGCCAGACCTC
>JAGQPW010000384.1 GCA_020426515.1 Planctomycetaceae bacterium | reverse complement strand
CTATTCGGACGCGAAACGAGCAATGCCTGAAAGCACCGCAAAGATGCGAGCGGACACGGGGAGAAGACGAACATGCGGCTTGCGAACAAGGTTGCCGTAATCACTGGCGCGGCGTCGGGCATGGGGGCCGCGACGGCCCGCATTTTCGCGCGCGAGGGCGCGGCGGTGGTCGTCGCCGACATTCTCGAAGACGAGGGCCGGGCATTGACTGAGGAACTATTGGCAACCGGTGCCCGCGCTCAGTTCCACAAGCTCGACATCTCATCCGAGGCTGACTGGCAATCGCTGCTTGAGGCACGTCCCCTGCCGGGCGACAAAATCGACATCCTCGTCAACAACGCCGGCATCAGTGGCTCCGACCCCGACCTCTTGAGCCTCGACGTCTGGCATCGGCAGATGAACATCAACGCCACCGGCACGTTTCTCGGCATGCGCGCCGTCATACCCGTCATGCAGCGTCACGGCGGCGGCTCGATCATCAACCTTTCGTCGATTTCGGGCGTCGCGGGGCAGGCCTTCATCCACATGGGCTACAACGCCTCGAAGGGCGCCATCCGCACGATGTCGAAAGCGGCCGCCGTGCAATTCGCTGGCGACGGCATCCGCGTCAACTCCGTGCATCCC
>JAGQPW010000383.1 GCA_020426515.1 Planctomycetaceae bacterium | reverse complement strand
CCGCTGCATGCCGGCCTCGGCGGCTGCATCAATCACCTGGACGACTGTTTCGTGCAGCGACTGCTCGTCGGCATCGAGCAGCAGCTCTTTGCGTCCGTCGTACAGGCTGTGGTTTCGCAGGACCGAGACCAGGGCTTCGCCCGGCTGCACCCGTTCATCGTCGACCAAAATCAGATTCCGGCTGTCAATTTCCACGCGGATCGAATCTTCCAGCAGCTCCTCCACCGTGGCAACTGTCTGCACGGCCCCTTTCTGCTCCGGGTCGGGCGGGGGAAAGCTGATGGCCTTCTGAGTGCTGAAGGAAGCGGTAATCATAAAGAAGATCAGCAGCAGGAAGGTGACGTCCACCATGGGCGTCAGGTCCATTTCATCGAGAGCATTCGCCGGCCGCCGCACCGTAAAACCGCCTCCGGCTTCGATATCGGCCGCTTCCGTCCACAGGGGAATGCTGTGCCGGGACTCCTCCGGTACGGGAACCACCACCGGGGCCCCGCACGAAGTACACTGCACCTCGTGGCCGGCCTTGCGGCTGGAAATGGCCATCCTCTGCCGGCAGCTGCCGCAGCGAAATGCAATCGGCACGTCGGGTCATCTCCTGCTGGCTGGTAAAGGGGCGAATCACAGT
>JAGQPW010000382.1 GCA_020426515.1 Planctomycetaceae bacterium | reverse complement strand
AGTACCGACTTCTTCTTTGCAGTTTCCAACGCGTGGAGATACCGCGACTATGTCATCAGGTCGTTCAACGACGACAAACCGTACGACCAGTTTGTCGTCGAACAGATGGCCGGTGATCTGCTGCCCAACGATGCCAATGTCACCGACGAACAGAAGGCTGAACGGCTGATCGCCACCGGTTTTCTGGCTCTGGGACCCTGGCTGGTGGGCCTGCCTCGTGACGAACAGTTGTTGATGGACATCGTTGACCTGCAGATTGACAAGGTGAGTCGTTCCATGCTGGGCCTCACGGCGACGTGTGCTCGTTGTCACGATCACAAATTCGATCCGATTCCTCAGACGGATTATTTCGCGCTGGCCGGGATTTTGCGGAGCACGAAGACGCTTGATGGTCAGCAGGGGAATAACGGTCCGTATCTTGACTGGGTTCGGCGACCTCTCCCGGAATCCCCGGAAGCCGCCACGGCAAGAAAAAAATCGACGGAACGACATGCCGCGAAGATGGCTGCTCTGGAGGCGGAGCTGGAGAACAGCGAAACGACCGAGCCGCGTCGAATGTCGATTCTGGATGAACTCGATCTGTTAAAAGGCGAGCCGCCTGGACCACCGATGGCGGCGGCAGTTAC
>JAGQPW010000381.1 GCA_020426515.1 Planctomycetaceae bacterium | reverse complement strand
GGAGCTAGTTCCAGTTCGTCCACCATTGGACGAGGGCGTTTCGGAGCGGCATTGGATAAATTCGACCTACGGATGGAGATCAGAGATGCCGCGACTGCAGTGATCAGGTGGCGTTTGTTCATAACTTCTTATCCATCCCGCCGCTCGAGTACAGCTCCTAGGAAAAGACCGGACTTAGCCAATTCTACTCCGGAAGCGAAAAATCGCCGCGGAGAGGCCAGGGAAGCAAAAGGGAAGCAACGAACCGTCCGTGGAGCAAAACGCAGGTTGCAACAAGCAAAAACCCCGGTAATCACCGGGGTCTTGTGGAGCGGGAGACCGGACTCGAACCGGCGACATTCTGCTTGGAAGTTAGAACACGCTCTATCGTCTATTGTCAATTGCCGATACGTAGCACTTGGAATTACTCCGATGGTTGCGGGTCATTTTTGTTGCCCGATCGCCTCAGACTATCAACTATTGGCGTATAATGTCGGCTACAACTGAACTGCACCGTGGATCACATTGGAACGCATTTTGGATCACACGCCGGCTAGGACGGGCTGAATGATCGTCGAGCGGAAGCGCACAACCGGACAATCCACCTATCAGGTCCGCATCTGGCGAGCCGATCCTGTGACCGGAAA
>JAGQPW010000380.1 GCA_020426515.1 Planctomycetaceae bacterium | reverse complement strand
CGTCTTCCAGTGAGTTCAGGCTTTCGAGTTCCAGTTCTGCCGTGTCCGGCCAGATCATCATGCGAAAGTCTGTTCCCGACGCGCTGCCTTCGTCACCCCATGTGGTGGTGTAGTATGTTGAGATTGTTTCCAGAATTTCGCTCAGCGGTGTTTCACCCGGGAAGTCCAGCAACGGTACTGGCTTGTCCAGCATCTGCCGCAGCCATTTCTCAACGGGTTTCTCACTGCGAAGGTCAAAGGACTCGTAACGAGGCTTGCGGACCAGAGAAAGTTCTCGCCAGACGTCTGCCGGCGGGTACTGAATTGGTGGCTCATCCGGGAACGGCACGTGTGACAGTTCCACCTGATAGAGGGTTTCCAGAAACCGGTCATGACGAAGATTGACGAGTCGGTACGCTTTGTCCAACTGTCCCAGAGCTTCAGACATCACGAGAGCCTGAGTTGCTGGCCCGTTGCCGGGGCGAATTTCCAGAGCCAGACGACTTTGAGCTTCCGCATCCTCAAACCCATTGCGGTCACCGTGACGTGCTCGATCCAGCAGGCCGCGAACCGTATCAATCATGATGGACAACCGAATTTCTTCCTGAGCTTCCTCCGTCAGAGCCTTTCGCTGAGCTTCCTGAACGGCT
>JAGQPW010000037.1:38823-41739 GCA_020426515.1 Planctomycetaceae bacterium | reverse complement strand
TCGCGAATTTTCGTGCTCGAGTCCTGAAGGCAAATTTCCTTGGACGCCGGATAGTTGTTTTTGGCGTAATTGCCGTAGGAACCATTTTGCACCGCACCGGGATCCGAAGGGCAAGTATACACCGAAATCAGTTTGATTAGGTTGCCCGAAGCCCCCGCCATCGCCGTCCCATTGGGACTCAGAGTGTTGTACAGCGGGGCCTGATCCACGAAAGGCAAAATGTAGGTGCTCCAACCCCAGTTGACCGTGCCGGTCGAAGTTCCCTGCACCCAGCCCGGCGGAAAGACCCTGTGCGTATCGTGATAGTTGTGAATCGCCAACCCAATTTGCTTGAGGTTGTTCTTGCACTGGCTGCGACGAGCCGCTTCACGGGCCTGCTGCACAGCGGGCAGCAACAGGGCAATCAGAATCGCGATAATGGCAATCACCACCAGAAGCTCAATCAGCGTAAACCCTCGCTGAGCCGGCCGATTTGTCATTGACATGTGATCATCCTCTGAAAACGTAGAAGAAATGGACTGGCGAACCGCCGATTCGAACGACCATCAGCGCCAGAACGGCCACTAATGGGAACAGTACGTAGCTTCATGCAGACACAGCGACTTGCGTCAAATTCCTGGCAGCCTCAACAACAAGTGAACACGATTGCGGTGGAGATCTCTGGCGATCTGAATCCAATATCCCAACGGACGTCATGGTGTCCGAATGTCAGTGATGTAGGCGCGATCAAGGTGTCTGACATCTTACTTTTTACGATATTGGATCGCAAGACATATCGGTCGGATTCAATTTGAATGGTTGCCATCGTGGGGGCGAGACGGTCGAATAAGCCCACCGCGGGAGGTCGGGAATGGTTGCCAGTGTGCCAAAGCAGGCTGTACCGTTTGCGGCTGCGCGACGTTGCCGGGACGCGCAATACCTTGGCTTCTGGTCGCTGGCGAAGTGGTTAATTCTCGGACATGTCACAACCCCCGCACATCGAACACCGGTCGTCGACGACCGGTACGGGCCAGCTGAGTCAGTCGTGCGTTCCATCTGTCCGGAATCGCGATCGTCGATGGACACGGTTCGCGATCTTGCTCCTCATCCTTCACTCCACGCTGGTGATGTGGCTGGGCTGGCGAATGACGCCGACACAAGATGAGATCGCTCATCTGCCCGCTGGACTGGCGATCTGGCGGCTGGGACGAACCGACCTCTATTCCGTCAATCCCCCCCTCGTGCGTGGCCTGGCCGCATCGCCGCTGCTCCTAATGCCGCATGACGAAGACTGGACGCCCCTCACTCACAACCAGTTGGGACCGCGTCGCGAATGGGCCGTGGGGGCGGCATTTATTCAGGCCAATGGGCGACGAAGCTGGTGGCTGTTCACACTCGCCCGCTGGGTCTGCCTCCCCTGGACGCTGCTGGGGGGCTGGATTGTGTGGCAATGGAGCCGGGATGTGTGGAGCGACGCCATCGCGCTGGTGCCTCTGGCCCTGTGGTGTTGTTCGCCCAACATCATCGGCTACGCCGCATTGATCACCCCCGATATTCCGGCCATAACGGCCCTGTTGCTCGCGGCCTGGCAGTATCGACACTGGCTCGACCAGCCCCGCTGGGGACGAGCTGTATGCGCCGGTCTGGCGCTGGGGCTCGCCTGGCTGACGAAATCGCAATGGCTGATTTTGCTGCCGATCTGGCTGCTGCTCTGGCTGCGGCAGTGTTGGCATTCGTCCGACAGCTCCCCGCGTCCTGCGGCAACTCAGATTCTCTTCCTGTTACTCATTGGCTGGAGCGTGCTCTGTCTTGGCTTTGGGGGACGCGGAGTTGGTCAGCCGCTGGGAGAATTGAAGTTTTACAGTCAGCAACTCTCCGGCGATGCTCTCACTTCGGGAAACCGCCTGCAGGGCACATTGCCTGGGAATTGCCCGAATCCCGTTCCACGAGACTTTCTCCTGGGGATCGACTTGCAGATGCGGGACTTCGAATTGGGCCGGCCGTGCTACCTGCTGGGGACGTGGCGAGAGCAGGGTGTCTGGTGGTTTTACCTGTTCGGACTGGCCGTCAAAGTTCCGGTCGGCATCTGGTTGCTGACGGCCTGCGGCCTGTGGAGTGTCTTGCGATCGCCGGACGAACGCCGCCGCGTCGAGTCGTTTCTTCCGCTGCTCCTGCCGGCTATCGCGGTCTTTGTTGTGGCCAGCTGGCAAACGTCGCTGCACGTGTATGTGCGGTATGTCTTCTGTGTATTGCCTGTGATGTACCTGTTTTCCGCCAGTGCATGGCACTGGGCGATGGAACGGAAGGGCCGGGGACTTCAGGTTGGGCTTGCTGCACTGACGTTGCTCGCAGTCGGGGAAGGTCTGGCTCAGTCTCCGCATGCGTTGAGCTTTTTCAATATCGCCAGCGGGGGCCCGACCCGGGGGGCCAGATTACTGCACGATGCCAACGTGGACTGGGGGCAAAACCTGCGCGAAGTCGAGGAATGGCTTGAGAGGTATCCTGCGCGACGTCCTGTGACTCTCGCCTGGCCCGGCTTGTATCCTGTCGCGTGGGTTGGGTTGCCCATCCCGACAACCCCCGTCAATCAACTTACGCCCGGCTGGCACCTGATCAGCAGTTTCAACCTTCATGCTGCGCATGGCGGATACCGGCTGTACCGCGACCTGAGCCCTGTCGGCACGGTTGGAGCGAATGTGTTCATCTACCACGTTCCGCCAGTGTCGGACGCAACTGGCGGCAAGTCCTCTTCACCGTCGACACACGCCGACTGAATGAGAATTTCGCAATCAGCGGTCTCAAATGGTCTCCCTTGAGAAAGTCTGCTGCCTGGGGACACGGGATTCGCCATAACCACAGTAGAAACCGACTGGTCGGATTGAACACCGTCCGCAGGGACTGTACATTCGACAGCATTGAGGCGCTGCCTGACGGCAG
>JAGQPW010000037.1:0-38726 GCA_020426515.1 Planctomycetaceae bacterium | reverse complement strand
AGTAGAAACCGACTGGTCGGATTGAACACCGTCCGCAGGGACTGTACATTCGACAGCATTGAGGCGCTGCCTGACGGCAGGGCCGTGATCTTGTCTTTTTTGAACCTAAGTTTTTTATCCCCAAGACCCTGTGGAGTCCCTGTCGATGTGGCAATCGATGTGTCTTCTGGCCGCGGATGCTCCCGGTGCCGGCGTGCTCCGGGCTGAACCTCCCTACACTGCGATCGGCTGGGGGGTGTTACTGGTGGTCGTTGCGCTGCTTGTAGTCGACTATTTCACCCGCGTGGGAATTATTGCGCGGGCGGCGATGAAAGAAGCGATCCGCCAGCCTCTGTTCCTGTTGATGATGGCGATCGGATCGTCCGTGATCATCCTGAACATCATCATGCCGTTCTTTGCGTTTGATGATGACACCACGATGTTCATTGAGTGCGGGCTCGCCACCATTCAAATCAGTGCCCTGCTGATGGCAGTGTGGACGGCCAGTACCAGTGTGGCCGACGAAATTGAAGGCAAGACAGCCATGACCCTGCTGTCCAAGCCAATCAACCGGCAGCAGTTCATCCTGGGGAAGTACCTGGGAATTGTGCAGTCGTCGCTGCTGATGGTGCTGGTGATGACGGTCGTCTTTCTGGCCGCAACCTACTTCAAGTACGGATACGATCAGGGGGAACACGGAGCCCAGCCGCCACCGTTGTTCTACTGGCGTGCCGCAGGCAACATGCAGATTCCTTATCTCGTTCAGCAGCGTCTTGAAGTGGCGCTGTCGATCCTGCCGGGAATTGTGCTGATCTGTTTTGAAGTGCTGGTTCTGTCCGCTGTCAGTGTCGCGATTTCCACGCGGTTCCCGATGCTGGTGAATGTCCTGACCTGCCTCGCCGTCTTTGTGATTGGTCACCTGACTCCGATTCTTGTTCATGCCGGAGTGCATCCGGTGGTTCGTTTCGTCGCGCAGGTGTTCGCCACGATTTTCCCGGCCCTGGACCACTTCAATCTTCAGGGAGCATCGGCGCAGGTGAACTCGGCGTATCTCGGTTTTGCGGCGATGTACTGCGCTGCCTATACGATCTTCATGTTGATGGCCGCTCTCATTTCGTTCGAAGATCGAGACCTCGCCTGATACAAAGCCGGGGGCACTATGCCTACGACCAACAACTCGCTGCGCCGGCTTATTCCCAAGCGTTCATGGGGTAGCGGCCCGGGGGTCGGCGTTGTCATCTGGACATTGCTGGCCTGTCTGGCACTGCTGTACGCCCTGACGTTGACGACGCTCACGGTGGATCTTCTGGTGACGCGGGGCCGCATGGTCACGCCGCTGCCAGAAGCATTCGACCTGCTGCTTGGTGAGGAATACAACGGTCCTCGCACGGGGGATCTGGGCCTGCTCCCAACGGCTCTGCATTATGGGCGGTCGCTGGCCTGGTCCTGGCTTCCCAAAACCATCGCCCACTTTCCGATCTTCTGGCGAACAGGGACTGCGCTCCCCACGTTGATTCTCGGCCTGCTGCTGAGCCTGCTGGTCGTCTTATGGGCGCTTTCTCAGGCGAAGTACCATTCTGCCGTCGCGGCCCGCAAACAGGCCACCTGGCTGCGTTCCGCGATTCACCGTCAAACGCTTCGGCTGGGGCCCAGTGACGACACCGATGGCCGTTACAACACGGCGCTGCAGTTGTTCACGTCCGATACCGAACAGGTTCGCGATTCACTGACGTCCTGGCGGGCCGGGCTGGTACGAGGAGCTTTGCTCGTTCCTCTGCTTATTGGAATTGTTCTCGCGATCGACTGGCGGCTGGCCCTGCAATGCCTGATCCCCGCTGCTGCCTGCTGGTGGGTCTACCGACACGAAAAAGAACGCCGCGTGCGGGAGCAGCAATTGGCGAACGCCCACGTCGAATCGGAAGTGCAGTTCCTCGCGGAAGGTTTGCGGAAGACCCGGCTGGTGCGGGGCTTCAATATCGAAGACTTTCAACAGCAGAAGTTTCAGCAGCATCTGGAACGCCTCAATCGTGAATCAATTAACGTTCGTCGTCAGGAGCGTTTTCTGTTCGCCACTGGCGGCACGCTGCTGCTGGGGGGCGTCCTGCTCATCGTCATGCTGATTGGCCTGCGCATTGTCGCTCCGGCGGGTTCCATTCCCGCCTCCTCCGGAGCAACTCTCTTGATTGCGCTCGGTTTGCTCGCGCACGAACTGCCGCGACTCGAACGGGTGCTCGCCAGTCGATCGATCATGCTGCTGGCTGCCGACCGGATTTACCGCTACCTGGACGAAATTCCCGAAGTGGGCCAGGCCGTTGGAGCGAAGTTCATTGAGCCGGTCTCCCGCTCCATCACCTTTGAGTCGGTCACCTGTCGTAAGGCGGACCGCATTGTGCTCGATAAGCTGGATCTCAAGATCCAGGCGCGGAAGCAAATTGCACTGGTTGCACTCGACCCCGGGTTGCCACGACTCGTCGCCCATTTGTTGCCGCGGTTCATCGAGCCCAGCGAGGGACGCATCCTGTTCGACAGCGAAGACATTGCCTGGGGAACGCTGGAATCGATCCGGGCCGAGACAGTATTCGTCAGTGGAAACGACCCCGCGCTGATCGGTACCGTGGCCGAGAATCTGATCTGTGGTGAGAGCCGGTTCAAGTTGCAGGATGCCACGGAAGCGGCCAAGCTCGTTCACGCCCACAACTTTATCTCGCGGCTGCCGCAAGGCTATGAAACGGTCCTGGGAGACCACGGAGAATCACTCACGCCCGGGCAGGCCTTTCGACTCGGACTGGCTCGTGCCGCACTTCGCAACCCTGCGGTGCTGATTATCGAAGAACCTCATGTGTTCCTGGATGACGACACGAAAGCCATGATCGACGATGCGTACCAGAGACTGGCTCAGAACCGCACGTTGATCTTCCTGCCAGCACGCCTTTCGACCGTCAAACGCTGCGATCAGGTTGTGCTGCTGCACGAGGGCAAAGTTGCGGCCATTGGTTCGCACAGCCAGTTGCGCAAGGATTCCGATCTGTATCGCCACTGGGATTACATCTGTTTCAATTCGTTCCGCCAGAAGCCTGCTGCGGATGAAGTCCCGCCGCTGCCTCCCGCCTGATTCCAGCGTCCGCCTCGCCCAAGCCTCTGCCCATGTCCGTCACGGTTCATCTTCTGCCCGCGCTCATGGAGCAGCCACTGCCTGCGGGCTGCGTTGGTGTCGTCATTGACGTGCTGCGGGCCTCCACGACGATCATTCACGCATTGGCCCACGGAGCGCGAACTGTCATTCCCACACTCACGGTGGAGGAGGCACTCGCCCAGATCGACAAACTCCCCGAACGTCCACTGCTCGGAGGCGAACGGCACTCGCAACTCATTCCCGGGTTTGATCTCGATAACTCTCCGCTCAAGTACACTGCGGACATTGTGTCGGGTCGCACGCTGGTGTTCACCACGACCAACGGCACCAAGGCACTCCATTCGTGCAGTCCCGCCGATGAAGTCCTGATTGGGGCGTTCGTGAATCGTGCGGCTATCGTCAACAGGCTCAGTCAGGAGTCACGTCCCGTTCATCTCATCTGTGCCGGAACCGATGGCTTCCTCACAGCCGAGGACATTCTTTTTGCCGGGGCTGTGGCTTCCGACCTACTCCAGGGCCAACCGGCGGCGGATGTGCAGACGCAGATGGCTATCGACTTCTACAAGTTGCATGCGCGCACGCCGGAGGAGTTTCTGCAGACCATGTACGACAGCCGAGGCGGCCGGAACCTGCTCAACCTCGGTTTGAAGGCGGATGTCGACCGCGCTGCGACGGAAAACCTGTTCGAGATCGTGCCCGTCTGGCGTCCCTCAACCGGCGTCATCACCGTCGATCAGTAAACCCGCTATTGGGATTTGGCGGGGACCATAGCCTCGGTCAGCGGCTTTCCATCGGCATTGGGGAGTTGGAGTCCCAGCAGCGCCGCCGCAGTGGGAGCAATGGCAGTGTTCTCAATGGTCGGCAGTGTCTTTCCCGCCTGAATACCAGCACCAGAGAGAATGCACAAAGCTTTCATCTTCGGCAGTGTTGAGATGAAGCCATGAGATCCTAATGAGGTGCGAGCTTCGGTGTTCGTGGTGACCAGCGTGTCCCCCTCAACCGAACCGGAAACGGCGTAACCATCCTTGGCCACTAGAATGGCGTCCGGAGATTGTTCGTAGTCGCGCGGCGACGCAATGCCTACTTCGTCAAATCGCTCTGGCAGCAGCACATCAGCCACCCCTTCCTGATTGAGGAACATCTTCCGAAACTCAGCCGCTGTCTCGGGAGCCTCCAATGGGTTCGTACAGTACACCAATCCAATACCGCCTTCGGGAACGACGTGCACCTGAGCCTGGGTCAGCTTTCCATTCTCTACGGTCAACAGGTTGGCCTGTCTCAGCAGCACATTGGGCCGAATGGCCTTGGGGGTCGTTGTGAAGCCGTGATCCGCCACGACGATCAACGTGGTCTGCTGACGAATTCCCGCTTCCTCCAGTGCGGCGATGATGCGTGCCAGACACATATCTGCATAGGCATTGGCGGTGTAACCGGCCTGAGTCTGCGGTCCCAGCGCGTGGTGCGTGGCGTCGTTGTTGAGTAGATGCACCAGCAGGAGATTCGGCTTTCGCTCACGAATTAAATGGCATGCCGCTTCAGTCCACACATAGTCGAGACCAGCGACACTCCGGTTTCGAAAAGACGAATGTGTTTCATCACTCAACAGCCCCGATTCGACAAGTTCGCGGCGTAAGCGGGGAGTTGTGTGATCCATGGACTCCGGGGTGTCGGGAAACTGGTCGTCAAACGAACTGGAGCCGCGTGTGCAGGGCCAGTTCACTTCCGCGGTCGACAGTCCGGCGGCATGGGCAACATCGGCCAGAGTCGGCACCTTCACAAGGTCCCGCTGGTCGCGCCGCGGATCGATGATCACCGGGACTCCAATGCCCCCACGCACGAGAACGCCATTGGCCAGAACTCCATGTCGACCGGGCTCCATGCCGGTGACCAGCGTCGTGTGATTGGGCCAGGTGACCGACGGGTTGGAGACCGTCATGCCTCCGTCCACCACACAGCCTTCACGTGCCAGCTTCCGCAAGGTCGGGAGCGGTACTTTGGGGTCATCAAGCAAATAGGCTGCAAAGCCGTCGATGCTCACAATCACCACGTGTCGGTTCGTTTCAGCCGCACCTGCGGGGGCATGCGTCCCGAACACAAGTGAGGTGACCAGCAGACCCAACATCCACAACCAGTAACCTTGCATTCTGAGTCTCCTTCGAAGAAACCGGTGATCGTTCACTCTTGGCAGCAGGTCTGCTCGGCTACGTGTTCCCCGACTTGAGGATCGCGCCACTGGGTGGCCACAGCCCGTACAGCGTGAGCAGCAGTGGAACCATAATGGTCACGCCGAACATCATCAGCAACCCTGAGGCCCAAATGCGGTCAGCGCCATGAGGCGGCGGGAACGTCTTGTTGAGCGTGGGCCTCAGTCGGGAGGACGATCCAGCAAACGCCGCTGGTCGCCGGTTCCAGTGCACGAACAATCTCAAGCAGATTGGATTGGCCCTGCACAACTACCACGATGTCCATTGCGTGTTCCCTCCTTGGAAACATCGCTACTTCAAGCGGTCACGGCCCGACCGCCTGGGTGCACATTCTCCCGTTTGCCGACCAGGCGCCGCTGTACAATCAGCTCACGTTTTCTGGAGCCCACCGGTTCTATTTCGGACTGACAAATCCCAATTTCAGCCCACACTGGCGACGCTGGAGGGACTTCGGCGGGGCACTTCAGCCAATGGGGTTTCCGCTTGGCGCTACATCCCGCGCTGCACTTCATCGAGCATGCCCACGTAAAACATCGCCAGCTTGAGAATCATCACGATGATGAACAGGGCTACGCCGGCCCAGATGAGCCAGCCAGCGGCCATGGCGAGGCCGGACATGCTGCGGCGGGCTTCGTCTTCGAACTGGCCACTGAGCCGATCGAGCGTTTCGGGTACTGTTCCTGAAGTCTCGCCGACTTCCACGATGTGAATGAATTCCAGAGGGAACAGTTCAGTCTGGGCGAGTGCATCGGTCAGAGATGCTCCCGACTCAACGTCCGAAATGATCTGCTTCGTCGCGCTGATGAAGGCCCCGTTTCCGGTCGCCCTCAAGCTCGCTTCCAGACTGGGATCAATTGGCATCCCGGCGTCCTGTGTGAGATGGAACGCCCATGAAAATCGGGCGATTGCGAATGCCCGCAGACAGCCACCGAGAACGGGAATACTCATTAATCCGCGATGCAGCGAACGCAGTCCAGAGAGCGAGGAGGCGAGAAACTTGTAACCGATTACCAGACCTGCAAAGAGCATGGCCCAGCCGGCCAGCCACGTCGCTGCCCCTGAAGTGCCGATCAACCCCCAGCCGAGAATATCGATTTCCTGTCCGGTGATCTCGGCGACCCAGCCGAGCATGTAGATCAGGCCGGCAACGATCCCGATCGCCGCGAGCAACTGGATGGCGGGCAGGGTGATCTGCCCGAGAAATGCCCGCCACAGCCTCAGGTTGTTTTCATAATGCAGAGCGAGCGCCCGCAACACTTCCGGCATGTTCCCTGACTGCTCGGCCACGTCCAGCATGTCGCAGAACAGTTCCGGGAAGAAGTGGCCCTGCGAACGAAACGCGGTGGCAACTTCTTCTCCGGACTGCAACTGATCGACGATGTCCAGCAGGACTCGCTTCTGAGTTCCCTGAGCTTTGCCTGCGGCCTGCCGAAAGGCTTTGACCACATCCACTCCGGCATGCAGCGACGTCGACAGTGACCGCGACAGCAGGGCAAGTTGGCGGGTGGAAATCCGACTGGAGAACATGCGGCTGGCCACATCTGCTGGCAGGGAAGCGTCAACACCACGATACGCCGAGCATGCGGCGCCCGTTGGGCGAATACTGGCAGCTTACCGGATTTCACGGGGCAACACAGTCCGGACGAGATCTACTCGGCGCGAACGGGGTCGACGCGATGCATGCCTCGCAGCCGAATGATCAGCAGACGCTCAATCGGAATGTTCTTCCACTGGCCACGAAAGAACCGTTCCCCAACGGAATCGGGGGCTTGATCGGTGTAGCCGATGACCAGGATTTCCCCTTCGTTCAGCTCGGCGCTGAAACGCTGGTCGTACAGCAGGATCGATTTCTGTCCCTGATCGACGACCCAGTCTTCGGCGGTGGCTTTGTACCGTGGGACATCGGCTCCATGCAGGATTTCCGGCAGCACATCAATCCGGGCCCAGCCTTCGTCCACTTTGCTGGCCTGCAACTGCAGCTGGCAACGCCCATTGGTGAGCTTTGTCAGCTCCCCGGCGTTCCCGGGCAGCTGAACTTCGACTTCGGGTTCCAGAACGGTGACTTGCAGCAGGGTTGGCTGCATGGCCGGAACAACGTACTGCTGGAACGAGGTGCGCCGGGTCGGATCCAGATTGCCCGACTGAGCCAGTAACGACTGCACCGCGTGAGGTGGACGAGATGGACTCATGGCAATTCGAATGCCCTGTTCCGCGAGCTGCTGCTTCAGTTGAGGAGAAGTCGATGTCAAATCGTGCAGGCTGTTCCACAACGCCGGCCCGATCAACGGGTCACCCACGGTGCGGTCAACGATAAACACCTCGAGATCAACGGCATCCCGCGGAGCAACAATGGGAGGGAGCGGATTCGTGGCTACAGACCGGCCTTCCGGTTCCAGCAGACTGCACCCCGCACCGCTCGTCAGCACGAGCAGCAACAGCACAAGGCGTTGAGTCAGCGAAAGTGAAAGCACTGTGGCAGCGGACTTTAAATCAGAGAACTCGGGCATACAGGAAGATCTGGCAGGGCGCAGGATCTTCCCCCTCAAGTTCAAAGAATGCTCCGAGACACGGTTCGCGTCAACGCGAAGTCCCCGTCACAGCAAATGTTACGTCTGTTCCCGGCAGACGTTGCCGATTCGTCCCGGTTATCCCCCCTCCGCTTGCCGAATCGCAGACCCGTTCGACTCTCAGTCGAGCGATTCCAGCTGCGTCAGCAGGTGCGGGAAGAGGTCAATTCGTCCGGTAGACACATCATACATTCCACCGACGAGAGCAACTTGTCCGCCCACCACCAGTCCTCGCAGCACATCGCTGCGCTCCAGAATGGCGTCCATCGTGAGGGCGACATTGCGGCGGGCCACCTGATTGACCAGGCTTTCCCGGTCCTCTGCCGTACACGTTTTCAGACGGCGCATGGTCGGAGCATCTACGGCGCGCTGGATGTCCTTTACGACGGCGGCAAGGTGCGTGCAGACGGCTGTCGCCGGGGAAATGGGGGCCGTCAGGCGGTTGACAGCCTCGGTCACCGCACCGCATCGCGTGTGGCCCATCACCAGGATCACTTTGGCTCCTGCCGCAGCACAACTGTATTCCAGGCTTCCCAGGACCTTGGGGCTGATGACGTTGCCGGCAATCCGAACGCTGAAAATGTCCCCCAGCCCGAGATCGAAGATCAGTTCGGTGGGATTTCGAGAGTCGATACATCCAAGAACCACCGCCATGGGATGCTGTCCCACAGAGGTTGCGTTCATCTGCCGATTCAAGTCACGGGTCAACTGGTTACCAGTACGGAACCGTTCATTGCCATCTCTCAAGACCTGCAGCACCTGTTGCGGAGTCATGGATTCCCGCAGATCGCGGCTGCAATAGTCCACGTACAGCACCCGGTCCTCGAGATCGTACTTGGAGTGAAAGCCAACCATGCTGACTGTCACGCCGTGGGCCGGAGCAACATGTTGCACAAAGTCGTGGATCAGATACAGCACGTCCGGGTCGACATAGACTGTATTGCGAGCGTCCAGCAGCACATTTCCGCCGCGAGGCACTTCCATCAGCACTTTTTCGAGAGCCGCCCGATTCAGGAAGCTGACCTGAGAGGCCAGTTCGATTCGCAGCACATCGCCCGAAAGGTGCTTTTCGACAATCCGGCGAATTGGTCGTCGCAGGTTGCCATACAGAATGAACCCCACGCTTACCGCCAGGCCAATCAGCACGCCAATCAACAGGTCGGTGAGCACAATCGCCGTCACGGTTGCAATGAACGGCAGGAACTGATGCTTGCCAGCCGACCACATCTCCAGGAACAGCCTGGGGCTGGCCAGCTTGTAGCCCGTCACAATCAGAATGGCCGCCAGGGCGGAAAGCGGAATCCAGTTGATTGCCGAAGGAAACACTACGGCTGCCAGCAGCAGGAATAGCCCGTGAACGATGGCGGACAGCTTGGTGCGTGAACCGGAAGAAACATTGACTGTTCCGCGAACGACGACGGAAGTTAAAGGAATCGCTCCGATCAGACCGGCCAGCATGTTCCCGACCCCCTGGGCCAGCAGTTCGCGGCTCGGTGGCGAGTGCCGTTTCTGAGGGTCGATCTTGTCCACGGCCTCCAGATTCAGAACGGTCTCCAGTGATGCAACCATGGCGATGGTCAACGCAGCCACATAGACGTCCGGCCTGCCGATCTGCCCGAAGTCGGGGAACACGAGGAAGTCGGTGAATCCGCTCAGGGATTCAGCCACTGGAATCTGCACCAGATGATTCCCCTGAACGGCCAGTATCCCGCCCCAGGAGCGGAAAAGCGCGCTGAAGGCGACCCCCAGCAAAACGACGACGATGGGCCCGGGAACCTTCGACTTCTTTAAAAATCGAACCTTCTCCCAGAGGATCAGTACCACAACGGACAGCAGCCCGATGAACATTGCCCCGTAGTGCACGTCACCCAGCAGTTCACCAAATTCTGAAAAGGTGTTCTCATGGTCTGGTTGTCGAAACGACATTTCCCCGGCAGGGTCAGTGTCGTGCCCTAACAGGTGGGGGACCTGTTTGAGGATCAGAATCACACCGATCGCGGCCAGCAAACCTTTGATCACACTCGCCGGAACAAATGCGGATAGCAGGCCCGCATGTGCGAGCCCCAGTCCCACCTGAATTGCACCCGCGAACAGGACTGCCAGCAGGAAACCCTCAAAACCGAGGTTGGCGATTTCGGCGGCGACGACAGCCGTCAAGCCGGCTGCCGGTCCACTGACGCTGGTGTGTGATCGGCTGAGCAAACCAACCACAAGTCCGCCGATAATGCCCGCCAGCACGCCGGAAATCGGCGGAGCATCCGAGGCGACGGCGATCCCCAGGCAAAGTGGCAACGCCACCAGAAAAACCACCAATCCGGCAGCGATATCCGCACCAACGGTTTCCCGTCGGTTGACCACACGAGAACTGACCAAATTTGCGCCTCATCTAATTCCGGGAACGTCACCCGCAGTCGAGTGCTTTCAGAACGCGTTCAAGATCATCAGCCTCCCATATACGGGAAAGCGACGGTTCGGGAAACCCTTAACAGTTGTGAGGACGCGCTGAATCCAACATCCAGATGTTCAGCTCCGAGTCCCTTGACGATTGGCAACGCATTCCGCACGCTTAGAGACCCAGACACATTGACGATGGCCGCCCACCCAGGATGCCCAGAATTCTCCCATGACTGACACGCCACAGACCGAAGACCAACTCGTTTCCCGCGCTCAGCAGGCACTCAGCAGCTGTAACTGGACGATCGGCGAATGCGCTACGGAATGGACCCAGCGTTACGCGAAAGGCCGGACCGATGCCGATTTCGGTCAGTTGATCGGACTCAGTGCCGACCAGGTGTACCAGCGTCGGCGGACATGGGACACGTTTTCCGATGTCTACGGCGAATATGCCAATCTGAAATGGTCGCACTTTTACGTAGCGCTCAATTGGGATGACGCCGCCGAGTGCCTGCAATGGGCCAACGAAATTGAAGCCACCGTCGCTGAGATGAAAGCCTGGCGACGGGCTCAGCGCGGGGAAGACTTGAGCGTTCCGGCCGAGGAAGACGCCCCCTTCGATTTGCCCAGCGAGTTCCTTACCGCAAGTACCGGGCAGGTACGTGATGCAACTCTTGATGGGTACGAAACATCCGGAGAAGGTGGAGGGCTGGCCCTGCTGGACGGAGAACGCTCCGAAGCTGCTATGGCCGCGAATCGCCAGACCGGCGGCGACGGTTACGCACCGTTCAATCCCAACGCCCGTGGAAGTGCGCCACAGGATGACGACAAGAATCCGGCCGAGGCGACAACGGAACAAGTCATCAAACGGATCTGTTCGGCACTGGAGCGGGCCGACAAGGCGCTGACACCTCAGGTTCTGGAAGAACTCTCCGAGATTTCGTTCTCGCTGCAGCAGCGTCTCAGCAATGCCTGTGAGAACCTGCACAGCAAGCTGTCCCGTTTGTCCGACTAGCGCATGTCGGGAATTGCATCGTGGCAGAGACCTCATTCCCGGAAGCGGAAGGGGTCTCCCGTCGCGGCCAGTTCCCGACGCCAGCCAATATTCAGCAGCAGGCTGATCGAGAACAACGTCATCACCAGGCTCGACCCGCCGTAGCTGACAAGTGGCAGCGTCAGACCGGTAATCGGTGCCAGGCCGACGGTCATGGCTGTGTTGATGATGCACTGTGTCGCCAGCATGGCCACGATCCCGCACGCCACCAGTCGACCAAAGGGGTCACGGGTTGATGCGGCGATCGCCAGACCGCTCCCGATGAGCACCGCAAAACTCGCCAGGACCAGCAGTGTTCCCGGCACGCCCCAGCGTTCGCCGATCAGGCAAATGATGAAATCGGTCCGCGCGGCGGGGAGCCGATATGCGGTCTCATCGATGTTCTCCATTCCCGACCACTGGCGGCCCCACGCTCCACCCAGTGCCAGCATTTGCTTGGACTGCTGCAGGTGAAACCCGTCTCCTGTTTGAACGGTGCCATCGTCGGTCTGTTGGAAGACCGCAGTAATGCGTGATCGTTGCTCGGCGCTCATCACAGTCCACAGCCCCGGCAGCATCGCCACGCCGAGCAAGGCCGCCACCAGCAGGTGTGTCAGTCTTGCGCCAGCAGCAATCAGCATGGTGAATAACACAGGAAAGAACAGCAGCGACGTTCCCAGGTCTGGCTCACGCAGAATCAGAACTACGGGAACTGCAGCCATCAGAAAAGGGGGAATCAGCCCCATCACGGTCCGTTGATTGCTGCGAAACATCAGATAGCGGGCGAGCAACAGGATGAACGCCAGCTTGGCAATCTCCGAAGGCTGCACGTCCATGAACCCCAGCGGAATCCAACGCCGGGACCCGTTTCGCGCCGGGCAGAAATAGACGACCACAAGCATCACGAGCGTCAGCAGGAACAGCGGTACTGCGATTCGCCGCCATTCACGATACGAAACCGCGAGGCCGACCCCCATCACCGGCAGCGAAAACACAATCCACGTCAACTGCCGGCCAGCAAACGTGCCGTCACCAACAAGCTGGTCTCCTCGGGAAATTCCGAGCAGTCCAAGCAACAGCAAGCCAGCAACAGCCACCGTCAGTCCCCAAAGCGAGGCTGGCGGCACGCGAAGTCCAGAATTTGGCCCAAGGCCATCCATAAAACGACATCTCCGTCCTTGAAGGCTCGGAGTGTGTCAGCCTGTGGATCAGTCGTCAATTCTGATGTGAGCATCGATCCGGCTCATGCGGTACCGGCTCCTGAATTGTCGATCCGATGAAATCGCCTCCAGACCAGACTGAGCACCAGCAAATTCCCCGCGTGCATCGTCCCCAGGATCAGCAATACGATGCCCAGTTTTCTGCTCAGCAGATCGAGAACATCCACAAGTGTCAGTGGTGCGAGATTGCTTTGCAGTAAGAATGCAGCAAGAGCGAAATTGGTGAGATAGTACCCCACCAGCAGCAGGTGGTTCACGGCGTCGGCCAGTCCGACCTGTCCGGAGAAACAGGCCATGAGGAACGGACGGCCGTGGTGATGCAAGGACTGACCAATCACCACGGTCACATACAGCGCTGCGAGCAAGTACAGCAAATAGGTGCAAATCAGCAGGCTCATTGTCCACTCCCCGTCCCGACAGGTGCAGCTGTCGACTTCAGATCTCGCCCATTCGTCGACGTGAATGCAGTTCGGAAACCTCCCGCAGTCGTTCATCTTCATCCCGATTCTTTCGCATGGACGCCAGGCTGGCCAGGATGGCAAAGTGCATGGCCCCCAACACAACCAGAATCATTCCGACCTTGTAGCTTGCCACCTCAATCGCCGCCTCGGCAGTGACAATTTGCTGAGTCGTTTTCAGCAGAAAGCAAATGGCTCCAAAGTTGACCAGATAGAAGCCCACGATCAGCAGATGGGAGTAGGCCTCGGAAAGCTCCGCTCCGTCCAGATGGCCATTGGTCAGCAGGACCAGTCCATGGCGACGCAATGTCCGCGCCACCCAGATTGTGATCCCAACACAGACGGCAAGATATGCGGCGTAGGCCCACAACGTGTTGTTCATGACTCAGCTCCAAGAGAGATTCAATGTGTCAATTTTCCAACCGTTGAATTTCCCGCAGATTAACTGGTCAAACTCATGTTGGTGCCTACCGAATTTCAACGGTGGTGGCTCGACAGCCCGAACGCCCGGCCAACTCATTCGCCCTGACGCATGTGTTCCGTTACGATCTTGGCAGAACCAACACCGCCGCCTCGACATTGAGGATCAGGCGAAAATTCACCTGTGGAAGCCGAAGGAACCCGTATGCTGCTCAAGAACTGCCTGGCCCTGATGACCCTGATGACGATCGGCGGAGCCAGTCTCGGCATCGCCGAAGACAACGCTGAATTCAAGTCTCTGTTTGATGGAAAAACACTTGCCGGTTGGCATGGGGGCGAGCAGTACTGGTCCGTTGCTGACGGGGCGATTCTCGGCGTGACCGACGGCAAGATTCCCGCCAACACGTTCCTCGTGAGCGATGCCGCGTATTCCAACTTCGTACTGAAGGTGAAGTGGAAACTGCACGGACACAAAGGCAACAGCGGCGTTCAATTCCGGAGCGAAGAACTCAAGGCCAACGACAAGACGCCTCCGTTCTGTGTGAAGGGCTATCAGGCCGACATCGCCGACAATCACTATCTGGGCATCCTGTACGGCGAGCGCACCGGCCGCGGCATCATTGTGAATCTCGATGCCGACATGCAGAAGAAGGTCGCCGAGGCCATCAACAAGGATGGCTGGAACGAGTACGTGATTACCGCCAATGGCGATCACATCACACAGGTACTCAACGGCGTGACCACTGTTGATCTGGATGATCCGGAAGGTGCCAAGTCTGGCATCATCGCCCTGCAGCTGCACGCCGGACACGACATGAAGATCTCCTTCAAGGACATCCTCATCAAGGAACTGAAGTAGCCAGCTCGCTGCTGTTCACGTTCAATCGCTGGCGGCCCGTCACTCATGTGGCGGGCCGTTAGCGTTGCATGGCTACCTTTTGTGGGGTTCCGATGCAAAACAACTTGTGCTCGGTGCGGATTAGAAGTTGGTTCCCGCTGACCACGATCGAGGCCATGCCCCCTTCGTCGCTCAACCGGTTGACCGCCAGTTCCTTGAACTCGGGATCAATCTCAAAAACGTGTACCTCTCCCCCCTCGTTCGGAATGTAGAACCGCTTTCCGATCACCAGCGGCGACGCACTGAACGCCCCGCCCAGACGGTGCTGCCACAACATCTTCCCGTCGGACAGTGCGAAGCACGCCGCGACTCCGTTGTCGGTCACGCAGTACAGCTTCTCTCCGACCACGACAGGTGATGGGACATACGCCACGTTGCGACTGTTTCGCCAGACAATGTGTGAATCGGTCACATCGCCGCTGCCATCGGCACGAATGCAAAGGATCTCCTTGTCGGGATAGCCGCCGCTCACAATCACGTATGGATCCTTGAACGCAAGTGTATTGGCTGTCACTTCAGCTGGTCCGCGGCAACTCCACAGTTCTTCGCCGGTGAGGGGATCGTAACTCGCCACGCGCCCCAACCCGGACTGCACCAGTTGCGTTCGACCGGCCAGTTCCGCGACGATCGGTGAGGCATAGCTGCCATGTTGCCCCACTCCGGGACGCGGCGTTCGCCATACGATCGCACCGGAATCTCCATGCAATGCGGCTTCATACCCGTTGCCGGCGCTGTCCCCATTGACGAGCACCAGTCCTTTCCAGAGCGTCACTGAAGCTCCATATCCATGTTCCGAAGCGAACGGTCCGACTTCGGTTTGCCACAACTGGTGTCCCTCCAGATCCAGGGCCGTCACGTACAAGCCCTGCCCGTGAATGAACGCGGCAAACACGTGGCTGCCATCGCTCGCTGGCGTCGCCGAAGCATGCGAGTTCTTGCGGTGAACGTTGGGCAGGTTCCCTGCATGGCATTGCGCAACCCACTGTTGGTGACCGGTCTGCAGGTCGTACGCCACCACAGATTGCGTCTGAGCGCGATCATCAGCCGTGGTGAGGAAAACCTGCTGGCCCACAACAATCGGAGACGAATGCCCTCGTCCCGGCACATCCGTTGACCAGGCGAGTCCCGACTCGGCGGACCATTCCGTCGGCACGTCCCGATCAGGCTCCACTGAGTTCTGGTCGGCATTGCGCCACATCGGATAGTCGGTGGAGACGAATGACAGGTCTGTCATCCCGCTGAGATCCACCTGCTCGGAAGTCGAGTCAATTGCCTGTGTTGCCGGAGCCTGAGGACGCGGCGGTCGACCACATCCAATGAGCCACAACATCGACAGGGACATCGCCCCTACAATCCAGCGATGAAGCGAGACGGGCATGTTTCGATCCTCAGTCTTCAATTTGGAGATCGCTCTCCGATACGTGCATCACTTCTGCGTCGAGGCCACTCTCAATATACCCGGTTCCGGCCGCAGCTGCGACAAACAGGTCCGTTGAAAGAGGGCCTGTTTGTCGCAGCAAATGCAGGTCTCACAGCAGAGCGTTCGGACTTCCTTCTCTGGATGAAGTTGAAAATCTCGCTCGCGAAGCCGCGAGCGAGCATCGGCGACGATTGCTCCCATGGTATCGCAGAGACAGCTCTGGAATGGCCGGGGCACTCGTACTCTATGGGTAGTCCCAGGGTTGGTCCGGCGTCTCTGGCAATGGATGCAGCCAATCCGTTCGCGTTTTACCTCGCTGATTGGCCTGCCAGTATTGTCCGGTGGCCACATCAAGGCAGGTCAGCCAGCCGTCTCCGTAGACCCACGTATCAATACACACAAAGTGGCCGCCATTCAGTGGCAGGCCACTTCGCTGAGCCGAGTGCCCTACGATCACCTGCTTCCCGGAGATGTGCGGACTCATGCCATCGCAGCGTTCCCAGTACAGAACGTGCTCCGGCTGCTCGGGCATCGGCAACGAGGGCTCCACACTGGCGTGTGCGAAGATGTGCGAAGCCGTTTCGTACCAAGGACGCAGTTCGCGCGCCAGAAACCAGCGATGCGATTCCGGGATGTCCGACGGGTGAGGCGACCGACCGCGATAGGCGTAGGACCGCAATGTCTCGCGGCCCCCACAACTGAGCCAATGCTCCAGCGGCACTCGTCCCGCAAGTGCTTCCAGCATCATGATCTCATGATTCCCCGTCAAAGGAATGCACCGGCCCTCCAGGGTTCGTTCTATCACCCAGTCGACAACGCCTTTGGAATCGGGGCCTCGGTCAACATAGTCTCCCAGCATGATCAACTGGTCATTCGAACGAATTCCCACGTAGTCGGCGAGCGTTTCCAGTGCGTGCAGACAACCATGAGTATCGCCGATGGCCAGTTCACGCATCGCTCATTCCCGGTTGAAGCTCATTCGTCAATCGCATCGTGCCACGTCGAGTTCAAGAGCAGCAACATTTCGATGAACTGAATTTGCCTCGCCGCCACACCCAGCGGTGACTGCTGGTCGCGAGCCACTTGCTGACACAACTCGACAAACACCATCGGATCCCAGGCATGACCGGTCAGACGCTGATTCCAGCTTGAGGCCTCACCAGCCTCCGATTCCGACAGCACCTCGGCTGCCAGCGGAGCGAGCTCCTGAAACACCGGGTGACGTCCAACACGGCGAAACCAGTACTTGGAATTGCCGTAGTCCGGTTCGCGGCGATGCATGATGCCATGCCAGTAGTCACCTGCCACGTGCCTCCCTTCGCCTTCAATGGCCTGAGACTGCTCGTGACTGAGAACCAACTCGTCCCAAAGCTGCAGGATGCCCGCCCGAAACGCCTGTGCATCGACAGTTGATGCGACTTCCGGCGGAGCCCAGTTTCGAAAGGCCGTTCGAACCCAGTCGGGGACGCGTCGACCAATGCGGGGGGCCAGTTCAGGAAGCGGGGCGTTCGTATCATCGCCTTGAGGCTCCGCGATGCGCGCCTCAGGCTGAGGCGTCCCGACGAATCGGCTCCACAGCTCCAGGTCATCACCAACCGCATCCCGAGGAATGATGCAAACGGCATAGTCCGTGGGGGGGGCGACAAGCCGAGCCACAGGCCGCGGCAGCGTGGACCACAACAGGTCCCCAATCCGCCCCAGCGGCACGAGTGCCCACTCTTCGGGCTTCAAGCCTCGCGCCACATCGTCCAGTTTTAACCCCGAAACATCACGCGACGAACAGGCCACGTGCGTTGGACAACCAGCAATCTCCAGGCAATTCCACATAAGGTGATCGGGGTTTCAGGACACAACAAGACTTTGCTTCCCGCAACAGCTGACCAGCCGCGGAAAACGACTTCACGACACGATCAGCCCGAGAGCCCTTCAGCTACATCGGTGCGGTAGGCGGTCACACCCGGCAGGATGCCAATCAGTACCGCCATGGCAATCATGACGGGCAGCACAATAAATTCGAGCGGACTGAAAGCCATGGGATCGATCAGCAATCCGGCCTTCTGTTCGATGACCGGCGAGGCGACAAACACCAGGGCATGTCCCAGCACCAGACCAAAGACACCTCCCAGAACACACAGCAGCAGGGACTCGCACAGGATGATCGAGAACACCGTCTGCCGCCGGGCTCCGAGTGCCCGCATAATGGCGATTTCCTTTTTCCGATCGGCCATCGAGTTGTAGATGCTCACAAAAATTCCGATGCCGGAAACCGCGATGATCAGCCCGGTCAGCACAAGAAATGCATCCTTCACGTTGCCGACGAGATTATCCATCAGCCGCTTCATTACCCCCACCGGTCGGACCGCTTGAGCACGGAATCCCTCATTGATCTGCGACTGCAGATCGAGTGCCCGCCCGCCGAAATCGTCTTTCTTCAGCTGCAGCAGAACCGCGGTCACTTCTTTCTGGAGATCGGAGACGCCATGTGAGTGATCGTGGTGGGCATGGTCGTGCCCGTGACTGGCTTCTTCAGCGGCGTGGGAACGGATGTCGGCGAGGTCAGCCTTGTACCGCTCTTCCACCTGCTCTCGCGTTTCGCCGTAGAACTTCGCTTCGCGATCGATGGCCTCTTCAATTGGCTTGTCGTGCCCATCCAGCATGAAGAATCCATCGATATGGACGAATACAGTCCGATCGTTGGGGGTTCCGCTGGGGGCGAGAATTCCTTTGACCATGAATTTCTCGTCATGCACATGGTCATCCTGTCCCGCGTGCACCATGCGAAACTCGCTGCCCAAATCCCAGCCATTCTTCCGGGCGACCTGTGATCCAATAACAGCATCCCACGTGCTGTCGAAGCCATCCCCTTCCTTGAACTTCATGCGATAAGGGCGTCCCGGAACGGGATCAATCGTGAAGTATTGAGGTGTCGTGCCGACAATTGGAAAACCACCATCCTCGGTGGAATCGCCGAGATTCACCGGCACGGCCTTCTCAACCCACTTGTGGTCCTGCCATTCCCGGTAATACCGCCACGGCAGGTTCTCGATGGGGCGATCCATGCGGTAGATCGTGCTCATCACCAGCTGCGTTTCGCTCCCCTTCGCTCCAATGATCAGGCTGTAGCCGCTGCCGGTCTGCGAGAACATATCGTCCACAACACTGTTGACGATCAGAATCGCAACCATCAAGGCAACTCCCAACGCCACACTGAGGGTCGTCAGGGACGAAGCCAGCCAGCGCTGCCTCAGGCTTTTCCAGGCAATTGTGAACAGACTCATAGGGAACAACGTCTCAGGATCAGGAAGGAACTGTGTTCATGCTGCTGACGACAAACGTCAGGTCTGCACTAGAGAAACCACATCACGAACGGACCGCAGCATTGAAGTTGCTGAGCTGCTCGACCCGCGAAAACCGCGAGGCGACATCGGGGGAGTGCGTCACCAGCAGCAGCGAGACCTGATTCTCAGAACAGGCCTTCTGCAGCAAATCAAGAATGACGTCCTGATTGGCTCGGTCGACACTTGCGGTCGGTTCATCCGCCAGCATCAGGGCCGGGCGGTTGGCCAGAGCCCGCGCGACCGAAACCCGTTGTTGTTCGCCAACGGACATCGCACCAGGTCGATGATGCAACCGATGCGACAACCCGACGCGATCCAGCAACTCCTTCGCGTAATTCTTATCGGCCCGTCCGGAGAAACTCATCCCCAGTTGTACGTTTTCGAGCGCTGTGAACGCTGGCAGCAAATGGAACGTTTGAAAGACAAACCCAATCTTTTCGGCTCGAAATCGATCGCGAGAAGGTTCCGGAAGCTTCGCCACATTCGTTCCGGCAACGATGATTTCTCCTTCGTCGGCAGTGGAGATTCCCGAAATGACATTCAGCAGCGTCGTTTTGCCGCCGCCACTCTCGCCCAGCAGAACGGCCTGTTCTCCGGTCGCGAGTTCAAAGTGCTCCACATCGAGCACGGGCAGAACTCCACCATCGGGTTCCCGGTAACTTTTGCGGACGTTTCGGAGTATCAACGACATAAGTGAACCGCAGGGCAGGAATGCGAGACGAAGCAAATACAGCAGCCCCGCATGTTCGACCCGCAGGCCGGGATTGTCAACGCTGTCCGCGATTCCGTGATGCGCCGAAAATTCCCACGAACGGTGCGCGCCAGACTCAGCTTTTCGCCGATGGGCAGGGTGGAGTACGATCCCGCCCCCACAGCATTGCACCCTCTGCAAAATAGAGCGTTCCACCTGCTTCGCCTCTTGAGACCTTGTCAATCAGACATCCGGTCTTCCCGCCGAAATCGAGTTACCTTTGCCAGTCCAGATTGACGTTTTGTTTTTTGATGCCGCATCGGGGCATCGCAGCTGTGCCGAGGCGCTTCAGCATGGATTGCTGCAGGAACACCCGGATTGGGATGTCCGCGCAGTCAATCTGGTCGACATACTCGCCCGCAGGCCACACCTGGTCCGGCGGCCGATTGCCTGGGGCATTCACTACTTCAATGCCCAAATGCGTCGGGAGAGCTATTACGGAAATCTGACGCTGTTTTCCATCTCGATTCTCTGGAGCAGACTCATCCAGCGCTGGCCGTACATTGTTCGTGGCCTGTCGGAATTCTGGACACTTGAAGGGCGACGGCCCGATGCGGTGATCTCTGTTACGCCGATGTTCAATCCGCTCGTTTACGCGGCGGCACGAACAGTCAATCCCGATGTGCAGTGCGTGACTATTCCTGTTGATTACTCGGAGCCTTGCTCTGGCTACTGGTTCACACCAGATCACCGGCAAACCTACCTGATTGGTGCTCCTGACCTGGAACAAACGGCACTCGACCTGGACGTGCTGCCAGAAGACGTGCGAATGATGAGCGGCATGCCCGTTGATCCCCGATTTTACGCCCCTCCGACGCAAGATCGCCGCGAACTGCTGACCAGCCTGGATCTCAACCCCGATCTCCCGACCGGGGTGATTTCCTTTGGCGGGCAGGGGACAGTGCATGTGTTGCAGTCGATGCAGTCGATTGCTGAAGCGAAGATCCCTGTCAACGTGATCTGCCTGTGCGGTCGGAATGCTCCCCTCAAAGCCGCCGTCGAGCGAATGTCATCCCGTTTCCCCAAGGTCGCACTGGCCTATCGTCCCAGTCCACCTGTCGACATTCTGCATGCCGCAGATTTCCTGATTGGCAAACCAGGAACGATGACACTGACTGAAGCATTGATTACGCGCACACCATTCATCTTTATCAACAGTGCGGGACTGCATTGCATTCAGGGGCAGAACGAAGCATGGGTGGAATCTCGCGGGCTCGGTCTGGGGGTCAAGAGTCCATGCGATGTCTCCCGGGCCGTTCGTGAGGTCATCAGCAACGGCAGCTTCCTCGCAGCGACTGATCGGGAACGCCATCGTGGAATCTTTGATGCCGTTTACGAAATCAGCCAGTTGCTACAGCGGAGACCCCGGTATCGGGACGCTGCGACACCGGTTGGGGCACCGGTCGAACAGTCCCAGATGGCATGAACGAAAAAAAACTCCCCCACCGGAAAGGTGAGGGAGTTGATGTTCAGCGTTTCACTGCCCGTCACGCACTAGCTCTTCAGCAGTTGACGCAGCACGGTGTGCAAAATGCCGCCGTTGCGGTAGTACACCACTTCCACGGGCGTGTCGATGCGGCAGGTGGTCACAAAGTGGACTGCATCCCCATTGGCCTTCTTTGCTGTCACCTCGACAGCCTGACGAGGCTTCAACTGGTCGTCCAGAACGATCTCGAAGACTTCGGTGCCATCAAGGTCGAGTGATTCAGGGGATTCGCCTTCACGGAACTGCAGGGGCAACACACCCATGCCGACGAGGTTGCTGCGGTGAATGCGCTCGAAGCTTTCGGCAATCACAGCCCGCACGCCCAGCAGGTAGGTTCCCTTGGCCGCCCAGTCGCGGGACGACCCGGTGCCGTACTCTTTGCCAGCCAGCACGACCAGCGGAGTGCTGTCGGCCTTGTACTTAAGTGACGCATCGAAGATGGACATCTGCTCGCCGGTGGGCAGATATGTCGTCACGCCCCCTTCGGTTCCCGGAGCCAGCAGGTTTCGCAGTCGAATATTCGCGAATGTCCCGCGCGTCATCACGCGGTCATTTCCACGCCGACTTCCGTAGCTGTTGAAGTCGTGCGGAGTGACACCCTGTTCCTGCAGGTACTTTCCGGCGGGCGAATCCTTCTTGATCGCTCCGGCGGGGCTGATGTGGTCCGTGGTGGTTGAATCACCCACGGCAACCAGACAACGTGCCCCAGTGATGCTGCCAATCGGACTGGGCTCGACAGGCATATCGACAAAGAACGGAGGCTCCTGCACATAGGTGCTGCTCTCGTCCCAGGCAAACAGGTCGCCGGTCGACCCGGAAATGGCCTGCCATTCTTCGGGACCATCGGCCGCTTTGGAGTACTGACTCGTGAACATCTCTGGCGTCAGCGCCGAAGCCACGGTGTCGGCAACCTCCTTTTGCGTTGGCCAAAGGTCTTTCAGGTAGACGTCGTTGCCATCTGCATCCTGTCCAAGTGGCTCGGTGCTCAGGTCGATATCCGTCGTCCCCGCGATCGCGTAAGCCACGACGAGCGGAGGAGACGCAAGATAGTTGGCCTTCACGTGCGGACTGATGCGTCCTTCGAAGTTGCGGTTCCCCGACAGGACTGCTGCGGCCACGATGTCGTTTTCCTGAATGGCCTTGGCAATGGGTTCAGGCAGTGGACCGCTGTTTCCAATGCAGGTTGTGCAGCCGTAGCCGACCAGGTTGAAGCCCAACTGATTCAGCGGCTCAGTCAAACCGGCGGCATCGAGGTAGTCGGTCACCACCCGGCTGCCAGGAGCCAGCGAGGTTTTCACCCAGGGCTTGCGAGTCAATCCACGGGCAATGGCGTTCCGGGCCACGAGACCGGCCCCCACCATCACACTGGGATTGCTGGTGTTGGTGCAACTGGTGATCGCCGCAATGACGACTGCCCCATGCTTCAATTTGAAATGGGCATCGCCATAGTTCACATTGACGCCGTCGCCATTGGCTCCATCAGGTGAAGCGGTGACAGCCCCACCTTCGGAAACCATCGCCTGCGGCGTGGAATCGTTCGAAATGGCTGACTTGCCAAATGTTGTCGACAAATCCTGTTCCCACTGGCCCTTCATTGCGGACAGCAGAATCCGGTCCTGAGGGCGTTTGGGGCCCGCCATCGACGGCTCAACGGAGCTCATGTCGAGGTGCAGCGTCGAAGAGTAGGATGGAATCGGGGACTTGGAGGTCCGGAACATTCCCTGTTCTTTGTAGTAACGCTCACAGAGGTCGATGACCTCTTTCGAACGACCGGTGCGGGCCATGTACCGCAGTGTTTCGGCATCGACCGGGAAAAAGCCCATTGTGGCTCCGTACTCGGGAGCCATGTTGGCAATGGTCGCCCGGTCAGGCAGCGACATTTTGTCGAGGCCCGGGCCATAGAACTCGACGAATTTGCCTACCACTCCATGACGGCGGAGCATTTGAGTGACCGTCAGCACGAGGTCGGTGGCGGTGGCCCCTTCGGGAAGTTCGCCGGTCAGCTTAAAGCCCACAACTTCGGGCAGCAGCATGTAAATGGGCTGGCCGAGCATCACGGCTTCAGCCTCGATTCCACCGACGCCCCAGCCAACGACGCCCAGGCCATTGATCATGGTCGTGTGTGAATCGGTTCCCACGAGCGAATCGGGATAGGCGTTCCCATCGCAGGTCAGCACGCCGGTCGCGAGGTACTCCAGATTCACCTGGTGCACAATCCCGGTTGCTGGCGGCACAACCCGGAAGTTTCGCAGGGCCTGCTGGCCCCACTTCAGAAACTGGTAACGTTCCATGTTGCGCTCGAACTCGATATCGAGGTTCTCCTGCAACGCCATCATTGAAGCAAATCGATCCACTTGCACGCTGTGGTCAATCACCAGGTCGCAGGGGACCAGCGGGTTGATCTTCTTGGGGTCGCCTCCCATTCGAACCATGGCGGCCCGCAGAGCAGCCAGGTCGACGACGGCCGGCACGCCGGTAAAGTCCTGCAGCACAACGCGTCCGGGCTTGAAGGGGATTTCCACCTCGCCAACGTTGGTTGCGTTCCAGGAAGCAACATTCTTGACGTCATCCTGCGAGACGATGAAATCGTCGCAATTCCGCAGACAAGCCTCGACCAGCACGCGAATGGAGTAGGGGAGGCTATCCATGTTGCCCAGCCCCATTTCCGTCAACTTCTGAATACGGTGAATTGTGTACTCACCACCCGCCGTCGACAGTTTCGCTTCAGCACCAAACGGATTCGCTACAGCCATTGGGGTCCTCAACAACAGTTCACTTGATAGATCTGCCAGCTCCAACAATTTCCTGTCGAACGAATGCGGGGTCCGCAGCCGTCCGCAGGGGGCGCCTCACTGCAGGATAACGAACGAATCCGCAGCCGAGTAGGGGACGAAACGACGTTTTCCCTGCTGAATCAGCCTGGAGTGATCGGAAATCTTTCTCCAGAACCGCCAGTCCGAGGAACCTCGACTCGTTGGACGGCACGATCCCGGCCTGGCAGATCAACGGCAGCCGATCTTGTTGCTCACCGAAGATTTGCCTATACCCCCCGGCTGAGGGCAAGATTGCCTCAGCTGTCCATTACAGCCTCAGGAGACAAGGATGGATTCGAGACGAGGAATATTCGTCGCCGGCATTGTGTTGGGATGTGCCCTGGGATTCATGTCCGGCCATGCGCTCATCTGGAGTCGCGTGGAGAAACCGGAACCGTTCCTGGTCCTTGGTTCTTCGTCTGCCAGCCCTCCAATTCGCGTTGCAGATGTGCCGCCGCAACTGTTCCCGACGGATCTCTCGACGGACTACACCATTCCCGAGATTGGGACTGCCCCCGATAATGCGAGTTCTGACGTAGCGCTGCGGCACGGGGAAGCGGCTGGACCTTCAACCATTCCTCAACTGCGTCCACTGGAAATCTCGCCCGACGAACCGCAGCCCATTCCGGTTGGAGAAGCCTCCCCGCTTGTGGAGCCTGCTTCTCCCAAGGCCGAAACGAAGAAAGTTGACGAGGCGTTTGCCCGTCAACTGCGAAAGATGATCGATAGTGAACTCTCCGAGTTTCCGCAGTCGCAGCGGGATGTGTGGTTCGAGTCTCTCAAGGAATTCAGCCCCGATCATGTCCAGGGGGTGTTGCAGATGTGGAAGCGGTTTGGTGCCCCCACAACACTGCCGTTGAGCGTTGATCCAATCGCTCCTCCACAGACGACCGGCTCAGCCCCTCAACCTGTTCTTCCTCCGAGGACCAAAGTTGAGTCAGATCCGGTTGCTCATGGATTGAGCATGGCGCGGGCACTTCACCTCCGGAACCTCGCTCACCTTCAGACCATCGGGTACAAGCGGCTGATTCCCATGCCGGTTGAGAAATCGGATGCCGGGACACCCACCTTTGCCGATTGCGATGCGCGGGTTGATCTTTCGCCGGGCTTGCGCCATGAAACGGAACAGCCGCTCGACTGGATGATTTCCGGAAACGGCTTCTTCGTAGTTCAAACCGAAGATTCCCGTCTGTTCACCCGTAACGGTCATTTCACGCTCGACCGGGAGCGCCGCGTGTGCCTGCAGGAAGGGAGCAGACTGCACCCACTGGTGCCCGAACTCAAGCTGCCCGAGGACACTCTTTCCATTCAACTCAATGCCGAGGGAGTGTTGAGTGTGACTAAGGTCGACAGCAGCGTGGTTCATGTGGGGCAAGTGGAACTCGCCCGATTTGCCAATCCCGCAGGGCTCGAACCGGCCGGAAATGCCTTCTTCTGGGAAACGCCCGCCTCCGGACCAGCCCGTACAATGACCGCCGAAAACGCACGGTGCCAGATCAAACAGGGCGCCGTCGAATTGTCCAATGTGCAGCCGGAAGAAGAGTGGCTGGCCATCGAGACGCTCGAAGGACTGCTGGAACGCTAAGACCAGCGGCGTCGAACTGTTTAGAACGATTGTAGTGGTTGAATCGAGGCTGACGGATGCCAATCCACGGCATTTGGTCTCCACACTGGCATTGGTGACCTAAGTTTTCAGGGTCCACTTGTCACTGCGTACAGGCAGTTCGTGCGGAGGTCCGTGAATTGCCTGTACAGCTCTGAGAGGCCGCTTGTCGGCCAACACCCCGATGCATACCAGCGTTCCCGATTCATCCGTCGCTGCGTCCGCCCAATCTCAGACCATCATTCGAACCGAACTCCGAGTGATTGGTTGCCTGGCTCTGTTGTTGCTGGCGATTGAGCACGGAACATGGCGATTCCAGGATCGTCTCAGTCACGATGTGGAGCATCTTCAGGAACTGCCCGAACTGGCGCGGGACTTGGCCAGCAATGCCGATGAGAACGAGCTTCGCCTGTTGTTTCTGGGCAACTCAATGACCCGTTATGGAGTCGATGGTGAGGCGTTTGCGCAAACTCTTCAGCGGCGTTCCGGCCTGAAAACGCAGTGGACCAAGGTCAATCCCGACAACACGGCCATTCCGGACTGGTACTATGCCTATATCGACTTTTTCCAGCGGCCTCAACTGCTGCCCGATGTCGTGATTCTCGGCTTTGAAGGCCGTCACCTGCAGGATCAGCCTTCGCATCATCCCGGACGGCTCGCCCACTACTACTGTCAACAGCCAGACTGGAGCGACTTGGAGCAGTACGACCTGTTCGGGTTCGAATCGCAGGCGGACTTCATCCTCAGCCGGGTCTCTACAGCCTGGACTAACCGCGATCGCGTGGAGCGTCGCATTCTCGATACCTTCATTCCCAGCTATCGCGAGTCGATTCAGGTGGTTAACGAGTCGGTCAGTACGCCGCTGGAACTGGCACAGCAGGCTCACCCCACATATCACCGTGTCGACAAGTTGCTGCAAACAGCGCAAGAGGATCACGTGCAATTCATTATGGTTGCCATGCCTCTGGGGAACGAATACGAACTTGATCCCGCGCTGCTGGATATTTTTGAGCGGTACAACGTCCCGCTGGTCGACTGCCGTCACATTCCGAATATGACTCCGGAGATGTTTCCTGATGGTGTCCACATGACCGCCGATGCATCGAAGATCTACAGCACCTATCTGGCGGAACATCTCACGCGTCAGCAGTTGACGGCCAGCCGCTAATGACTGCTTGTTGTCGCCGGCTCAGACGCCTCGATGACCGATGTCGCGGCCGCCGATTGCGGTATGGCGGGTGCATGATCGACATCGCCCCGCGCATGCAGCCCCAGAGACGTTACGAAGCGTACGTACGCTCCGTAGAACGTGGGCACTAGCACCAGAACGAGCAATGTCGAGAGCATCAGCCCGAAACAGAGACTGGTCGCCATTGGAATGACGAGCTGGGCCTGAAACGACGTTTCCATGAGGATCGGAAACAATCCCGCGATCGTGGTCAGTGAGGTCAAAAGTACCGGTCGAAACCGTCGTTGCCCGGCTTCAAGCAGCGCATTCTCCAGCGTGCTTCCCGAGTGAACTTCGGCGTTGATGAAGTCTACCAGCACGATCGAATCGTTGACGACCACTCCGGTTAACGCGACGAGCCCCAGCATGCTGAACAGCGTCAGCGGCAGTCCCATGATCGCATGTCCCCAAATGGCTCCCACGATGCCAAACGGGATAATGGCCATCACCACCAGCGGCTGGCCATAGGAGTTGAATTCCACCGTCAGCAGAATGAAGGTCGCGCACAAGGCCACGGCCAGTCCCAGCATCAGGCTTTGCACAGATTCTGTGTCCTGCTCCTGCTGCCCCTCCCAGCGAATCCGCAGATCGGGATACGTTTCCAGCAACTTCGGGATGAAGCTCGACTGCAGGTCGGCAATGATCACTTTGGCATTGCCTTCCTTCTCGTTCACGTCGGCCTGTACCGTAATCGAACGGCGTTGATCGACGCGGTTGATTTCGGAATACCCGCGATGCACCGTCACATCAGCAAGTTCGGTGATGGGCCGCTGAATTCCATCAGCACCGGAAACCCGAATCTCGTCGAAGCTGCCGAGCGATTCCCGGTCCGATTCCGGGTAGCGCACCATCAGTTTGACTTCGTGCCGACCTCGCTGCAGTCGCATCACTTCTTCGCCGTAGTAGGCGGCACGGACTGTGCGGGCAATGTTGTCGAGCGGCACCCCCAGTGGCACGGCTCCGGGTTTTTCGTTCAGTTGCAGTTCCCACTTGCCGGGACGTGAATCGTCGTTGACATCGAAGACGCCAGGATACTTCTGCAACTCGGCTTTCGCCGCTTCGACTGCCGCTTCGAGATCGTCCATTTGATCGGCAGAGGCCAGCAGCTTGAATTCAATGGCTTTTCCACCGGGACCGCCTGAGCGTGTACCGAAGGTCAGAGTTTCCACACCGGGGATTTCTCCGACGGCCGCTCGCCATGCATTGACGATCTCTTCGCTGGTCACGCCGCGTTTGGTGTTGTCCACCAGTTGCACATCAACGGAGCCGGTGTGGCTGCCTGCATTGGAAACTGCTCCAGGACCACCAGCCATGCCTACATCGGGAAGCGTTCCGACCAGTCGATGAATCACTTCCACGACCGGTCGTCCGGCCTCGGCGTACGTCTTGTTGATTTCCTGGAGTGCACTTTCCACTTTGCGTGTGGCTGCGTCGGTCACGTGGGCCGGTGTGCCATCCGGGAAGATGATCGATGAATTGATTTCCGGTGCATCCAGTTTGGGAAAGAACACGCTGGGCACTGTGCCGTTGGAAACCATCGTCACCGAAACGAGCACGAGTGAAATGGCCGTACTGATGGCAATCAGCTGATTGCGGAGACAAAACGTAACCAGCGGGACATAGAGCCGATTGATGACCCATTCGAGAACTCGATTGGTCAGCCGATTGAGACCGACCGTGAGAAAGAATGGTTTACTGTTCCCGTGCGCCAGGTGGCATGGCAGGATGAGAGTGCTTTCCAGCAGCGAAATGACCAGCATCGCAATCACCGCCAGCGGCAGCACCGCGAAGAATTTGCCCATCACGCCTGTCACAAAGAACATGGGCATGAAGGCAAATACGGTGGTCGCAATCGACGTGGTGACCGACGGAACCACTTCCCCGGTTCCATCGATCGCCGCCTGAACGAGGTTCTTGCCTCGCTGACGATGCGTGTAAATATTTTCACCGATCACAATGGCATCGTCGACCACGATTCCCAATGCGATCAGAAAGGCAAACATCGAGAGCATGTTGAGCGTCTGGTCGAACTGCCATAGCACCAGGCAGGCTCCCAGAATGGAGAAGGGAATCCCCATGGCTACCCAGAAGGCGAGTCTCAATTCGAGAAACAGGGCCAGCACAATAAACACGAGAAACAGCCCCTGAATCCCATTGCGACGCAGCAGGTCAAGCCGGTCCCGCACGTTGATGGAACTGTCACCCCACACGGCGAAGCTGTAACCACCGGGGAGCTGTTTGTGTTTGACATATTCGTTGACGGCATCGGCCATGGCCAACAGGTCTTCTCCTGCGGCCGCTTTGACCGTGATGCCCATGCCGGGACGCCCATTGATATGGCTGATGGATGTCGTGTCGACGAACTCATCCTGCACCGTCCCCAGATCTCCAACGGTCAGTACAACGCCATCCCGTCGAGTGACGATCGGAATCTCGGCTATTTCCTCCCCGGTACGACGCTTGTTCTTGCCGCGCAGGAGGAAGGTTTCGCCGCGATCACGAATGTTTCCGCCTGGGAGTTCCAGGTTTCGCAGTCGAATCCGCTGGGCCACATCAGCAAGCGTCAGCCCATAGGAACGCAGTGTGGCCTCAGGGATTTCAACATCAATCTGATAGTCTCGTTCGCCCGTGATTTCCGCGACCGAGATTTGAGGAATCTGCAGCAGGTCATCGCGCACCCGTTCAGTCACTTCACGCAACTGCAGTTCTGCTTCGGGACCTTCGGCTGTTTCGGAAATGACCCCCACCTTGATCGCGGGATTGCGAATAGCCAGCTGCTGAACTTCCGGTTCTTCAGCCAGGTCGGGAAAACTGGGAATGCGGTCGATCTCCGACTGCACCTCGTTGACGACCTTTTGGACGTCAGGAACCTCCGTTCGCACTTCGATGATAACGTTCGCCACGCCCTCGGCGGCGACCGAAGTCACTTTCTTGACCCCGTCGACAGAGCGGACGGCCTCTTCGATTTTCTGGCAGATGCCGCTCTCAACCTCTTCCGGACTGGCGCCAGGGTAGGGAACCGTGACGAGAATCATCTCCAGTTCAAACTGGGGGAATTCTTCACGACGCAGCATCCAGGCCGCAAACATTCCGACCGCAATGACTGCCACCATAATGGTGTTCATTGCCGCAGTACGCTGAATCGCCCAGGCGACTACTGACTTCATCGAGTGACCTCACTCACGCGGACCGGCATCCCATCAAATACGCTGGAGAGCGGAGAGGTCACAACGCGTTCGCCGTTGCGAATGGCGTTGTCGTCGCTGGAGAGAATGGCGACATCACCCTGCTTTTGAACGACCGAAACCTTAACTGTCTGCAGTTGGCCGTCGCGAACCACCCACAACAGATCTCCGGGATGCAAAGATTCCTGGGGGACCTGCAGCAGTGGATGCGGGGAAGTAATCGGAATTCGAACCGTGACATACATTCCGCTCAGCAATACGGGAGGAGCGATTCCCAGACGGCCGCTGTCGGAATTGCGAACTCGCGTGGCCCTCGGGTTGGAGACGACCACTCGGCAGGGAAAGGTGCGGGTTTCTCGATCGAGCCCTGTCCCATCAAAACGAACGAGATTCGCATCCCAGGCCGTTTCCACGCCTCCAAAGGCAAACGTCACTTCGCAGGGAACCGGCTTGATGCTGATCGGATCATCGGACGCGTTCGCCAGCACGCTGATGTCGCCGCCACGTGCCATTTCCTGCCGCCACACCCATCCCAGTTCTTCGGCCTGAAGGTTGCAGCGAACTTCCATGCGGCTGGCATCGCTGATCTGCACCAGCGTGTCACCCACCCGGACAAAGTCACCCTGCTCAACAACATCTGACACCAGCCTGCCGTCAACCGGAGCCCGAACATCACAGCGGTCGACATCGGCTTGCGCCCGCTTGATCTGGGTGTCGATGAGGCGGATTTGGGCCTGTTTGGTCACCTGCTGCTGCATGAGCTGGTTTCTCTGATTGTGCAATGACTGCACCGCATTCTGAGCGGTCAAGTCCTGACGCTGTGCCGCTTCGAATTCCGATTCGGTCGTCGCATTGCGTTCGTACAGTTGCTTTACACGAGCCGTCTGCTTCTGTCGCAGTGTCAGGTCGCGTGTTGCCAGTTCCAGCAGTGGGACCAGATTGTTCAGCTCAACGTTCAACCCTTCCAGTTCGGCTGAGGTTCGATCCCGTTCCGCCTGCAGGCGTTCGACTTCGAGGCGGTAGTTCAGATCGTCGATCTGAAACAGCAGGTCCCCTTTGTGCACGAATTTTCCGCCTCGGGTCGCCTCGGGCTTGTTCAGAATCTGGCCCTCCACTTCGGCCCCCACCGACAGCACACGATACGTCGAGGCTTCGCCGTTCGTTTCCAACCAGAGAGGCTCTTCGTACAACTGGATTTCGGCTGTCTCCACCAGCGGAGTCAGACTCAACTGGTCCGCTTCCTGCTTGGGGATTTCGGGTTTCTCGCCAAACAGCTGCAGGCACAATACCCCCACAGCAAGGATGACGACCGAAGCCACGATGTTGATCACTTTCCGCACGATTGACTCTCCACGACCGCACCTGCGGTATCAGGCCATTCCCGACGTTGCATTCTGACCAGGCGACAACCCGGTCAGCAGAACATCCACGAGATAGTCGACATACTCTGGCTGTGAGTGCCTCGTCGGTCGGCGTCCCAGCATTTCCGTGATCATCGCCGGACCATGCAGCGACGTGAGTGCCAACATCGCCGTAGCTTCGTCGTCGATCTCGCGAATCAGCCCTCGTTGATAGGCTCGCCGAAACCAGCCCGCCAACACTCGGACATCCACCAGCGGTGGAGGTTCCTCGAATTGCTTCAAAAGTTCTTCGGGTTGAACACCGCTCCACCGCAGAACCGACATTCTCCGCACGACATCCACGAAAAATCCAGCCAGGGCCTGCAGAATCTCCCGCAATTGATCAGCCGCCGGACGATCATCCGGACCAGCCTCGACCAGTTTTCGCCAGGCCGGCTCATCCGTGATGCACAACGCTGCCACAACCAGTTGTTGTTTGGAGCCGAAACGCTTGATTAATGCCTGGGGCGAGACTCCCAACCCCCCGGCGATGGCTTCCATCGTGGCCTGCGGCCCCAGCTCCAGCAGACAGCGCCTTGCTGCCTCCAGAATCTGGTCGTCGGAAATTGTCTGCGGACGGGCCATTGTTACCACTCAAGAGTTAGTTACTGGATGGTAACTAACTCTTGGGTCTTGGCAACAGGAAAATGCATCGTACGCGAAGAATCGGCCGGTTTTGCGTTTGAAGGTCGGTGAGTCGTCGGCCCCCTGGACCTTCGTCGCGGGACGCGGCCCCAGGGAAAGCTCAATGCCTCCATGGTTCGCAACTGACATGAGTGGTATCGGTTACGACTTCTTGACGAACTTCGTGAGGATGACGATCTGCTGTCCGTTCACGCGGCCTTCAATGTGTTCGGCGTTGTTCGGATCAAGAGAGATTCCCCGAACGGCAGTCCCCCGCTTGGCTGTGAAACTGGCGCCTTTGACGTTCAGATCTTTGATGAGGGTCACCGTATCGCCAGTCGAAAGGACCACGCCATTGCTGTCGACGTGCTTGAGTCCTCCATCGTCATTCTGTTCGGTCGCCCCGGCCTGTGCCCATGCCAGCGTCTCCGGTTCCAGATAGAGCGTGTCGAGCAAGTCTGAGGCCCAGCTTTCCGCCTGCAACCGCTTCAGCATCCGCCAGGCCAGCACTTGCACCGCCGGGACCTGGCTCCACATGCTCTCGGTGAGGCATCGCCAGTGGTGGACATCCAGCTGCTCCGCCTGATCCATCTGCTCGCGACAGACCTCGCAGACAATCACGGCCCCGTCATCCTCTGAGGGGGCATGAGAAACGTCATACCGGCTCAGGTTGGCCGACGAACCACACAGTTCGCATTTGGAGTCACTGCGGGCAAGAAGAGTTTCATCAATCGACATCAGTATTTCACTTTCAAAGATCAAGCCACGAAGTTGGTCGCCACCACTGGCGGCAAAACGATACCAGATGATTGCCCAAAGGAAAGCAAGGCGGCCGTTGGTGTTGCGACCATCGGCCTTCAGCGTGGAGGGCGGCCCCATAAATGTTCAACGTGCAACGCCGTCGCTACCCGCCTTGCATCCTCACCACTACACTGGCTCCATCCCGACAAACTCCCTGCGATGAGGTGCTCGATGCGTTGTTTGATTCTGGCCGCTGCGACAATGGCTCTCTTTGCCGGTTCAATCTGGGCCGCGAATGAATACCCGCTGACGGAAGATTCCAAGCCGCAGGAAGGAGTTCCGAAAGGGGAAGTCAAAGGGCCGTTCAAGTGGAATGACAGCAAAATCTATCCCGGCACTGAGCGCGAGTATTACCTGTATATTCCGGCTCAGTACGATGCGAACAAGCCACACTGCGTGTTCGTCCTGCAGGATGGCATCGGCCGGGCAAAAGGCTGGAACATTCCCACAGTGCTCGACAACCTGATTCACAAGGGCGAAGTTCCGCCGCAGATTGGTATTTTCATCGGGCACGGAATTGTTCCGGCGGCCAACGATCAGGCGCAGCCTCGCTTCAATCGCAGTTATGAGTACGACGCCGTCGGCGACAAGTATGCCCGCTTTCTGCTGGAAGAAATCCTGCCCGCTGTGGCCAAAGACTACAACCTGAGCACCGATCCCAACGACCGCGCCATCGGCGGAGCCAGCTCGGGAGCTATCTGTGCATTCAATGTGGCCTGGGAACGTCCCAACGAGTTTCGCCGGGTCTACAGCACCATTGGGACCTACGTTTCGCTGCGAGGTGCCGATGCCCTGCCGAGGTTGATCCGCAAGTATGAAACCAAGCCCATCCGTGTCTTTCTGCAAGATGGTGCGAACGATCTGGACATCTATGCCGGAGATTGGTTCATCGCCAATCAGGACATGCTTTCCGCCCTCAAGTATTCCGGCTACGAAGTCGAACATGCCTGGGGGGAAGGAGGACACGATGGAAAGCAGTCAGCGGCTGTTACTCCCGATGCTCTGCGGTTCCTGTGGAAAGACTATCCCGCGCCGATTGGTGTCGGTCATCCACCCAAACGCCGGACTGACATCGTTATCCCCGGCGAAGGCTGGCAACTCGTGGCAGAGGGCTTCAAGTTCACAGAAGGCCCCGCCATCAACGAAAAAGGTGAACTCTACTTCACCGATATTCCCAACGGCCGAATTCACAAGCTGGAATCCGATGGCACCGTATCCGTATTCGCCGAGAACAGCCCCGGCGTCAACGGCCTGATGTTCGGCCCCGATGGCAAATTGTACGCCTGCCAGAATGGAACCCAGAAGATCGTGCGGTACACCATGGACGGTCAAGAAGAGACAGTCTGCGAAGGGGCTCCGTCCAACGATCTCATCGTCCTCGCCAACGGCAGCGGCTACTTCACCGATCCCGGCAATCACAAAGTCTGGCACTTCTCGAAGGATGGAAAGCTGTCGCTCGCTGACGAAGGCATCGCCAAGCCGAACGGCATCATCGCATCCCCCGATCAAACTCTGATCACTGTGGCCGACACCGATGGCCGCTTCACCTATTCGTATCAGGTGCAGCCCGATGGCAAGCTGGCTTACAAGCAAACCTACGGCCACCTGCACGTTCCGGACGACACTCACAAGAGCGGTGCCGATGGAATGACGGTCGACACCGAAGGCCGCATCTATGTTACCACGCGAATTGGCCTGCAGGTGATGGACCAGCTGGGGCGCGTGCATATCATTCTCGATAAGCCCGGACCAGGCTGGCTCTCCAACGCCGTGTTCGGCGGTCCAGACATGGACACACTGTACGTCACCTGTGGTCAGCAGGTGTTCAAACGCAAAGTCAAAGCCCAGGGAGTGTATCCGTTCAAGGCTCCCGTGATGCCACCCAGGCCGGGGCTGTAGAGTTTCAGAATGAGTTGAATATCATCAAAGGGTATCCCCCTCTCCCGCAGGATGGCCGCAATACAACGGCGAGTCATCAGAGAGGGAGAGAGAAACTCGAATGCACGTTTCCATCACACATCGAAATCACTGCACCATACAGAAAGCCCGCTGACAGCCCATGCTTGCTCCACGTATCGCTCTCCCGACAGCTGCCTGCAACCTGCCGATCCGCCAGGCCATTGATGCGGTCGGCAACAGTGGGGCCAGCGGTGTGATGTTCGACCTGCGGGACGAGGTCAAGCAGCAGGAGCTGGGCGAAACCGGTCGAAGGCAGCTGCTCCACTATCTGCAGGAGCGTGACCTGAAGCTGGGGGCCTGCACGTTCAATCTGCGTCGATCGCTCGTCGATCCTGAACTTCTCGACGCCCGCATCGACGCCGTCAAACAGGCGATGTCATTCGCCTGGGAACTTGGCTCGCGCGTGCTCACGCTGCGACTCGGACAACTCCCCGCGACCGACGATGCTGCTGCACAGGACCAGTTGCGATTCATCCTGCGTGACCTCGCGGGCCATGCCAATCGGGTTGGCGTGGTCCCGACATTCATGACCAGTGCCGATCCGACCGTGCTCGCTGGCCTGTTGAACGAGATCAAAGAGGGCCCCCTCGGAATCGAGGCCGATCCCGCCGCTCTTGTGCTGGCTCGCCGATCACCCACAGACTGGATGCGCGAACTGCATTCGTTCATCGAACACATTCAGATTCGCGATGCCATGCGGGATGTGGGCGGCCTTGGCAAAGAAGTCGCCATCGGTCGCGGCGAAGTCGACTGGGATGAAGTGGCCGCGATGCTTCAGGAAATGGAGTATCGAGGGTGGCTGACCGTCATTCGCAACACCGGAGATGACCCGGTTGCCGACATGACTCGCGGCGTGAAGTATCTCAAGAGCCTGCTGCTGATGTAGCCGGTTCAACATCGCGCACTCTCTCTCTGCAACAGGGATGAACTCCCGAACTCTGTCGTGTAAGCTCCTCGGCGACGAACCAATCACTCGTTGTTGATGGTTTGGGATGCTCGAGTACGGTACCAGCGAGGAATGCTGCGAATGTGTTCACTGCGAATGATGGTTGTCCTGTCCTGCGTAACTGTGGCACTGCCGCTGGCTGGTCAGGAATTGAACCAACTGCATTACAACAATCCGGGCCTGGTGGTCGATCTCGGCGTCGGTTTGTGGGCCTGGCCGGTCCCCTGCGATGCCGATGGTGATGGCGACTTCGATCTGATCGTTTCCTGTCCGGATAAGCCATCGAATGGGATCTGGCTGTTCGAGAACACCACCGGTGATACAGCAAAGAACAAGTTCCCCGACTTCGCCCCGGCACGCAGACTGAGCAGCACCGTGCACTACGTGATGCCCAGTTACGTCGATGGTCAGTTGCGAGTGTTGACACCGGGTAACGAGTACACGGACTTCATCAAGACCGGACTGGCACAGAAGACGAAACTGCCGGTCGACGCAAAGTTCTACACACCAGTTGGATCGCAGCCCAAGGGGCCCAAAGTCCGCCACAATCAGTGGCGCTACGCTGACTACGATGGCGATGGGGCGGTCGATCTGGTTGTTGGCATCGAGGACTGGAGCGACTACGGTTGGGATGATGCCTGGAATGAGAAGGGGGAGTGGCAGAACGGCCCGCTGCATGGGTTTGTTTTCGTCTTCAAGAATAACGGCACCACCGAAGATCCCAAGTACGCAGAGCCAGTGAAAGTGCAGGCCGCCGGTCAACCTGTCGATGTCTTCGGCTGCCCATCACCCAACTTTGAAGACTTTGACGGCGATGGCGACCTCGACCTGTTGTGCGGCGAATTCCTGGATGGATTCACCTACTTCGAGAACATCGGCACCCGAACCAGTCCGGAGTATGCAGCGGGCACTCGCCTGAAGCAGAAAGACGGCCGTCCGCTGGCGATGGATCTCGAAATGATTGTCCCAATCGCCTTTGATTGGGATCGCGATGGAGACATGGACCTGATTGTCGGCGACGAAGATGGCCGCGTTGCCCTCGTCGAAATGACGGGACTCGACAACGACAAGAAGCCAGTTTTTGCTGCTCCCCGCTACTTTCAGCAGGAGGCTGAGGCACTCAAGTCCGGAGCCCTTGCCACACCGGTCGGGTATGACTGGGATGGTGACGGGGACATCGATCTGCTGACCGGAAACACCGCTGGCTACATCGACTTCTTTGAAAACCTGAGCGGCCCCGGAGTTGAATCCCCCCGCTGGGCGGCTCCGAGACAGATTCAGGTCAATGGCCAGCCTTATCGCACGATGGCTGGTCCCAATGGCAGCATTCAAGGGCCGGCGGAAGCCAAGTGGGGTTACTCCTGCCTGAGTGTGGCCGACTGGGATGGTGATGGCCTGCCGGACATCATCACCAATGGCATTTGGGGCCGCATTGAATGGCTGCGGAACCTGGGACCGCGTGAGAATCCGGAGCTCGCTGCTCCCGCCTCCATCGAAATCACTTGGGGAGACACCCAACCCGCCAAACCGGCGTGGATGTGGTGGACGCCCAAACCCAACGAACTCGTCACCCAGTGGCGCACTACGCCAATGGCCGTTGACTGGAACGAGGATGGTCTGATGGACCTCGTGATGCTTGACCACGAAGGCTATCTCAGCCTGTATCCGCGCAGCAAAGCAGGCGATGCACTCGTCCTGAATCCACCGCAACGCGTCTTTTTCGATGCGAAGGGGCAGATGCGACTCAATGGAGGCCGGGCAGGTGGTAGCGGTCGACGCAAGCTCTGCATCACCGACTGGGATGGGGATGGCAAACTCGACATCCTGGCCAACTCCACCAGCGCCAACCTGCTGAAACAGGTCTCATCTGAAGCGGGGCACTGGACCTTTGAAGACCGTGGACCGCTCGTAAAGCAAAACATTCAGGGGCACTCGACGAGCCCGACCGTCGTCGATTTCAATGCCGACGGTGTCCCCGATTTCCTCGGTGGGGCCGAAGATGGCCGCTTCTATTATCAGCGGAATCCCAGGCAGCCGGCAGCCGCCAAAGGCTCGGCCATCCTCAAGTCCGAATTCATTTACGAAGAAGCCCCCTTCCCGCAGTGCCACGCCACAACGATTGAAGAGTCCGATGGGCATCTCGTCGCCGCCTGGTTTGGCGGCACGCGCGAGAAGGATCCCGATGTGGGCATCTGGTCTTCTCGTCTGATCGACGGAAAGTGGACGGCCCCCGTCGAACTGGCCAACGGGATTCAGTATGCGCGACCCGATGGATCGGTTCATCGGCATCCCTGTTGGAACCCGGTACTGTTCCAACCCGAATCCGGCCCGCTGATGCTGTTCTACAAGTGCGGCCCTGATCCTCGTACGTGGTGGGGTATGCTGATGACCAGCACCGACCATGGCAAGACATGGTCTGCCCCCAGCCGATTGCCCGAACAGATTGATGGCCCGGTCAAGAACAAGCCGGTCCAACTCCCGAATGGGGACATCCTCTGTGGCTCCAGCACCGAATACGATGGCTGGAGGCCGCACTTTGAATTGACCAGTGACCTCGGAAGAACCTGGACCCGCATCGGTCCGGTGAACGATGGCAAGGTCATCAACTCCATCCAGCCCAGTATTCTGTTCCTGGGAGATGAAAAGCTGCTGGCGATCGGCCGCACGCGCGAAGGCAAGGTGTTCCAGATCGGCTCCGATGATCTCGGCAAATCCTGGGGTGAGATGTCGCTGACGGAGTTGCCCAATCCCAATTCGGGAACCGATGCCGTCACCCTCAAAGATGGCCGCCACCTGCTCGTCTACAACCACACCCCCAAAGGACGTTCGCCGCTCAACATCGCCGTCTCCGAAGATGGCCACACCT
>JAGQPW010000379.1 GCA_020426515.1 Planctomycetaceae bacterium | reverse complement strand
TCCTCGGTTGCCTGGGGATCGGACGCCAGCGCGTGCGCATGGGCGGCGGCTTCGCATCCGAGCTTCATCACGAGAAACTCGGCTTCGAGCATCGCGGCGCGGCGCGATCGAAACACAGTCCAGACCCAGGAAATCACGACACCAACCCCTTAACCACCCGGCGGCAGTCTGATTGGGCCGAGCGTCCCTGGCAACGCCAACCGGAGAGCAAGGTAAACCGGTCGTCGATCTCTCTACGTCGCACAACAGGAGAACACCATGGCACGAGCCCAGGGGGCGCGGGCGCTTATGGCGCTTGCGTTCGAGACGACCTATGGAACGCCGCCCGTCAGCGGCTTCACCCGCATGCCCTTCGCCAGCACGTCGCTCGGCGCGGAGCAGCCGCTGCTGAATTCGGAGCTTCTCGGCTACGGCCGCGATCCGCTAGCGCCGATCAAGGACGCCGTGACGGCCGACGGCGATGTCGTCGTGCCGCTGGACGCCGAGGCGTTCGGCTTCTGGCTGAAGGCAGCCTTCGGCGCGCCCACGACCACGGGCGCGGAGGCCCCCTACAGCCACGAATTTCAGTCGGGGTCCTGGACGTTGCCCTCGATGTCGATCGAGACCGGCATGCCCGAGGTGCCCCGCTATG
>JAGQPW010000378.1 GCA_020426515.1 Planctomycetaceae bacterium | reverse complement strand
GAACACCATGATCAAGAGCAAGATCGCCACGGTGACGCTGCCGACCACGACGGGGTAGACCATCGCGCCCTTGATCTTCTTCTTCAGGCGCTCGGCCTTCTCCATGAAGCCGGAGAGACGCGCCAAGATGACGTCGAGCACACCGCCGGCCTCGCCGGCCTTCACCATGTTGGTGTAGAGGCCGTCGAACACGCCGGGGTGGCGGGACATGGCCTCGGAGAGCGGGCTGCCCGACTCGACTTCGTCCGTGACGTCCACGACCACGGACTTGAACGGCCCGCGCTCCATCTGGCCGCCCAAGATCTTGAGGCTGCGCACGATCGGCAGACCGGCGTCCTGCAGCGTGGAGAGCTGCGAGGTGAACTGCGTGAGGGCCTTGCGGCTGACGCGTGCCTTGCCGATGGGCTTGGTGCGCGGGGCGGCGGTAGCGGTACCGCCTCCCCCACCGCGCGGTGCTCCGCTGCGGCCGCTGCTCTTGCCTCCCTGGGATGCCGGGATCTTGGGCATGTCTCGCTCGCTCTCCTGCCGCCCCGAGCCTATCGCAGAACGCCCCGAGACCACCCGGGCGCGGGGGGCGCCCGGGGTCGCGGGGACCCGGTCAGACCATCATGGTCTCCCGGATCACCTCCTC
>JAGQPW010000377.1 GCA_020426515.1 Planctomycetaceae bacterium | reverse complement strand
ATTTGTTTTTCGGCGACAACATGATTACCTAGCACCTTCTGTGTCGATTGGTCATAGTCCAAGGCCCAGACGAACCCCGTGACGTAGTCGGCGTAAACGTATTTTCCCACGAGCGCCGGAATCTGTTTGCCCCGATAAACCGTCCCACCCGTGATCGACTTGCCGATGTCATGATGGTACTCGAAGATCGGCTCGACCAGGCGGCTATTGGCCGACACTCCTTGCGGGCTGAATTGATGCTGGCCTTCGCGCAGGTTCCAGCCGTAATTACCGCCTCGATGCACGATGTCAATTTCTTCCCACAGGTTCTGGCCCACGTCAGCGGCCCAAAGTAAATGCGTTTCGCGGTCGAAGGCGATTCGCCAGACGTTGCGAAAACCGTACGCCCAGATCTCAGGGCGAGCGAGTTGATCTTGACCGAGGAAAGGGTTGTCCGAGGGAATACCGTAGGCGCGTTTGTCAGTGGGGCGATCCACATCAATCCGAAGAATGGAACCCAGCCACGTTTGCAGGTTTTGCCCATTGTTGTGCGGGTCGTTGCCAAGTCCACCGTCGCCCAACCCGATGTAAAGGTACCCATCCGGACCGAACACAATCGTGCCGCCGTTGTGATTCCAGTACGGTTGAGGGATAC
>JAGQPW010000376.1 GCA_020426515.1 Planctomycetaceae bacterium | reverse complement strand
CCTCGACCGTCCACAGGTAAATCTCCCCCAGGCCGGTGGAGATCGGCCCCAGCGCAGGTGTGATGCCGACCGGCAATTTATCCCGTGCTTCCTGGATGCGCTCATTGACCAACTGGCGCGCAAAGTAAATGTCGGTGCCGTCCTTGAAGATCACGGTCACTTGCGAGAGGCCATAGCGCGAAAGAGAGCGGGTTTGCTCCAGGTTGGGCAGGCCCGCCATCACGGTTTCAATGGGGTAGGTCACCCGTTGCTCGGTCTCCAACGGTGAATAGCCCGGCGCCTGGGTATTGATCTGCACTTGGACGTTGGTGATGTCCGGCACGGCGTCGATGGGCAACTTCTGGTAGCTGAACACGCCGACGGCGGCCATGCCAATGGCAGCTAACAACACTAGCCATCGGTGCTCGATGGCCGCGCGAATAAGTTTTTCAAACATGGGCGTAGCTCCGGCATCAATGGGTGTGCTCGGCAGAGGCTTTGCCGAGTTCAGACTTCACGACGAAACTGCCTGCGGCCGCATATGCCGCCCCTGCTTGAAGACCTTGCAGTACCTCGACCCGCTTGCCATCGCTGCGACCCAACTGCACAGGCTGGGCCACAAAGCCGTCCTTCACCTTGACGAAAACGACCGGCTT
>JAGQPW010000375.1 GCA_020426515.1 Planctomycetaceae bacterium | reverse complement strand
ACTGGAAGCATTTCCACCGCAGCTTGAGAATGTTCCCGCGAAGTATCTGAACGCAACTGAATCTGGCTTGTCGGCTACGGTTGCGAAAGGGGAGAACAGAATTTCCTTCGAGCTGAAAGCAAACAGCCCTTGACGGTCGGGGATGACACGTTCGGGAATTGTATGGCACTTGACGTCAGCATATCCTGGCATGACCTGCCAGAAAAGCTGGGATACGCCGGGTGGCTATTCCAGCCCACCTCATTGGTCGAGCTTTTCTTCGCGTCCTTGCGCCAGGTGCCACTGGAACTGTATGATCGAGTGTGGGCTCTGTTGGGTGCCCATTCACTGGCTGCTTGTCAGCCAGTGAATGGGGGTGATTGGCCGTGGAAGTCTGCTACTCCGTGAAGAAGTCCCAGGGGAGGCCGTGAATCGTGGGGAGGTCTGGGTCGATGTCTTGTTTGTCCGATTCATACCAGTGATGCGTGGACCACCCTGCGGCGTCCGGTAGCCGAACTACTACGGGAGCTGATGCTATTGTTGGGGTTCGCTGAGCAGGATCAGTTCGACGAGTTCTTCGAGGCGATCCATTGATTCGGTGGCACCCGATTCCATGCCGGAATTGAGGTGGCCATCGCGGGATTCCTGAGTTTGGTG
>JAGQPW010000374.1 GCA_020426515.1 Planctomycetaceae bacterium | reverse complement strand
GATGCAGCTTATAATCTCGCCTTTGGTTACGTTCTCGCAGCTGCAAATTTGGGCCGTGTCCGGCAGGGCGTCGACACCCAATCCGGCGGGGGCGTCGCCACCTTTGACGATGAGGCTCTCCGGCGCTTCGGGCAGCGGCATCGCGTTGAGGTACAATTGCAGCAGTTGGCCGTATTCATCGGCATCGCCCACTAAAATTGCGCCTTTGAGGGTGTTGCTCGATTTGCTCATCACCAGCTTCTTGTAAACACCGGCCCGCGAGTCGGTAAAGGTGAGTTCGGCGCTGTCGCTGCCGTTGGCAAAGGCGTTGCCGATGCTGGCGACATCGACCCCCATCAGCTTGAGTTTGGTCGACATATCGGCTCCGGTGAAGGCGGCCTCTTCCGACAGCAGGTGACGGGCGGCGGTTTCGGCCATGCGATAGCCGGGCGCGACCAGCCCGTAAATCATATTGCCGTGCAGGGCACACTCGCCGATGGCGTAGATGTCGGGGTCGGAGGTTTGCATCTCGTCGTTGACCAAGATGCCACCCCGCTCGCCAACCGTCAGGTCGGAGGTGCGGGCCAGTTCGTCGCGGGGGCGAATACCGGCCGAGACGACGATCATATCGACCGGCAGTTCGCTCTCATCAGCAAAGGC
>JAGQPW010000373.1 GCA_020426515.1 Planctomycetaceae bacterium | reverse complement strand
CTGTACACGCTGCGGGGACGCTCGCACTTCGCCCACTGATCGATCAGCACGAAGTCCCCTTCACGAATCCAGGTGTCCTCACCTTCACCAGTCTCATAGTGCGGCATCCCGCTGTGCGGCCCACGACCGACAATGGGAGGGTGATACGTGGTGAGCTTGTTTCGGGCAAAGTGATCCATGATCAAATCTTGAACCGTACGTTCCTCGACCCCGCCCTTGGTCCGCACCTGGTCGGCAATAAAAGCCCAGGCCATGGCAAACGACGAGTTCGTATGCACTGCCGCTTCCAGATGCAGCGCCCACTGCTCTTCGTCCCAGGTCGCTTCGAACAGTTGAATGAGATCACCAGACGAGACCACCTCTGCACCGAATGACCGCACCAGTTCCACGGTCCCGGCGTCGACCTTGGAGACATAAGGATTCCCGTTGCCCGGGGAATACTCCATCGCCAGTTGCTTGCATCCTCGCACGCAGGACTCGATTGCCGCTTCGAGCTGCTGCCACTTGAGGTAGATCGTCTTTTCACCAGGGAGATGATCCAGCGCGGAGTCCTCGATGCGATGCACGATTTTCATCGGCGTTCCCGCTGCGGGAATGAAGTACAGACATCGCCGCGAGCCCATGGTCCCTTCGGGAATCTGCATGA
>JAGQPW010000372.1 GCA_020426515.1 Planctomycetaceae bacterium | reverse complement strand
CCGGTTTTAAAATCGGCGGGGTGCAAATCGACACCCGTGCCAAAACACATACCGGCTGACCAGATTCAGGATCGGGAATTAAACCATGACCCATATTCTGGCAATCGACCAGGGCACCACATCAAGCCGAGCCATAATTTTCGACGGGACGATGAACATCAGGGCGGTAGTGCAGGAGGAATTTCCTCAGCACTTTCCTAATTCTGGCTGGGTGGAACATGACCCGTCCGACATCTGGTCGACGGTAGCCTCAACATGCCGTGGTGCGATTGAGCGCGCGGGAATTGCGGCAGGAGACATTGCCGCCATCGGTATCACCAATCAACGCGAGACGACGCTCGTCTGGGATCGCGAGACGGGCGAACCGATCTATAATGCAATCGTCTGGCAGGACAGACGAACCGCCTCGCTCTGCGAGGATTTGCGCAAGGCCGGCCATGAGCAAACTGTAACCGATCGCACCGGACTTCTTCTTGATCCCTACTTTTCCGGAACCAAACTCAAATGGATTCTGGATAATGTTGATGGAGCCAGACAGAAGGCTGAAGCCGGAAAGCTGCTCTTCGGCACGGTCGACTGCTATCTCGTGTGGAAGCTGACAGGCGGCAAGCGCCACGTGACGGATGCGACCAACGCCGCACGTACCC
>JAGQPW010000371.1 GCA_020426515.1 Planctomycetaceae bacterium | reverse complement strand
AAGAGACCGCCCAGTTTCTCGCGGACCCCGCCGAGGATGCTTACGAGCAATTGGTGCAACGGATGCTGGACTCGCCGCACTACGGCGAACGTTGGGCCCGGCACTGGATGGATATTGTGCGGTTTGGAGAAAGCAACGGCTTTGAGTACGATCAGCCGCGTGACCATGCCTGGCATTACCGGAATTGGCTTATCCAGGCCCTCAATCAAGACATGCCGTACGACGAATTTGTGCGGATGCAGTTGGCGGGTGACGTCATTCGGCCGGACGATTACGGTGGCGTGTCGGCCGTCGGGTTTCTCGTCGCCGGTCCCCACAATACGACCTTGCCGTCCAGCCAGACGATGCGGATGGCCATGGCCCAAGAAGAGCTGGAAGATCTGGTTGGATCGGTCGGTCAAATCTTCCTCGGCCTGACCGTTCATTGCGGTCGCTGTCACGAGCACAAATTCGATCCGATTTCGCAGCGGGAGTATTACCAATTGGTCGCCGCATTAGCGGGCGTCAAGCATGGGGAGCGCACCGTGAAGGTGACGCCGACGGCTGCCGAGCAATCACGGCTGGAAGAACTCGCAGAACAGTTGCGTCAGGCGCGCGGGCAAATCGAGGCCTGGGCGCGACCCATACGGGCCGAGATCATCGCCGATCGTAAG
>JAGQPW010000370.1 GCA_020426515.1 Planctomycetaceae bacterium | reverse complement strand
CACGGAGTTAAACGCGACCATCTCACGGGTCAAATCGAGGGCATTCATCGGTAGGACTCTCAAGAGGCGGGAACAATGTCAGATGCCATTCTGATTGGCCCCGCCAGAACTTTCCAGCCGCGTCGACGCTGCCTTTGAATGGTGTCGTAAAAAAGAGGAAAAAGGATCACCGCAGAGGGCGCGGAGGGACGCAGAGGAAAGAAAGGGAAACGGATGAAGGGTGGCCCGGCGTTGCTTTGCAACCTGGGGCGACGTCAGTCGCTGGGAGGCTTGTGCAAGGAAAGACCTCCTGAGTCTACCGGCTCCCAACGGTTGCGGAGCAACCGGGGCCACCCTGCGGATAGGCGAGAAAGGCGAGTTCCTTAGCCCGCTGAATTATCGCAACTCCTCTCTGCGCTTCTCCGCGCCCTCTGCGGTGATCCCTTCAATGACTGCGTGCAATCACATCCCGTTCGCCATCCGTTTGATTCCGTCCTTCAACCGGATGACATTGAAGTTGAGTAGGTCCGGTTTTACCGGACGGGCGTTTCCGCAACCACCTTGCGGTGTCCGGTGGAACCGGACCTACAACCACTCGACATCGCGTTTCATGGGCCCTCCATTATTTTCCTCTGCGGTGAGTGTTATTCCACGTCACCGTAGGATCACAACGTTTC
>JAGQPW010000036.1:3812-41960 GCA_020426515.1 Planctomycetaceae bacterium | reverse complement strand
GAGGCTCATAACCTCGAGGTCGTCGGTTCGAATCCGGCCCCCGCCACTTTGAAAAACCCCTGAGTCGTCCTCTGGCCGCTCGGGGGTTTTTTCGTTTCTGCGGCCGGGCCGCTGCCACACTTGGCTGAACACACGGGCGAAACAAGGGCAGGGGAAGTCGACACATCCTCACTTCCCGCGATTTTGGCCCGATCGCGCACGGCTATTCCAGGCAACACACCCATTCTTCGCCCTTCCCGGGTCCTGCCAGGGGAGCAATTTCGTCGGGATCGGCGAATTTGGGATAAAGCGACGCCAATTCGATTGCACAAGTGGTCATATTGTCATACAAATTGACAAGTCAGTCCGAATGCGGGGCTGGTCGTTTCTTTCGGACGTTCGGTCTGAATCTCGCCTCAGCGTCCGCTTCCGTTGTCACTTCATAGTCAATATTGACGAGGACATGTCATGATCATTCGATCGTTTCGAAGCCGCGGTTTCACGCTGATTGAGTTGCTGGTGGTGATTGCGATCATCGCGATCCTGATTGCGTTGTTGTTGCCCGCTGTGCAGCAGGCCCGCGAAGCGGCCCGACGATCGCAGTGCAAGAACAACATGAAGCAAATCGCTCTGGCCCTGCACAACTACCACGATACCCACAATGCATTCCCCTCGGGCGTGGTCACTGGAAAGTCGGGCATTTGCCAAACCAATATTCCCGCCGGTGGCTTTGGTGCTCCCTGGACCGTGATGATTCTGCCCTTCGTCGATCAGGCGCCACGTTACAACTCATTCAACACCAGCAGCGGCCAGTATTTTGGTCTCTATCCGATTCAGACTCTCTCTGAATCGCCTCGTCAGCTGCTTCGAAACTCGGTATTTGAATGCCCTTCCGATTCCAACGCCTCCGAGGAAAACGCGACCTGTAATTACATGGGGATCTCCGGTGGTTGTTCAAGTACCTCAGACACTGGGTGCTGTGCCACGAGCACATCGCGATATCAGTCCAGCAATGGCATCTTGTACAACAACTCCGCCACGCGAATGCGGGATATCAAAGACGGGACGACGAACACGTTCCTCGTGGGCGAATCGAAGTATCTGATTCTGAGGGGAGCGAATCCCGGCTACTACGCGACCTGGGCCAGCGGCTACTACGAAGGTGGCGCAGGCGATGTGAACACACAGACCGTTGCTGTGTGCGTGAATCCGATCAATTCTTCCACATTGAATCCCGCTGCGACTGGCGGCTTCACACACGAGATTCATCCAGCCACGCTGGGCAGCGAACATACGGGCGGAGCCCATCACACGATGGCCGATGGATCGACGCAGTTTATCAGCGAGAACATCGATCTCGGCGTGTATCGCGCTCTGGGGCGTAAGGCCGACAGTTTGCCCATTGGTGGATTCGGCCAGTAGTCAAGGTAACTCGGTCCTCCTGGCACCGGGTCTTGTCAAGTTGCATCCCACCCCCGAATAGCAGCAGATGGCCTTCCGGGATGCGCTCAAGGAACGCAGCGGGCTACGTTCCTTGAGCGGTCATAACTTTCTTGCGGCGTTCCATGAAACGGAACGGACCGCAGACACATTCAAACTCTGGTGACGTTTCGATGACGCTTCAACATTTGTTCGCTGGTTCGTGTCTGGCGGCGCTGTTATTGATCGGCTGTGGTGATGGTGGCGGCAACCAGGCGAAACTCTACGAAGTACATGGAGTCGTGACATACAACGGTGAGCCCGTTCCCTACGGCGAAATCACGTTCGAACCAGACGATCGTAAAGGAAACAAAGGCCCTGTTTCGACGGGAGTCATTGAGAAGGGAATTTACGCCATCGACAACGGAAAGGGCGTCATCTCCGGCGATTTGCGTGTTCGCATTGCTGGCTATGATGGCAATCCCCCTCCCGGCGGCGGAACAATGCCGCATGGAATGGCGCTGTTTGGCGAGTATTCGACCACTGTTGTTCAACCTGAAGACAGTGCGACTCACGACTTTGCCATCAAGGGCAAGTGATGCACGACGGAAGCCAGTATTGGTTTCCGCTGATCGTGCCCCCCGACCAATGGTCGAAGCGGTCTTTAAGAACCAGTCGCCCTGGACGCAAGACATGGAGCAGGGTCTCCTCCGGCGTTGACGGCGACTTCGTTTCACCAGAACGGAAACGACCTTCTCAATGACCCTCCGCGTGCAATGCACAGGCCACTTGTCCGAGCCGCACAACTCCCATCCACCGAAACCCCTTCGACGTGAGAACTCATGCTACGATCCGCACTCCTGGCTCTTGTCATCAGTCCATGCCTCGCTTCGCTGGCCCAGGCGGACGTCGCCTCCCACATTCCGGGTCAAGCCGGGTACACCGGTCGAACGGGCGTGACGCTGCATGTCTCCAAACGGGGAGACAATTCCGACGGAAGCAGTTGGGAGAAGGCGTTTCATTCGATTCAAGCCGCATTGAATGCTGTGCCCGACCAGCAGGGGGGACACCGTGTGATTGTTCGTCCCGATCACTATCTCGAACCGAATCTGGAAGTTCCGCATCCTGGAGCCGCAGGATCTTACAACCAGCTTATTGGCGACATCGACGGCAAGCTCGGTTCCGGAGCGACCGGCTGGGTCATCATCGATGCTGGTGACCCCGAACAGGGCTTTAAGAGCTGGGACTGGTGGTCGAACATTCGAGCCTCCAGCAAGGATTGGCCAGTGGGAAACAATGCCACGAACTTTTCGAGCATCAGCTGGGACCGCTGGGCACTGAAGAATTTGTACGGCACAGGCAGCGATGCGGGACTTTTCTGGGATCTGACCCACGGCAGCGACCAGGAGTTCACCGTGCAGGTGGAAGATTGTGTTGGCATTGGCCGGGCCTTTGGCGGAGGCGTCTGCTATCCGATCGTCCGCAAAAACGAGCCAAGCCTGTTCCGACGCTGCTATTTCATGGCTCTCGACTGGGGAGGAGACACCGGGGCGGTCCTCATTGGCGGTTCGGAAACCAGCATGCCCGAGATCCCCCATGCGGTCTTCGAAGATTGTACGCTGGTCCATCCCGACAATGCCGTTCAGGTCTCATTTGCCAGCCAGCATGTGCGGGCAAAGTTCATCAACTGCCGCATGATTGTTCTGAATTTCTCACAGCCACAGATCTCCCCGTCAACGGGCATCATTTGCTCCGAGAAGCAACCCTCGTTGCTGCATGTGGATCTGCAGGACTGCCAACTGGCCGGGTACAAGGTCTTTGGAACCGGTGGGCTGCCAGAAGAAATCTCCTACTCGACGACAGGCCGAAACGTGGCCTATGTTCAATTTGAACAGTCCATCCCTCAGGGGATCGAACGCCTCGGCACCTGGCCGACAGAATTGTTCTCCAGCATGGCGCCTCCACAGGTCAAAGATGGCGTCATTCAATGGCCGGTCATCACAATGCCGGCCGATTGAGCGCGGACAGGACGGTCGATAACTTGGGACCATGCCCGAGTTGCCCGTAAATTCGCCGCCCACTTCCTGCCCCCTCTGCGGAACGCAGGAGCCCGTGTTCTTTCATCAGGACCGGCAGCGCGAGTACTGGCAGTGCCCGGGCTGTCAGCTGGTGTTTGTCCCGCCACGGAACTTTTTGTCGTCGGAAGAGGAACTGGCCTGTTATCAGTTGCACCAGAACTCACCGGACGACACTGGCTATCGAACGTTCCTGGGCCGACTGGCGACCCCGTTGATACGCCGACTGACTCCGGGTGACCGTGGCCTCGATTTTGGCAGCGGTCCGGGGCCGACTCTCTCGGTGATGTTGACCGAAGGGGGATTTCCGACATCCATTTACGATCCCTTCTTTGCACCGGATGACCGCGTCTGGAATCGGAGTTACGACTTCGTGACCGCCACCGAAGTCGTCGAACATCTGCATCATCCGCGTCGCGAACTCGAGCGTCTCTGGTCCGTACTGGCGCCCGGAGGCTGGCTGGGCATCATGACGAAACGGGTGCGGGACGCCACCGCGTTCGCCACCTGGCACTACAAGAACGACCCGACGCATGTCATCTTCTTCGCCGAAACGACATTCGTCTGGCTTGCAGATCAATGGTCCGCCGAGCTGGAAATCTGCGGCAATGATGTTGTCCTGTTGCGCAAGCCAGGTTGAGACTGAATCGCGGTAATGGCCCAGGAGAATCCGATTGGCTTGCGCCCGGGTGCTTGAGACACTATTGTCTTGAGGTTCACTTCGACGCCATACCACGTATTCGAATCTGGCCCATCCCTCATGAGAACGTTCTCTTTGCGACTATTGTTCGCTTCGCTGCTGTTGGCTGCAACAACGGCGATGGCGGCCGATCGCCCCGTGCGGGTGGTACTGGCTGGCGATTCAACAGTGACCGACTCTGCCGGCTGGGGAGCAGCATTCGCCAAGTTACTGGGCCCCGATGCAGTGTGCATCAATCTGGCCGTTGGCGGTCAAAGCTCGAAGAGTTTTCGTGACTCCCGCCGCTGGCAGAAAGTTCTTGATGCCAGGCCTGACTTCGTGCTGATTCAGTTTGGCCACAACGACATGCCCGGCAAGGGACCTGAGCGGGAAACCGATCCCGAGACGACCTATCGCGACAATTTGATCCGTTGCGTGGATGAAGCCCGTGCGATTGGGGCACAGCCCATTCTGGTGACGTCGCTGACCCGTCGCCTGTTTGACGATGGCAAGATTCGTGGAGAGCTGAAGCCATGGGCCGATTCCGCACGCAAAGTTGCCACTGAAAAGGAAGTCCCACTGGTCGATCTATTTGCCCGCAGCGTGACCTTGCACAACGAACTGGGAGCTGAAGAATCCGACAAATTCAATCCCCCCGGACGTAACGGGCAGATTGATCACACGCACCTCAATGCCCATGGGGCAGAGGTGATTGCCGGCATCATCGCCGAGGAGTTACGCAAAGTGACTCCGGACCTCGCCAGGCAGCTTCGATAGAAGCGCAGCTGGCCATCCTGCAAGCGATCTTGAAATGAGACGATGCCGAAAAGTAGGTGTTGAATCTCAGCCGGCGGATACGTTTCTACTCCGTTGCGCGCATGCCTGAGCTCATCACTGAGGCTGTCTTCAAGGCGAGAAAACTTCGAGAAACTCAGCATTTTCCCCGGTCGCTTTTTCAACGTGGTGTGTTTCATCCCTCCTTGAATGAAGTCGCACGTGAGCCTCCTCGTCCGGCCCGGAGTTCTCCGGATCGCTCAAGGAAGCACAAATCCTTTCTGAGTCAGGTACCTGATGCGCATGAAGCATGTGGGAATTATCGGCGGCGGTCCGGGTGGTCTGATGACTGCTTACCTGCTGGAGAAGATGGCCGATACCCCCGTTTCAATCACCCTGTTCGAGGCAAGTCATCGCCTGGGCGGTAAGGTGCTGACTCCGCGTTTCCATCACGTTCCGGTGCGGTACGAAGCGGGAGCGGCCGAGTTCTATGATTATGCTCACTTCGATGAGGATCCGCTCAAGGACCTGATTGCAGAACTGGGACTGTCCATCGGACGAATGGGAGGCTCCGCAGTCATCATGCGGGACCAGATCATTTCCAATCTGGAAGACATCCGCGAACACCTGGGGCCGCACGCGCAGCGCGAGCTGACCGCCTTTGATCAACTGGCGAAAGACCGAATCAATCCCGCTGAGTTCTTCCATTCCGATCATCCCGACGGCGCCCCCCATCCGCCGGATGACCGCCGGTTCGATACGCTGCTGGCCGGGATTGCCGAGCCCGCCACCCGCCAGTTTGTGGAACATCTCATCCACAGCGATCTGGCTACGGAGCCACACCGCACGAGCATCACTTACGGTTTGCAGAACTACCTGATGAACGATCCCGCCTACATGCAGCTGTACAGCATCGTTGGCGGAAATGAGCAACTGCCACGCGAACTGGCGGCCCGCATTCATGCGACGACACTCCTGGAACACCGGGTCGAACGTGTCGACAAGCAGGGCAACAAACTGCGGGTCACATCTCATTGTCGCGGTGTCAGTCGGACCGATGAGTTCGACTACGTAGTCGTCGCACTGCCGCACAATTCTGTCCCCAATGTAACCTTTGCTGGCGAACACTTGTCGGCAGCAGTACGGGAACATCAATCTCACTACGATCATCCAGCGCACTACCTGCGCGTCACGATTCTGTTCGACCGCCCCTTCTGGAGGTCTCGGCTGAGTGATTCCTTCTGGATGCTCGACAGCTTCGGCGGCTGTTGCCTGTACGATGAGTCTTCACGAGAACCGGGGCACTCGCATGGAATCCTGGGCTGGCTGCTGGGCGGCGAGATCGTCAGAGAGATGAGCAGCTGGGATGACGACCGACTGATCGCCGCAGCACTCGATTCGTTGCCGGAGTTCCTGCAGTCGGGCCGGGAGCATTTCCTGGAAGGCCGGGTCCATCGCTGGGTCGGGGCCGTCAATGCCATGCCCGGCGGAGACGTGTATCACAACCTGGACCAGCGCCATCGTCCGGAACCGCGGCAACATGCGGAACTGTTGTTTGTGGGGGACTACCTGTTTGATTCGACGCTCAATGGAGTGCTCGATTCAGCGGAGTACGTGGCCTCCTGTATTGCCGGCGAACTTGCCGAACGGTCGACCGTTCAGACCACACCACTGTATTGAACAGCTTGAGAAGAGAATCGACATGTCGTTGCCCCCAGACCTAGTCGCCTGCCTGCCTCCAGGCTCGGTGATCCAGGACATTGCCTATACCGCCGATGCATCGACATCGCACGAGGTCCTGCTGACCTTGCCAGCCCCCATCTCTCGTCGCGCTGTACTGCTTGAGCCAGTCTCCGAAGAGCGGGGAGAACAGGCCATCAATGCCGACCTGACCCTCGTTTCCATCTTCTCGGAAGAGCAGGAGACTGGAGAGCTGTTGACCCGTCTGCGCGAGTGGGTCGATACGCCAGCAGGGCCGAATGAAACTCCCCAGGGACTTATGATGACCTTGCAGGGGGCGCAGGTGTTCTGGTCTCCCACTCGAATCGCCCTGATTGCTGACAGCAGCCGGCTGGAAAACGTTCGCAGGGCATTGATTGAAGTGACCTACTACCTCTCCGCACTGAGTGCGATCGAAAGTGAACTGCGGGAGGACTGGCCCGATCTGGAAGAAGATCTCCCGCTGGCGTTTCGGTTCGACGAGCGAACCAGGCACAGGCTGAAGGTGCTTCAGCAGCGATCTCAACGAGTCTTGTCACTGCGGGCTCGGCTGGCACGAATTACGCCGTTCCTGTTGTGTCCGCATGTGTACCCGCCAACGCTGGCCAGTCAGTTGGGCGAGCGACTCCGTGAACGCACCCACGTAGCCCAGCGCGAAGAGACGCTCAGCGATCAACTTGAAGTCTTTGAAGACGTCTACGAAATGTGCTCGCAGCGCTCCAGCGACTTCGTGCTGGCGCGAACGGGGCACACTTTGGAATGGTTCATCATCGTGTTGCTGACGGTACAGATCCTGATGTCCGTGTTTGACATCCTCTCAAGCACAGGATCCTGAGCGATGCGGTACCCCTCAGTCGACATTCTGCGGACAGTGGCCATTGTTGTGATGGTGCTGGTCCATTTCTCTGAGAACCTGTCCGGCTATTACCTGCCATTTGCGGGGCTTGGTGCTCCACTTTTTACTTTCCTGTCCGGGGCCAGCTATCGCCTATGGCTGAACGGACAGGAACGGCGGCAAGTCAGCGACGAGGAGATTTCGAAAATCTCCGTCCGTCGCGGCTTGTTTGTCTTCGGAATCGGGTTCGCTTTCAACATCTTCGTCTGGTTGCCCGAAGATACGTTCAACTGGGACGTGCTGACTTTTATCGGGGCGGCCTTGCTGCTGCTGAACCTGGTCCGGCGTCTTCCGCTTTCAGTCGCGGTACTGATCGCCATCATGTCGTATCTGATCAGCCCCGTCCTGCGCGCCCTCGTCGACTTTCCCGCTTACTGGGAGAACGGGTACTTTGAATGCGACCTGACATTGACTGAAGTGCTGACCGGTTTTCTGCTGACCGGCTACTTCCCGTTCCTGCCCTGGATCACCTACTCGCTGACCGGATTTGTGGCAGCGACGCTGCTGTTTTCGCAGTCACAGGCGGAGAAGCCTTCGATCTGGCCAACGGCTATCCTGGGTGGAGTGCTCATCGTTGCCGCGAATGCAATGCTGCAGCTGCGCGTCTACGCCCCAGCGACGATCACAACCTACGTGTTGACAGGATGGTCGATGTTTCCGCCGTCAATGGAGTACATGCTGGCCACAATCGGCATGGCCTTGTTGCTGTTCAGTCTGTCGCATCGGTATGTCGACCAGAACCAGGAGTTGCCCCGGGACTGGCCGCTGTTTCGACTGGTCAAGACCTTTAGCCGCTACGCCTTCACGATCTATCTGATCCACCACGTCGTGCATCTCTGGCCTCTTTGGATCTATGGACTCGCCACGGGAAACGAGGCAACCCATTTCTGGCAACAGGCCATGCCCACCGTCTATGCATTGCCATTGGGAATTCTGTTTCTGGCCATCTGCTATCTCATCCTGAGACGGCTCGATCCGGATGAACGTTACGGCATGGAAGGCTGGATGCGCTGGCTGTGCGACTGAAGAAATCACGATGGCCAGAACGCCTGACCATCACAATCACTCGACTGCTCAATAACTGAGTAGAGCGGTGTTCGCTCGGAAAGCGAGTTAAACGTCGGGCAGGGGGGGCTTCATCTTGAGGCCGGTGTACAGGATCGTTATTCTGTTTTCATCAGTCCCTCCTGATTGGTTCCCGCCTCATGACAACTCCCACCCATCCGCATTTCGCGCGACGAACACTGTTGCAGGCCGGCTCGATCGGACTGCTGGGACTGGGGATGAATCATCTGCAGGGACTGCGGGCAATGGCCGGCGGGCCGGTAACGACAGCCAAGTCGGTCATTTACATTTTTCTCTCCGGTGGACTGGCACAGCACGAGAGCTTCGATCTGAAGCCAAACGCTCCAGATACCATACGCGGCGAGTTCCTCCCGATCTCGACGAAGACACCCGGAATTCAGATTTGCGAACACCTGCCGATGCTGGCGGCCCGCAGCGAGCAGTGGGCTCTCGTTCGTTCGTTGACGCATCCTTATCAGGAGCATTCTCAGGGGCACATGGTGATGTTCTCCGGACGCACCGCCTTGCCCCCCACGTTCAATGCAGGCAAACCAATGCCGGAGGACTGGCCTTCGATCGCTGCGATTGCCGGAGATCAGATGCGGCCTCGCAATAACCTGCCTCCTGCGGTGCTGCTGCCTGAGCATCTGGTACATCGTTCTGGGCGCGTCATTCCCGGTCAGCTGGCCGGGCAAATGGGGGCACTGCGTGATCCGTGGATCATCAAGGCGTCCCCCTTCAACAGTACCACGTACGGCGCCTATCCTGAGTACGAGTTTCATCATGCCCGGGGCCGTGAGAACAACGCCAATCTGAAGTTCCAGGCACCAAATCTGAGCCTGCCGGCCGAACTTCCGGAGCGTCGACTCGAAGCGAGGCTCCAGTTGCTCGATGGCATCGAGGCTCAACGACGATTGCTCTCAGCCGCTGCCGAGACACAACAATTCGACCAGTTCCGACAGGCGGCCGTCTCGCTGCTGAACGATCCGAATGTGAAGCAGGCGTTTGATGTGCGTCAGGCGTCTCCGGAAATTCGGGAACGCTACGGCGACAATTCCTTTGGTTGGTCTCTGCTGATGGCCCGTCGGCTCGTACAGTCGGGCGTCAGTCTGGTGCAGGTTAATCTCGGCAACAACGAAACCTGGGATACGCATGGAAATGCCTTTCCGCATCTCAAAGACTGCCTGCTGCCGCCAATGGATCGAGCGGTCTCGGCATTGATCGATGATCTGGCAGAATCCGGAGAGTTGGACGACACGCTCATCGTGATGGCTGGCGAGTTCGGACGCACGCCGCGTATTTCACATCTGGCCTCGGCATACAAGAAAGCGGGCCGCGATCACTGGGGCGGTGCCCAGTCGGTGTTGTTCGCCGGTGGTGGCGTTCGAGGCGGGCAGGTGATTGGCGAAACCGACTCCCAGGGAGCCTATCCGATCTCTGGAGCACAGACGCCCGAAAACTTCGCCGCGACGATCTACTCCGCCCTCGGCATTCCCGCAGAAGCAGCCTGGCTGGATGGCCAGTCCCGACCGCACTATGTGTACCACGGAGCCCCTATTGGCGGTCTGCTCGGTTGATCGTCCCGATGCCAATCGTCGCGGCATCACTTCGCAAATTCTTCGAACCATCCCAAGAGATCTTAGCCCGTGCTGTGCGCGTACAGTGCGAGCAGAATCATCAGCAGCATCAGCAGAAACACGTGATGCAGCCATGACGTGCTGCGAATCAGGCCTTCGTCGCCTCCACTGGCGGGGCGGGCGTCGTTCGCATCCCCGCCAACCACTGAATCGCTCTGTGATTCCATCTCCGGTGGAGTATCCGCCACTCCGCCAGCATCATCGGCAAAAGTCCAACCACAGGCGGCGCACGTGGTCGACTCGATCGGTAGTGCAGCGCCACACGCGAGGCAACGATCGGTGTTGTCGTTCGATCCAGCCCTATTACGCCGGGACTCATTGAGCCGCTTGGTGGCCAGCACGTCGCGAGCGGCCGCTTCGTGCTCAGCAGGCACCAGCAGTTTCACGTCCCCGACCGCGTTGCCCAAGAGCCAGTCGGCATTGACGATTTCCGCATTCTCGAAGAACGCCGGAATACCTTCCGCCTGGAGGGCCGCCTGAGCGACTTGCGCGACAGACAGAAACGGGTAACTTGCAATGATTTTCAGGTCACTCATCGTGACTCCCGGGGCTGGATTGAAGCATCCCTTCAGTCGAGGACGGCTTTCACCCTGAGCCGCCATCAGCTCTGCGGCAGCAATTCAATGTAACCCTCAACTCCCGGTTCGGCGAGGCAGCGAAACAATCGCTGATCCCGCAAATGCCCACCCGGAAGAAACTGGCGATTAAAAAACAGGTCGGCGATATAGATCACATGCCCCTTGGAATAGCGTTTCGGCAATTCCCAGCGGCGACCATACATCCCCATTCGCTGGCTCCTGGCCACGACATCGGCCAGAAACTGCTCGTCTGAATTTTGAGGAGCCTCACGGTTCAACCGTCCGATTCCTTCTCCCAGTGCCTGCAACTGCTGAGTACTTACCTTGTCATCGGTCGAGAATACAACCAGTCCCGGTTGATCCCGGTTTCCTTCGTTGAACATTCCCCGATTGACCTGAATCAGCGCAGCGGTCACTTCGCGAGCCTCCGGAGAAAAGCACTTCATTCGCTGGAACGGCCGGTTTGTCAATTTCTGGTTCGAAACGTGAAGGACGGTCAGGCCCGCGTCGGTAACTTCCAGGGGAAAGAGGTTCGTATTCAGATCTTCGCGTCCCTCAAACAGAGCAGGGCACTGGCCGCGCTGAAGAAACACACCCTCCAGCAGGAAAGGGATCTGGCGAGTGAATCGCTCGGGAATCGGAATCTGCGTTCTTCGCTCGGGATGAAAACCTACGTCATCCATCTGCGATTTAAAAAAAGCTCCCAGCTCGGAACCTTTGTCGTGGCACTCATATCCCAACTGTGTCACGAGAGGAAGATTGTTTGCGTGGACTTCGTCCAGCGTATAGAGCAGCACGGCGAGGTTGTAACGGCCGCCCAGCAGACCGGCATCAAATGACGTGCAGAATCCGGTGACCGAGGCTGCTGGATTCCACCAGCGTTGAATCCAGTTGAGCATGCATCACCACCTGTTGGAACTCGATTGAATCCCGGTCAGAGTAGCCCATGCGGAGACACATTCCAAATGGCCAATGTGTTCTCTGGGGGCTCCTCGTCGTGTGTTGCTTCTTGAACGATTGGAGGCAATGCATGACAATCCCGACATCGGAATTTTCACGCCATGCTCGACAGCCAGGGGACTCAATTCATGCCGCGTACTGATTGCACCCGTTGGAAGATCGGAGGACTGTGTCTGCTGCTGGCCGGTTCCGTTTTCGCCGCCGATCCCACCGCTGATCCAGCGGCACCAACCAACAACAACGTGGCTGGCAACGCCGAGGTCGAACGTATCCTGAAGGAGTTCCCCGGTCGCGGCGAACTGGGGGACGATACTCCCCCCACGCCTGCGGAGACGGCGGTCACGCAGTTCATTCTGCCCGACGATCTAAAAATGGAACTGGTCGGAGCCGAGCCGGCTGTTGAGCAGCCTTTGTTCATGCACTTCGATCCCAAAGGCCGGCTGTGGGTGGTGCAGTACCGGCAGTATCCATTTCCTGAAGGGCTCAAGGTCATCCACTACGACCAGCATCTGCGGGCCGTGTTCGACAAAGTTCCCGAGCCCCCTCCACGTGGGGCACGCGGCAAAGACAAGATCACAGTCTTCGAAGATACGAACGGCGACGGCCAGTATGACACGCACCGCGATGTGATCACCGGACTGAACATCACCAGTTCGGTTGTGGTGGGGCAGGGGGGAATCTGGGTGCTCAACCCGCCATACCTGCTGTTCTATCCCGATGCGGATGACGATGCCGTGCCCGACGGAGACCCGGAAGTGCATCTCTCGGGCTTCGGTTTGGAGGATACACATTCGGTCGCCAACAGTCTCAGCTGGGGCACTGATGGCTGGCTGTACGGGGCCAACGGATCCACGACCACCGGGAATGTCTCCTCGCGCGTGACCCGCAACGTGAAGTTCGAAGGTCAATGCATCTGGCGCTACCACCCCCGCACCCACGTGTTCGAAATCTACGCGGAAGGGGGCGGCAACACGTTCTCGACCGAAGTGGATGCTGGCGGTCGGCTATTCTCCGGAACCAACCACGGCAACACTCGCGGCATGTTCTATCCGCAGGGCTCTTACGGAACGAAAAACTGGGGCAAGCACGGACCGCTGACAAATCCGTACGCCTTTGGTTACTTCGAGCACATGCCACACGAAGGCGACAAGGACCGCTTCGCTCAGACGTTCGTGATCTACGAGGGAGCCTCGCTGCCCGAGCGGTATCGCGGGCAGGTGATCGCGGCCAACGCACTGCACAATCGCGTGTGGGCCAGCAGTCTGGAACCAATGGGATCGACCTATCACACCAAAGACCTGCCGCCAGTTGTCACCACGCCGGACCGCTGGTTCCGTCCCGTCGATCTCAAAGTCGGTCCTGATGGAGCGGTCTATCTGGCGGACTGGTACGACACGCGACTGTCCCACGTCGACCCGCGGGATACCTGGCACAAAACGACAGGCCGCATCTATCGCATTGTTTCAAAGAACGGGGCTCCAGATCAGCCAACGAATCTCTCCGGGCTCAGTAACGCCCAACTGATCGAGTTGTTCTCCTCGCCGGGCAAATGGCAGCAGCAAACAGCAGTGCGAGTGCTCGCGGAGCGACTCCAGAACCTGCCCGAGAAGCAGGCTCAACCGTTAGTTCAGCAGTTGCGGTCACTGGCACAAGACTCCCAGCCTGAAACACCATCGCTACAGGCGTTGTGGACACTGGCACAGGCCGATCAGGTGGAAGATGAACTGCTGGCCCAGGTCCTCGACCATCCCCAACCCGATGTGCGACGCTGGGGGCTGCGATTGCTGGGTGATCGCCGTCGCTCAACCGCTCCGCTGACATCAATCCTGCAACGCCTGGCGACCGATGAACAGCAGGTGCAGGTGTTATCGCAGCTTCTCTCCACGGTTCGACGTCTGCCAACGGAAGACGCGGTCCAGGTGTTGCCGGCCCTGTTGGCTCGCGCGGACTTCCAGGACGATCCACACCTGCCGCTGCTGCTGTGGTGGGCCATCGAATCGCACTGCGCGGCGGATCGCCAGCAACTCACCCCGCAGGTAGCCGTCCCACTGGAAAAGTCCGACCAGCAACTCCCCAGCCCGCGCGAACAGATTGTTGCCCTGTTTGAATCTCCCGATCTCTGGAGAACTCCAGGAGCACAGCGGGTGGTGCTGCATCGTCTGATGCAACGCTTCGCACTGGAATCCGTTCTGGCGGCCGAACGAGGGCAGGGGAACTCGGCGGAGGTGGCCAACAGCAGCCTCTCAGCCTGCGTACGTCTGTTTGAACTGGCGCAAACGCCGGAAGACCGTGAACAGTTGATGAGCGGCTTTCTGGACGCCTACGAGGGGCGAAATATCGCGACGCTGCCCGATGTGCTCAAGCAGCGCATCATGGAACATCAGAAGCAGCTTGGTCAGTCCGACCTCGTCCTGAGCATCAAACTGGGCGATGCGGCGGCCATCGGCGAAGCGTTGAAGGTCGTCAGAAATGAATCCGCAAATTCCGGCACCCGACTCGCGTACATCGAACTGCTCGGACAGAGCAGGAAACCAGAGGTCCTCGGAACACTGCTGGGACTGCTGGGGTCTCCGTCGCCAGGCGTCAAACGGGTCGCGTTGTCCGCGCTGATGAACTTCGATGACCCGAAGATCGGGCAGACGATCTGCAGCCGCTGGCAGTCAACCATCACCGAAGAACACAACCTGCGAGGGACGGCGTTGCGAGTGCTCGCCAGCAGGCCCGTCTGGACACAACAACTGCTCAAGGAAATCGACGAGTTCCGCATCAAGGCGGGCGAAGTGCCACTGGATATTGTGCAGCAGATGAGGCTGCACGATGTGCCAGAAATTCAAACCCGCCTGGACAAGTACTGGGGAAAAACGCGAGCGACACCTGAAGAAAAGCAGCAACTGATCGCGCGCATTCGCGATGTGGTGCGGGCCGGCCCTGGCAAAACGGCGGCGGATCCGCATGTCGGACACGAGCTGTTCAAGAAAACGTGCGCCACCTGCCACACTCTCTTCGATGAAGGAGGCCAGACCGGTCCCAACCTGACCGGCTACGAGCGGGACAATCTGGATTTCATGCTGCTCGCCATGGTCGATCCCTCCGCAGCAATTCGTGAGGAGTTCACTCAGTACCAGATCGCCCTCGAAGATGGCCGCATTCTGACCGGACTGATTGTCGACCAATCACCGACCACGGTCGTCTTGCGGGGAGCGAACAATCAGTCGACCACGCTGAACAAGGCTGAAATCGAGGTACTGCAGGCGATGTCGACCTCAATCATGCCCGACGGTCTGTTGGAGAAACTCTCCGACGACGAGATTCGCCATCTGTTCAGCTACCTCATCCGCCGCACGCCGCTGACCAACTGATCGGGAACGGGGCAGGGGAGAGGCATGAGACCAGGACATGCGGCAATGATGTCGACGCCATAGGGGTCAGGTGCGTCTTGTCGTTCGTCCGTGTGCGGGCAGAACCTGTTGAAACGCCGCATTTTAGCCTTATCGCCGTCCCGGAAGTCTTGTCTGGCCCGTGAGCCGGAAACTTCCTCTGGCCTCGTTCTGGCGATTTGCCCTACAGTTCTCCGCTGCGGTCATGATGCCGGAACGGGAGGCACGGAATGTCGATTTTGAGCTGTACAAATCTGGTCAAGGTGTACCCAGGCGGCAAGCGGGCCGTCTCAGGCGTTTCGTTTGATGTCGAGCCCGGAGAAATCGTGGGCCTGCTGGGGCCCAACGGGGCAGGGAAGTCGACCACCTTCAGCATGGCGTGCGGACTCATCGCCCCGACTGAAGGCCGCGTGTTCCTGAACGGCCAGGACGTAACCAACTGGCCCATGTACAAGCGGGCCCGCCATGGCATGGGCTATCTGCCGCAGCAGCACAGCATTTTCACGCAACTCAGCGTCGAACAGAACATGCAGGCGATTCTGGAGTACCTGCCGCTGACCCACAAGCAGCGTATCGAACGAGGCAACCGTCTGCTGGAGCAGTTTGGACTGACCGACCGCCGCAAGCAGATTTCCGCCACGCTCTCCGGGGGCGAAAAACGACGGCTCGAAATCGCCCGCTGCCTGGCGAGCGAACCCAAGATCATTCTCCTCGATGAGCCATTCACCGGGATCGATCCCAAGACGATCAACGACATTCAGGACATCATCGCCGAACTGCGGGACCGCAATCAGATCTCGATCCTGCTGACCGACCACCGCGAACGTGAAACGCTCACGCTCGTGGATCGCAGCAACATCATCTGTGCAGGTCGGGTCGTCGTCAGCGGTGATGCCCAGACTGTCCTGGCTCACCCTGAAGCCCGCGACAAGTACTTCGGCCATCGCTTCGATGCCGAATCGATCATCGAGGAAAAGACAAACTTCCGGTCGGCCGCGTGAGAGGGCTGTAGCCCGGCAAGTCAGAATGCGTTCTGCAGCCCCCCCCCTGTAAGACCTGAAGCCCGCTCCCCATTACCCTTTCAGATCGAATGTCAGGTTGTTGGCATTGGGCCTGATATCAGCTTCGAGCGTCGTCTTTTCAAAGTGACTGTATTTGATCGGGATGGACTCTCGGGCTCCCTTTTCCATGGCCTCGGCATCGGTCGTTTCGGGAGGGAGTGTCGATCCATCCGGCATGGACAGCTTGCTGACCGTGACCATGTACTTGCCGGCGACCATGCCGCGCGACCGATGGAGAGCAACACTCGGGATCGCAGAGACGGGTTCACAGTACCCGTCATCGCCCGTGACCGCCGAGGCACTGACCGCATCCTGTTGCCCCGGTACCGGAATCAGGGTCACGGTGGCATTCGCCAGCGGTTTCCCATCCATCATGATCTGAACGGCGGCTGGAACAAGTTTTTCGACGACCGGAGGGCCACTCTTTCCGCAGCCAACGAGCATCACCACGGCCAGTCCGAAGGCAGGGTGTAAGAGCGATATGTCAAACTTCACATGCATGTATTGGAGCATCGGTTTCACCAATCCTTCACAAGAACAGGATCGCCGGGAGGCCCGCTGCTGAAAGTGCATCGACCTCCGGACGACGAGTTTGTACGAACAGCGTTCCAGAATTTGAGGACGAATCGACCGCGAGTCAGTCAGCGACACTCACCACTCACCCAGCGGAGTGCCATCCTGAATGAACGTGGTCTTTTCAGACAACGTTCGATCGATGTTTTCACTCATAAAGCGAACGGCTCCATCCCCCATGAGGACGTGAATACCGCCTTCATGCATACTGCCCGTGTTGGACCATTCCCCCAGCTTCAATGGACCATGCTCGGCGCCATTGCGGATAGTTGTATTGGGAGCGTAGATATCCAGGGAGAGGCCAATCTCGACCCAGCCTCGTCGAAACCAGTCGGCGTTCGTACCGTTACCACAACAGGCCTGTCGTGTTTCGGCCATGGCGACCGTGTTGCTGGTTCCATCGGTAATGTCCCGAAAGCGACAAGCGCTGCCATCCTCAAACATTGTTCGATTGACTGTGCGCCGAGTCCAGTAGTTGCAGACATCATGATCAAACGGGGCCATGAAATCGTAGTTAGTCCGGTACCTGTAGGCTGTACTGATGGTTCCGGTACTGTCTGAAGGACACGTAAAGACGTCCGGCCTTGGAATCGATGTGGCGGCTGCAAGATTCGTTGCATCGGAGCCACAGATCACAACCGGAGGCTGCACATGCGTTCCGAAGGCCTGGTTGAAATCAAACTTGTTGTACAGCGGGGCCATGTCGACGAATGGCAGCAGCATCACCAGACCGTTGGTGTTCAATGCGCAGGGCGGGGGAGTGGAGTTGACATCAGCACAATCTCCATTGGCCACCTGACCGGGTGGAAAGACGTTGTGCGTGTCGTGGTAGTTGTGAAGTGCGAGTCCCAGTTGCTTCAGATGGTTCTTGCATGTCGAGCGGCGAGCCGCTTCGCGGGCCTGTTGGACAGCTGGCAGCAGCAGTGAGATGAGAATGGCAATGATGGCGATCACCACCAGGAGTTCAATCAGTGTGAATCCGAGACGACGCGATGACATAGATCGCATGGGAGTGACTCCATTAAATGAAATGACATGTGAACCAACTAACGTCGAGTGCTGAACAGTTCTGGGAGCACGCAGTCGGAGACGGTGATCGTCTTCCGTAACATGGGCGGCGAAGTTTTCCGGGCATCCACGATGTCAGCAGCATCGAACAGAAACTCCGGACTGAAAGCATCAGTCCTGTGTTGTGACGGCTTGAGCGCTCGCGGTCACATCGAGATGGTCTTCAGGGGGAGTATGCAAATCGGATGCCAGAGAAAGTTTGTCGATCCCCATGGCCGAACAAATTGGCGGAACGCCTCCTCCCTCAGCTCCGGCCGCCAGCACGCGTCCGGCCGCACAGTTCCGGTCGAAGCCGGCAAACAAACTGAGTTGAATCACGCTGAAACGGATGAAGTTTCAGTTGACCATGATGTCCTGTGAGACAGGGTTCCAACGCTCACCTGAAGCAGACCGATTGCGGGAAGCCCTCGGGGGCAGGGGACTGGAATCGCCACAGTCTGGCAACGGAGCGTTTGCCAGAGAACGAAGCAGTTACGCGCACAAGATGTGCAGACCCCGCATCAATAAACAGACAGAGATGTTTCCCAACTGCTATCCGAATCGCCTGCCACGCGGGGCAGGCGGAAATTCAAATTGGGGTGTCCCACAAGCACGCTCTGCTTGTTCCATTCATCGAACAGGGGTACGCTCGCAGTCTCGCCGCCCGCTTGGATCCCCAATCTCCAGAGAAACCGCATTCATGAACCGGCACCGTTTTCACGACGTCCGTTCTCGCTACCCTGCCAGCGATGGCCTTGTTCGCCCTCACGCTCGCCCCTTGTCTGCCGGTCGACCGTGGCGATATGTGAAGTGTATGTGTCGTTCGTCGGAGCAAGGTGGGCGCCTCGTCGCCCTGTTCAGCGTTGCGGTGTTGGCCCTCAGCCTGGCGCCGCGGCTGAGAGCGGCAGAAGACCGTCCACTGAGTGACTTCGCCCATCTGGTGCAGCGGGCGAACTGGACGGAGCAATGGCCGACAGCCGCCGGGGAAATGGAAACTCGCGACGTGAGCGGTGAGATCTGGACCGGAGCGATGCAGGCGGTGCTGAACGAGCAGGGGACGTTGCACATTCCCGCGCGTGCTGAGCCGTACTATCTCGATGGACCACTCGTGCTGAAGTCTGGCGGGCGGCTGACCGCAGATGGCGACGCCGTCATCCGACTAAAGCCGGGAACGAACACCTGCATGGTGCGGAACGCTCATGTTGTGAGCTTCGTGGATCGCCCAGTTCCGAAGTCGACGCAGCCTGATCAGGACATCGTCATTGAAGGCGGCATCTGGACAACGTTGGCGACGTCTCATCGTGAACGAAACGGGAACCGCGTCGGGGCTTCTGCACAGGCGAATCCGGTCTTTGGAACGGCGGGAGTCATCCTGCTGCACAATGTTCGAAATGTTGTGGTCCGCAACATCACCGTTCGCCAAAGCGGTCCGCATGCCATCCATCTGGGCAATGCCCGGAATTTCACGGTCGATGGTCTCGTACTGGATGACACACAACGTTGTGGCGTGCAGGTGGAGGGACCAGCCAGTGAGGGTGTGATCCGCCGCATTCGCGGGCGTTCGGCCGACGACGTTGTGGCGCTCAACGCCTGGGATTGGAAAAATTATGCCCCAAGCTTTGGCCCCATTCACCATGTTCTTATCGAAGCGGTGCAGGGGAGTGCGGGCGATGAGCAGACTCCTCTGGGGCGCGACTACGCGGGCTCGTTCCATCACGATGGAGCCCCGGAGAATGCGATTCGGATGTTACCGGGTGTCAAGCAGTTTCATGATGGAACAACACTCGACTGCCCCATTCACGACATCACGCTGCGAGACATTTCCGGAATTCGTGAGTTCAAGATGTACGATCAGCCCAATCTGGAACTGGGGCGTGAGAATGATGCGAGTGCCTCTATTGGGACATTCCGGAACATCCGTTTTGAGAAACTGCGGTTTGATCGCCCCTCAATGATCGAACTGCACGCCAATGCTGATGGCATTACGATCGAGGATGTAACGCTCAACCATCCACTCCCCGCAGACTGGCATCTCCTGCGGATCGGGCCGAAATCGCAGACACTGCGGCTGGGTGGCGATGCCGATCCGACACGGTGGACCGAAATCTTCTCGCCCGATCGTAACTGCACCGTGCGGAATGTTCGCGTTTCCAAGGTGCGGGCTACGGGGATCGATCACCCGATTCCTGTTGACCGGCACATCAAGGTCATCGAACTGTCCCTCAATCCCGATTACCCCCAGACAACTCCCCGTGGCGGAACAGGGAAGGGGATCTGGATTCGGGAGTAATTGATGAGTGGCTTCCGCGCTCACTCCCCCTTCGCGAGCCGGCTGACCAGTTCATCGAGTTCTTTCAGGCCGCGAGTGTTATCGATGTCGTAGTAGCCCGTGTGGTAGTGAGCGATCTTCCCATTGCGGTCGATGACGATCCACAAGGGGAGTTCTTCGCCCAGACGGGTGGGGTTGCCGAACTGGTTGAGAACGGCACCGGTATCAATCGTGACCTCATAGCCCAGCTTCATGAAGTTGATCAGCCGCTTGACTGAGCGGATGCCGGCATCGCGGGTCATCGGATTGGTGAAGCGGCTGTCGACGGCGACGCCATACACGGCAACTGGTTCCTGGCGATGCCTGTTGGCGAGGAAATCGAGGTAACCGATCTGACCGTAGGGCTGTTCCAGTGGCTCATCCTGATAGCCCCAGAAGTGCAACACAATCACCTTGCCGGTCTGTGCAGCGAGCGGAGCTTCGGTGCCATCCAGTCTGGTCAACGTGATTTTCGGAGCTGGCTGCCCCAGGAACTTTTCGCCGAGCAGGGCAACTTCGTCAGCCCGCTGCATCCGCTCCTGCTGATCACGGGTGATGCGAGCGAGATAAGAGGCGTAAGGTGACTTCTCGGCGGCAGCGACGAGCGCTGGAAGTTTCTCGGCGGCGACGGTGACCTGCTGTTCGGTGAGTGGTGCCGCGCGATCATCGGCGTTTCGGTCGAGAGCCACCTGCAAATCTCTCAACTGCTGCTGGAGTTGCTGTTGCTGCTTCCAGGCGTTTGCGGGAATGGCTTCCTGTGCAGTGCGGCGGACCAGCAGTTCAAAGCGATCTCCCTGCCCCATGAAGACAGTCTGGCGAAGTTCTTCAACAATGGGGGAATCCTGGCGAACGAGAATCCGGTGCCGTCGCGCCGGGCCGGTGACGCTTTCCACTTCCCAGCAGTCAATTCCATCGAGCTGCCTGCTGCCGACGACTTCAAATGAAGCCTGTTCAACTTCCCAGCGAACTCCTTCAGCCAGAGGTTCCGGACTGACCAGCATCGGGAACATCATTGAGACCACGTACGCGCGGTCCTTGTGTCGATAGCCGATGACCGCAGGTGCAGCCCCCCCCTGCTGGGTAGTGAACTGTTCCGGCCAGGGCAGGGGAGTGCTGGCCTCCTGGACCAGCGTGGTCGCCTGCCAGGCTCCGCTGTCGAGTTGTTCGAGCACGGTTCGGGCAGAGAACTCTTTGACGGCGACTGCCGGCTGGCCACGCTCCGTCTGCAGCAACTGTCCTTCATAGCTCAGGGCCTGAGGAGAAACATCAGCCGCCAGCAGGCACGTCACCAGGAAGATACTGTTCACGAAGACACCCTTTTCAGTAGAGGCGGGACAGGAACATGATGAAGCGATGTTCGTTGTTCGACGATCAACAATCAATGGAATTCCGTCCCAAGTCGAGTCGACGATCTTAGCATTTGACGCCATGGAATGATCCATTTACGCTCAAGGCACAAATCCCTGCACTTGGCGACGAATCGTGTCGTCTCTTCATCCTGATGGTGTGCCATGCGTTGTTCGCCCCGAGATTTCCTGAGTTTTGCGCTCCTCCTCTCGACCGGTGTCGCCTTTGGACAGGCTCCCGCATCAACATCCACCGAGGTGGTCCCCACTCCGGTGACCGTCGATCGAGAAGCCCTGACGCTGCGGGCTCCCGATGCCTACCGAATTCCGCTCGTGCTGAGGGCTCAACGCCGCGTGGCGGTGGCGAGTCAGATGAGCGGTGTGATTTCCGACGTGTTCGCCGAACCGGGGAAGCGTTTGAGCACACAGGTGGAAGTGGCCCGCATCGATGCCCAGGAACGACAGTTGGAACTGGAACAGGCTCAGGCCCTGATGCGGCTCGCTCAGGCTCAGCAGGCCGCAGCCAGCTCTGCGGAACAGGCGATTGCCAAGGAGCGAACCGCAGCAGCACAGTCGGCACTGAAGCTCGCCGAGCTGCGGCTGGCTGCAACGCAGGTTCGAACTCCATTCGATGGCATTGTGACACGTGTTTTCGTGCAGCCGGGCATGTATGTCGATGCGGGTGACTCGATCGTGGAACTCGTCGACCCCAGCATGCTGACGGCTGTCATTCCGGTGGAGCGAAACTCTGTGAAGGTGGGCGATGAATTGACGCTGCAGGTCGAAAACGGTGTGGCATCTGGACAGATTCAGGCGATCATCCCGGCAACGCCAGACATGGAGCCGCTGCGTGATCTCTTCGTCTCCCTCGCAGCCGCGCAGGTGACCATCAACAATGCTGGCGGGCAATGGGCCGCTGGTCAGTCGATCATTTCGACAATGATTCCCCGGCATCCGATCGCTGAGATACCGAACCGGGCGGTCCTGAACAGTGAAGGGGGCGAGCGAAAAGTGCAGGTTCTGCGAGAGGGATTTGTGCGCGATTTGCCAATTCAGCTTCTGGGGCAGGTCGGTGAGACCCATGTCTTCGTGAGTGCGCGGTTTCAACCAGACGACGAACTGATTGCTGCATCGTCGGAACCGCTCGTGGATGGCAGCTGGTTGCGGGCGAAACTCAATACACCTGCTGGCACCGCGCCAGGGACCAATCCCTCGGGTGCTCCGACCCCTCGTCCAGTGCAGCCTCCCACAAGCAATTTCTAAACGCCATTGGTTCTCACCATGCGGCGTTTTTCCACGCTCAGCCCCCTGCTCTTTCCGGGGTGATGGGCCTCTGTGTTGATGGATTCACGGCCGCCTTGCTCGCCGAACAATTGGGAAATTGATCACCGGAACAGGTGCAATGCACGGCCGGGTGAACATCCCGCCGCGAATTCGTCTTTACGCCTGCGACTTTTCGCGCGTAAACTGCCGGACCTGGCGGACAAACGCTTGTCTGCCTGAAACGTTCGATGTGGCCGCAAGGAGGCGATGGCGATGTGGTACGACGTTGTCGTGCTGGCGATTCTGGTGTTCTTTACCGCTCGAGGAGCGATCAAGGGCGTCATCTGGCAGGTTGCTGGGATCGCCGGGGTCATCCTGTGTTTCGCGTTTGCCGATGGCATTTCCAACGCGCTGGGCCCGTATGTCACTCTGCAGCCACCATTAAATCATTGGGTGGTCCTGTTTGGCGGCTACCTCTTCTTCAGCTTTGTGTCGTTCGGCCTGGCTCGTTCAGCGACGAAATGGGTCGAGAAGGCCGACATGAAGGAATACAACCGCCACCTGGGGGGAGTCCTCGGGCTGGTGAAAGGCGTAATGCTCTGTACGGTGATGACATTTCTGATCGTCACCGTTTCGCCCGATGCACGGGAGGCACTGAAAGATTCGAAGAGCGGCTGGGCGTGCGCCCACCTGATGTTTCAGCTGCACCCCATTCTGCCGGCGAAGCTGCACGATGCTGTTGGTGATTACATCCACCTGCTGGACAACGATGAGTTGAAGCAGAAGTACGCCGAGGAAGGGCACGGACACGACCACGATCATGCCGACGATGCACCGCTGTTTGGCGGCACCGCCCCTTCGACCGACAACAGCTGGGGCGGGACCGCAACCCCGTGGTCCGGCAACTCCAGCGGGCAGGGGAGTGCTCCGACCTGGCCGAGTTCTTCGTCAACAACAACTTCGAAGCCCGTAGACTCGGCATCTTTCTGGTTGAATGTGCGCTCGGCCATTGGCGAAGAGGCCAAGCGAGCAATCGTTGAAAAGCTCCAGCAGACCGACCCGCAGTCGTCCAGTGTGCTACAGTCACAACTGGCGGACATCATTCAGAAGGCAACCCCACAGGACCTCGCGGCGTTCAGCCAGCAGGTGCAGCAATCGGGAGGCAGCAACCTGCCGCAGCTGCTCAACAGTTGGGTCCAGGCGGGGCAGAGTCCGGCATCATCCGGAACAGTTCCGCCAGTCGCCAATCCGTATTCGCCGCCGGCGACTTCGACACCGCCCGCCAGCACGATTCCTCAACCGCCGGTCCAGACACTCCAGGCGAAGCAGGAACTGGCCAACCTGATCGCCGAAAAGGTCTCTGACTTTCCCGTCATCCGAAAGGGGATCGTCAGTCAGATCAACGCACATCTCGAGGGCGTTCCAGACAGCGTGGCCATCGAAGTATTGCGAGACTGGTACGCAGACATCACGGGACAGGCTGACCCCGATCCGGCGACCAATCGCACGTCCACTCCCGAACAGCGCATCATCCGCCATCTTTCGAAAGTTGGCTATCCCTTCGAACAACTTTCACGCCCGCTCCAGGATCGCCTGCGTGCCGCTCAGGGGAGCCAACGTGTGCTGTACTAAGGTGACGGTTTCACCCCCGAGTGTTGAATCCTCGCAACACGCCCGTTGTTTCCCGGCAACACAAATTTGACGGTCGCCAGTCAATTTCCATGCCTGGGATGAACATAACGGACATTATCGGACGTTGGGGATAGTTCCTTTCTGATTGCCTGTCGCCGGCTTCTGATGGTTCCCACTGCCGCTTTTCCACGGACTGAATGATCGCTGCACGTCCCAACCGGGATCAATTGCATGATGTGATCTCGCGTGCCGTCGTACGGCTGCCAGCTCCGCATTGAGCGTACTCAAGTGCGAATCCTGGCGACCCGATGTGCGGATCACTCACAAGCAATGGTCTGGCCACAATGATGGATTACGAGCGCGATTGGTTTCGCGATTTTGGTCTCGATCCCAGTTCGATAGACCGCCCTGTCGAGCCGCGTGTGCGTGCTTCGTTTTCGCTGCCGCAGATGTTGGCCCAGTGGCTCGGAACCGGAGTCATGACATGCGTTGGTCTGGGGATCGCGTTCGCCCTCTGGCATCTCCCTGATCCATGGCCAGTACCTGCCGCGCTGTTCGGGGCGATCGCTGGTGGATACATCGTGTGGCGCGGGACTCGACTCGATCTGGCCTGGGTCGAACTCGAAGGAACAACACTGAGATCGCGGCATCTCTACACCAGCCGAGAACGGGAGCGAGATCTGTCCGAGGTGTCCGAGATTGTGCCGGTGGTTCTCAGTCGTGTCGCGATGGAAACAAGAATTGCCGGAGCGTTGTGGGGACGGATCAAAGCGTTTCTGATTCGCTTTGAAGACGGAGGCGCGCCCATTCAAATCTGCTGTGCCGATCCAGCGATGCGAAACGCACGCGAGCTGATGCAAGCAATCCTGTTCCAGTTGAGCGAGCTCGGCGAACTACATGCCGATGTCCGAAGCGTTGAGGGCTCACCACTGATCGTACGCATCGCTTGGCGCAATCAGCGAACCTGATGAGCGAAATACGTTGGAGCCAGCGAGACAACGATGGATTGCGAACGCGATTTGTTTCGTAATTCTGGTCTCAATCCCAATACCGTAGACCACTGCATCCGTCATCCCGGCGAGCGACGATCCAGTGGAAACCACGGGGCAAGAATAACGCCGTATCAAACGCAGCAAGGCTCGATCCAACAAGTGTGAATCGAGCCTTGATTGCTTGTCAGACTGCGTCGACCGCGAGCTATGTTGTCGCTGGCTCGACCTGGCCTTCTTCGAACAGGCCAATCTTGCGGAACTTGTCGTAGCGGCGATTGAGCAACTGATCCTTCGGGACAGCGGAGAGATTCTTGAGTGCCTGCAGAAGCGAAGACTTTAGCGTGGCGGCCATCTTGCGATGATCGCGATGCGCGCCTCCAAGTGGCTCGGGGACAATCTCGTCGATGATGCCAAACTCCAGCAGATCCTTACCAGTGAAGCGGAGTGCGTGGGCCGCTTTGTCGGCGTGCTTGGCATGCTTCCACAAAATACCAGCACAGCCTTCGGGACTGATGACGGAGTAGTAAGCGAACTGCAGAATGGCCACATGGTCGCCAATGCCAATTCCCAGTGCTCCGCCGCTCCCCCCTTCGCCGATCACCACACAGACGATGGGCGTATCGACGCGCGACATCTCTCGCAAGTTGTAGGCAATCTGGTAGGCCTGGCCACGTTCTTCAGCACCAATTCCGGGATAGGCACCGGCCGTATCAATGAAACAGATAATCGGCAGTCCGTATTTGGCGGCCATCTGCATTTTGGACAGCGCCTTGCGGTAGCCTTCGGGATGGGCCATGCCGTAATTGTGCTCAAGACGCTCCTGCAGATTGCGGCCCTTGTGCTGCGCGATGAGCATGACCTGTCGGTCTTCCAGCTTGGCCAGCCCTGTGAGGATCGCGCGGTCATCTCCATAAGCGCGGTCACCGTGCAGTTCCACGAACTCGTCAAACAGCAGTTCGATGTAGTCGAGCGCCTTGGGGCGGGCATCGTGACGAGCCACCCGAACAATGTCCCAGGGATTGAGCTGCTCGTAAATTTCCCGCTTCACTCGATTCAATTCAGCACGCATGGCGCGAATGGAATCTTTCATCGTGGTGCTGGGATTCGGCTGCTGTTCGAGCTTTTCCAGCTGCTCCTCGAGGTCAAAGATCGGCTTTTCAAAGGGGAGCGGAAGAACGGACATGGCTTGGCGAAACTGGGGCTATGGTGATATTTCCTCGAGATGAATCTCGCCGAGGAATTCGGTTGAAATAGAAACGGTCCAGACGGCTGTCCCTGGTTTGAACTGCTATTCAATATCCAGGTCATCGATCGAGGCCAACGGAAGATCATCTGCAGGTGGTGGAGCCGGCTGAGGTGGCTTCGGCTGCTGTTGCTGCGGAGGTTGTTGCTGCGGGGGCTGTTGCTGAGCAGGCCCCCCCGCACCGGGTTGCTGCGGTGGCTGCTGCTGACCGGGCGATGGCAATTGCCCTGGCATGGGTGCCTGCCCCGGTGGACCACCGGGAGCCGGGAACTGACCGGGCATGGGGAACTGCCCCGGAGGCGGATACTGCTGACCGGGCATTGGAAACTGTCCCGGCATCGGATACTGCCCTGGCATTGGGTACTGGCCGGGCATCCCCATTGGCGGCATCTGTCCGGGCATCATGCCGGGAAACATTTGCGGATAGCCTGGCATCATGCCCGGTGCCGGCATTCCTCCGGGCGGAGGTCCCTGCTGCGCTGCTGGCGCGGGAGCTGGCGTGGCGGCGGGCTTTTCTTTCTCCTCGACAAGGCCCATGCGAAAGTTGTGCTTCTCTTTGGGCTTGTCGGACTTTTTCGAGGGAGTTGCAATTCCAGCCTCAATGCGTGCGGCATCGGCTCGGCTGTCGATTCGCGCATCCAACGACTGAAAGGACTCCTTCTTCTCTTTCTCGGCCTTCTGACGCACGAGTGTTTCGGGATCTTCTTTGAAGAACCGGATGTTGCGCAACTCAGACGCGATTTCCATCATGCTCGCAGGACGCTTCTTCGGGTCCTTGGCGATCATCTTCATGGTCAGAACGTCAGCTTCCGGAGTCACATTCGGATTGAAGCTCGACGGCACATCAGGCGTGTCGCGGACGTGCATCATCAGCAGGTCGTTTGGATTTCCTGTCCGGAAGGGGGGAAATCCGGTCAGCAGTTCGAACAGCATAATGCCCAGGCTGTAGATGTCCGCGGCAAAGGTCAGAGCCTTGCGCTGGATCAGCTCGGGAGCGAGATACGTTCGTGTCCCCTGAATGACGACCGAAGACTTCCGCTTCATTGCGTGCAGCAGTGGATTGCTGGGTCGACTGGCCAGGGAGAAGTCGATCAAACGCGTTTCCCCTCCTTTGCTGAGGAGGACGTTATCTGGCTTGATGTCCCGATGCACCCAGCCTTTGGCATGAACAGTTGCCAAGGCCTGCACAAGAGCTTCCATGAGCTTTGCTCCGCGGGCCTGCGCTGCTGCCAGTTCACCACGAATCATCGACTTCAGATTGGGAGCCCGAAAATACTCCATTGTGAAGTAGCCATGGTCCCGCGACATCTGAAGATCGAAGATCTGAATAATGTTCGGGTGCTCAATGCTCTTTCCAACATTCGCTTCGTGCTTGAGCGACGCCTTGGCTTCGGAATTCTTCAGGAACTCGTCCAGCAGCAGCTTCATCGCATACTGCTGTCCGGTCGAGACGTGCTTGACTTCCCACACCTGCGTCGTATTGCCGGTCGCAATGCAGTTGATCAGTTCAAAGTCATCAATGAGATTGTCGTTTTCTGCCACAGCAGAACCCCTCGCGCTCCCCTGCCCTGTCGATTGAGCAGCTGTTGGTGAGTAACATTGCGAGCGGAACGCATCAACGAATTCAAGGAGATGCGCCGCTTCTCCAGTATAACGTTCAGCCGACGCAATTTGCACGACCGATCCAGTCAGCCCGGTTCCAGAGCGGCAGCCTGAGCAGGGAGCATGGTCCGGCTCTGCCGACTTCCTGCGAACACAGGTTCGCAAGGCGCATCACCGTCAACGGCCAGTAGCACTACCGCTGTCCCTGGCCACCAGACTGCTGTGTCGTTTGACCGCCAAAGATGCTGTACGTGAATACATCGGTAATGGTGTTGAATGTCGGCGAAATGGCAAGACGAACGTACCGGCGATCTGCTGAGACCACGGTGGAACCGCTGAGAATGGTCCCTTCAGGAATAATCTGAACGCCGGGGGCATATGCAAATGCCCCTGCTCGACGAGGCTGGGCGGCGTTTGCTCTGCCGGTCAGCAACTCCTGAGCGACTCGCTGCCCTGCCCCTGGTGCCTGGCGTCGCCCCTGTGGACGTGACGCCGCCTGCAACTGCTCAAGGAATTCCCGTTCGAACTGGCCGAGAACAGCGCGAGGCTGCGTGCGACGCCCCTGGTCGAGGGTCACGCGCAGAATCGCATCTCCCTCCGACAGGTTGACCGTTTCCTTGCGTTCGATGGGCTTGGGACCTCCGGCGTTCATGGTGATGATGACGACCGCGCGGTTCCCCACCAGACTCCCTCCGGCATTCTTAATGGTGATGCGGTAATCACCCGAATAGGCGCGAGGGGCAACGTACTCCTCATAACACAGGCTGGCATCGGGCCCGCAACCATCGTGAGTCAACAGCCCGCCTCCCGCTGTCTCGGGAGTCGAGAAGGAACAGACCGCCCCGGAAGGCTCCTCGACGAGCAGATCGAGGTCGGCGGCCCCGCTCCACTCAACACGAATTTTCAGATCGCGAATTTGAGCCGCCCGCATTTGTTGGCCAAGTTGTCCAGCAATTTCCGACTCCCCTGCTCTCTGCAGTTGACGCTGCACTTCGGCAACGGCCAGTTCCGCATCACGATGCCTGGCCTGGTAATCATGATTCCAGTAGTGCTCAAGAATTCCCGTTGCCGCCCACGCGACGTCTTCCGGAGATTTCAATTCCTGAGCGAGCTTGAGGCCGAGGATGTAAGGCTCGGGGCGCTCCGGCATCATTCGCGATGCCTGCCGATACATACGCAGCGCCGCTGCTGGGCGTTTGAATCGGGCCAGATAGGCTCCGGAATACATGAACGCCCCATAGTCCGCCTGACCAAAGTCTGACAGCGACAACACCACCCGTTCGACCTCGGCAGCGGGTCGACCGGCGATCTCCATCGACAGCGCGAGAACTTCATACATCCAGGGCTGAGACTGCCCATTGATGAGCGCCGACTGAATGCAACTGATCGTGTGCTCGTGCTGCTTGTCGTTGTTGAGCCGCCGAATCAACGAGCCAACCACAGCGGGGCGCGGGCGATACTGCTTGAAAAATGCCGGCCAGACATCCTGCGGCTTACGTCCGGCGTACTCGGGAATCGGAACTTCGTCGTATTTCACTGCTGCAACTGGCACCTGAAAAACGACACCAGCGGACTCCCCGCCATTGCTGGCCGGTGTCCGCTGGGTGTTGTTGTCGCTGACGGGTTCAGCCGCGATGGGCTGGCCAATTACCGGAGTGGAGTCGTTTTTTTTTGGGCATCTGACTCAGCGGGAACGCTGAAGAAGCCACCACCGCCGCCTTGGCCACCAAAGCCGCCGCCACCCTGGCCGCCGAAGCCGCCGCCCTGCTGTCCGCCGAAGCCACCCTGGCCGCCCTGCTGACCGCCGCCGAAACCGCCGAGTCCACCGCCGGAGCCGAAGCCACCGCCCAGAGGCTGAATCGGAATGACAAGGTCGGCCACCGGATAGACGCGAGTCTGCAGCACTTCATCGGCCTTCGTCTGCGTCGTGATCTTCATCACTTCGTCTTCGATCACGTATGTCAACGGAACGCCGTTCACATCTTCCAGCAGCAGCTTGAGGGCACTCTTCAGAGAGATCCCGGAAATCACCATGCGCACTTCGGTATCGGGAGCAACACCTTCCGCAGAGAGGGCTGCTTCATCCAGGCGGATCGGAATGTTGTGCAGGCTGGCAATGTAATCGATCACATCCTGCAATGGGTTGCCGGGGAATTCCAGCGAGGTGGTCTGCTTCAGAGCATCGTAGATCCGACGTTCGTTTTCGTTGGTCTGATGCAGGTCGACCGACTTCCACTGAGCCCGCATTTCCGTAAGGGCCTGCCAGACTTCGGCTGAGGGGTAACGAATGGGTGGTTCGTCCGGGAACGGAACGTGTGACAGTTCCACCTGATACAGCACTTCAAGGAAACGGTCTGATCGCAACTGACGCAGACGATCCGCCTTGTCCAACTGCCCTGCCGCTTCGGTAACAAACACTTCCGATGTGCCAATCGCACTACGGGGGTACTCATTGATGACTTCGCGGGCACGGGCTTCGGCCTGTTCGAAGGCGTTCGGGTTCCCGTGGTAGCCGTCTTCCATCAGGGCGCGGATACGATTGACCATCTGTTCGAGTTGAGCATCACGGTCGAGCTGGAAGTCGATCAGCTTCTGAGTCGCTTCGCGTTCAGCAATCCGACGCTGACGCTGCTGAATCACCGATTCCTGCTGACGCTTATCAGATTGAGTCTTCTGGATTTCGCCATTGATCATCCGCAACAGGTTAGCCTGCAATTCAGGATCAATATCCGTGGCAGATTTCACCTGACCGCGGGCCTGTTCCAGTTCGGCGAGGGCACCTTCCGGAGAAACCGGGAACTTCTGGCGGGCGCGGAGAATGTGTTGTTCAAGCTCACTCTGCAAGCGCTGCCCCTTGGCAGCACGTTCCGCCTCGTAACGGGCGATTTCACTGGCCCCAACCGGAGCTTCACGTTCAGCGAGTGGATCGGCGGCTGTTGCTTTCGGTTCGGCCAGTGGATCAGCCGCTGCCGCTTTGGGCTCCGCGAGCGGATCAGCCGCTGCCGCATCGCTGGCAGGGCTTTCGACCTGTGCAACCTGCAGAATTTGGGCCTGGGCAGCCGCGTTGATCAGTGAACGGGAGCGAGCGTTGTTCGGATCGATTTCCAGCAGATTGAAACCAATCTTTTCGGCCAGTTGAACATTTCCAGTGGCGAGAGCCTGTTGCCCCTGCGATTCCAGACCGGCGATGTAGTCTTCAAATGTCTGGTGAGCCAGATTGACCATCCAGTCGCCAGCCAGTCCCAGTGCGAGCCCATCCGTTGACTGTCCATTGAAATACAACTGACGGAGGAACGTGTTCCCCTGCCCTCGCGTCGGCGTGTTGACAGTGTATTTGTGAACGGCATCTCGCTCCTGCACGGAGAGAGCAACGCCGTCAGTGACATCTCCCTGAAACAGGTAGACCGTTTCCCGGTCGGCTCGCATGGGGAGCGGACGATTAGGAAGCAGGGCCGCATCGGCGAGTGAAACACTCGAGGGGTACTGCACTTCTTCATGGGCAGCACGACCCAGCAACTGCCCAGCCTGCGTGCCGGTCAGTGCCTGTTCGGAAACCTCGTCGCGGACCACGAACCCGCCTGTTTCCTGGCCGAGAATGCCCAGCAACTGCAAGTCGGTATTGGAACCAACGGCAAAGCTGTGGACAGCAATCTGCGCATCTCGCAGTTCTGACGTCACGGCTCGCAGTTCCTCAACCTGAACCAGGTTGGCGGTGCTCATGCCGTCGCCGATGTAGACGATCCCTGCGTGCTGCTGCTGGGCGAGCAACGCCTGAGCAGCTTTGATTCCGGCCAGCAGATCTGAAGAACCTGCCGGAAAGCGGGCATCCAGTGCGGGCAGAGCGGCTTCCAGGGCCACTTCAGGCGACTGCAGACCATTGGTCATGGCCACGGTCTGAACATCGACTGCAACCACAGCCACGCGATCCTGTTTGGGCAGAGCCTTCAGGAAGGCTTCAAGAACCAGGAAGGCCTGTTCGCGGTGCTCGCCCACCTGCGAAGCCGACGTATCCATCAGGACGACGTAGCTCATGGGAGCCGTGACCGCTCGCCCGGCGGCAGGACGGATCGAAATCGCTCCGTAAGTCGTCCCATCGGGCGACTCGAAGGTCCTCAATCCGACAGTTCCTTCACCCGCATGAGCACCCTGCCACAGGCCGAGCACACACACGGCAGGAGCACATCCCCGGATCAGTTTTCGCAGATTCAACATACTCGATGTACCTCACCGCTGACGGGTGTTGAGATGCCAGACACTGGCTGAACATCGCAATCCACACAATCCAACTCCATCGATGTTATCGGGGAGTAGATGCCGCTGAAAAACAAAAACCTGCGAAACTTGGCATTCTGCCCCGTTTTTTAGAGGCACTCCATGAATCGCCGGAACGACCCGAACAATACTCTACTGCCCAACGTCGTTGATCTTGGTCCGTTCGGCAAAAACACGCTCCAATCGACTCCGAGCGTACATGCGAACCACTTCTCCATTGAAGGTGACGCGGCCCTGCTCATCCCGGTCCAGCTGATCGGCAATTTCCGGAATCGCCTGGTTCGAGTACAAGCCGGCAAATGTCTCCGGATCAACACCCCGACCAGACTCCAGATCTTCGCGGGCGTTGCCGCCGCCACCCAGAATCAGGAATGCGTTGGGGCCTTGTGTAATGCTTTCGTAGCGTCCTTCGCTCTGCAGTGCCTCCATGGCATCGCGGAGAGCTCGACTGGCCGAGCGAATCTTGTTCGCCGTTTCTTCGCCCACCCCGCCAGCTTCCTGTGCGACCAGTGGTCGGCTGACGCCGGAAGTGCCGGCCAGGTAGCCGAGAGTCAACATTGCCAGTCCAAACGCCCAGAAACGCCAGTTCGACATCGCGATAACCTCAATCTGTTCGTTGCGAAGCCACCCGCTGCGAAGTGCAGAACTGCCTGAAGGCAGGTGGCTGAAGATGCTCTGAGAGCGACGTTATCCCCTTTGTGGACCAAAATCCAGATTGAGCCGCCCCGGTCCCCCCTGTTGAACGGTTGGCCCGAACGCCCTGCCCACTGGTGAATCTCTCTCGATCCCAAAGCCGCTCAGGCCACTAACAGCCTGCACAGTGTGCTTCGTACCTGCCCGAAGCGCAAGCGAGGTTGATTCGCCTGCTGTCCCTGCACTTATGCTTCGGACCGGGAAAAGACGCTGAATAGTCCGAGCTAGGCAGCCTTGCGTTCGCTGTTTTGTTTTGTCCGCAGGGGAATCGACTGCAGACGTTCCTCTTCAGTTGCAGCCTTGTTGGCAGGGTTCGCGTGGTAGCTGAGCGACATCAACAGCATGGAGACGGCAATCGCTCCCATGCAGCCCAGCAGAGCGATCTGGTCATCCGTCAGTTGAAACAGCACGTCCATCTTGTTCACTCCCTCTGCAAATCCTGCGTCCGTGGCCGCAGATGCCTTAATCCCGGACGTGTCCGAACGGAATACGGGACTTTCCCCCTTTCCCGAAAACGCCGGGAAGGGAGTCCATCCGAATAGCGCTGTGAAACGCCGGACACTCCGCCAGTTGTTTCGGAATACAGCCCCCCCCAACTGCAAAGCGAGCGGGCTGCCGATGGAGCGTTCACAATCATCGTGTGGGCTGCGCATCTCGAATCGTTCAGCACGTCCGTATCGATTCTGCCGATTCGGACGGACACGCCACCTGCGCGACTCCAAACAGGCCTTGGCGAACCTCCCGCATAAGGTTCCCTGATAGAATCGGCAGCGGTCTTGCACAACATCCCGTCACGGTGGGGGTTTGGGTTGAGATCGCTACGCTGCCCGATCGACAATGATACTGAAGTTTTGCGCCCTGTTTCCGGACGACCGCTTGACCTCTCCCAGCCTCCGCAGGTATTTCTGAATCAGAATTTCTTGCGTGGCTTACCCGTATTTCCATATCTGGCTTCTGTTGGCCCCGTCGGAGCAGACTGATGCTGCGTCCCTTGTTTACCGCCCTGCTACTCCTGTCCATTGCCTCCCCCTGTGTTGCACAGCTGGAGCGGGGATTTGCGAAGTCGGTTGAGGCCTACGGCACAATCCAGGAACTGGTGCGGCAGCCTGATCTGTGGATCATGGAAGTCCAGTTCAAGCCGATGCGCATGGTGTATGTGGATGTCCGCGATCCCAAGACCGGAACCGTTCAAAAAGAGCAGGTCTGGTATCTCGTGTATCGCTGCATCAACCGCCCCCTGAACAGCCGGCCTGATGACGATGTGGCTCCTGTCAACGAGCTGGATCCCCTGCCCGGCCCGCGGATGTTTACGCCACAGTTCACGCTCATTACGTACGACAATCCCAAATCCGAAGTCCCCGTCGAAATTCGGTTGGACGAAGTCGTCCCCGAGGCGATGCCAGCCATCTTGAAGGTGGAGCGGATGAAGCTGCTGAACGCCGTGGAAGTCTACCAGGAAGTCCCCGCTCCAGTCGCCGCCGATGCGGAGCAGCAGCCCTGGATTTACGGTGTGGCCATGTGGCGCAGCATCGACCCGGAGACGGACTTCTTCAAGGTCATCGCCAAAGGCTTTTCAAACGGCTACGAACTCCGCCCGGGCACCGATGGTCAACAGACCGCCTGGCGCCGCGTCATCATCCAGAAGTTCAGCCGCCCGGGAGACCGCTTCGACCCCAATCAAGGCGAATTCGAGTTCGACGGCAACCCGACCTGGGTAATGCAACCGGACGGGATGTAAGTTGCCCCTGCCTCACAGTGCCCTCCGGACAGGCTAGGGCCGCGACGTTCTCTCTCAAGTGAACGCGAACTCTTCGTGGCTTCCACGATCATTCCCTGAAACTCCACCACGCCCCAGCCACACTGTCGTGTTTCTACTCGGGTCTGGGAATTTCAATTGCGCGCACGCAGAGCAATGTTGGTTCATCTGATCCTTCCGGCCTCATGTATGTGATTGAGTATTCAGGGAACTTGGGGTGCGCCGTCGTCATTGGTGTTCCGGCGAAACTGCGCTGAAAATCGGGGCACAAGCTTTCGAAGATGTCATTGATCTCTTTTGCCGATCGCCCTTCCCCATCAAGCATAATTGAATGACCGTGGGAGATGATCCATGGTGGAATGTTGGCCTGGATTGCGACCACCAATAATCCTTCACGAATTGCTGCATCAAGTATGCGTTCAATGAAAGGGCGTCGTGGCATGACGTTCCTCAATAATCAAATTGACCGACCAAAATCGGAAAACGCATGATCCAGTTACTGCACGAACACAAATTCCTTCGTGTTCCAGATCACCTGGCACAGGTCGGCCCAGATGCGTTCGTCGTTGGTGGTGGTTTGGTACTCAGTGGCCTGAGCGGTGAGGAACTGTTGGGCGCGGGCTGATTCTTCCGCCGTGGGGAGGCGGCACAGGGCGGATCGGTAGAGGGTGTTGAGGCGGGCTTCGTCATCGGGTTCGTTGCGGAGCAGTTCGCCGGCCCATTTGCGGGCCTGCTCAATGACCAGCTCGTTGTTCATTAACGCCAGTGCCTGGCTGGGTACGTTCGACACGCTGCGGCGGCCAATCGTGGTGTGCGGATTGGGGAAGTCGAACGCTTGGAAGAAGGGTTCCGGGAAGTTGCGACGGACCGACAGGTAAATGCTCCTCCGCCCTGCCCCATCGACAGGCCCGCTTTGCGGACGGCCGCGGCCTTCGAGAAACGGCGTGAGATGAATCGGAATGCTGGGGCCATACATCGTCGGATCGAGTCGACCAGAGAGGGACAGGATGGCATCCCGAATGATCTCCCCTTCCAGCCGCTTGAGGTTCATGCGGTGCAGCAGCACATTGTTGGGATCGACTTCGAGGACATGCGCATCGTCTGCACTGCGTGAGGACATTCGGTATGCGGTGGAACTGAGGATCAGGCGATGGACGTGCTTGAGCGACCAGTCGTGTTCAATCAGTTCGGCCGCCAGCCAGTCGAGTAGCTCAGGGTGCGAGGGTGACTGTCCGAGATGGCCGAAGTCATCAGGGGTGGGCACGATGCCGCGGCCAAAGTAGTGCAGCCAGATGCGATTGACGATGACTCGTGCAGTGATCGGCGTGCGCTGGGGATCGACAACCTGCCGGGCCAGATCGAGCCGATTAGCGGCTCGACCGGTTTCGCTGTCGGAGCCATGGAAGACTTCCAGAAACTGCCTGGGAGCCGCCTCGCCTCGCTTCTTCCAGTTGCCACGAATGAAGACGTATTCGTCCTCTGGGGTCCCGTCCATCCATGCCGGAGCGGTGCTGGAAGTGGCTTTGACCTGTGACTGCAGCGTCCGCCAGCGCTGGGCATATGGTTCGGCCAGTTGCTGCCAGCGTTTGAGATTGGACTCATCCAGTCCGGAGAGTCCCGGATGACTGAGCAGCCAGTTGGCGGCCCGCACAATATGTGGCTCATCGGCCGAGACCGTCTGGTCGCCGTACATCAGATGCACGGCAGCTTCGAGCAGGATGCGCAACTTCTGCGCGGGGGCACGGCTCGGATCGGAGGTGGCGAACTCGCTGTATCCAAGCTCCAGAGCCGGAAATCCGGAAGCCGCCTGCACAACGACCGCCACGGCAAAGTCATCGTCTCCTTGAGGCACGAACTCCAGATGAGCCCGGTGTCCCTCGTAACGCTGAACATCGTGCTCAATCCAGTGCCAGTCTTCACGGCTGGCATGGTTCCGGAGCAGACTGCCATGCAGCGGGCCACGAATGGTGATGTGTGAATCAACACAGGCATAGGTATGCACGCCCCCCCTCACAAGGGCAAACACTTTGGGCTGTGTGATTTCAAAGGTCGGCGTTCGCAGCAGGCGGCCCGCCCGTTGCCAATTCTCCGTCCCCCCCGGGTCTCCGTTCGTGCCGGGAGCCAACTTGAGCATGTCCCAGAAGCGGTCCCGTTCAACAGCCCCGAAGTCTGCAATCGACTCAACCGGCTTTGGACCAGTGAGCGACAGCAGCGCTTCGCCGCCTCGACGATAGCCCGTAGCAAACACGGGCCCATCGGTGAGGAGTTCAGGCGATGCGTGATAATTGGCAATGACCTGCACATCATCGCGGCTGAGTAACTCTTCCAGTTGACGCTGAATCGAATTCTCGGCGGAGGTATCCGTCGAAACTGTCTGGATAACTGCGGGACTCTGCCCCGCGACAGGTAAAGGCTGATTGAATTGCGACAGGAAATCGGACTTGTCGCCAGCAGAAGCCAGTGCAGCAACCCAGTGGCCGAGCGTGCTGACATGCACTCCATATTCCTGGGCAGCATTCACCAGTTGACGCTGCATCCTGGGAGCAAAATCAGCGGGGGTGATACGCCGCGGTTGATCAGCTCCATGTGCCCGATCACTGAAGACCACATGATCGAAGCCGATGTTCCCCCAGCCTCCGCGTTCCTCATCGACGAGCTGAATGCGGGCAGTCTGGCCTCGCAGGTCGCTGACATCCCAGCTGGCGGAGACCATCTCATTGCTGTTGCGCCCCGTCGTCGTGCGAACCACTTTGCCTTCGACCAGCAGATTGACGCAGGTCTTACCAGCATGGGCTCCCCCGCCCACAAGGAAGTTGATGTGTGGATGCTCAATGACGAACGGTGTTGAGGTCAGCGTGCCAACCGCATCATCACCTCGCCCCCCCTCGCGCTTCTGGTGTGAATTGACGAAGTACGTGCCGTGGGCCTTCACATTCCCCTGATATGAGGCGATCGTCTGTTGAGTCTGCGGGATGGCCCCAAAGGCATCGCCGGTCGCGGTCCAGTCTTCGTATGTGCCAGTTTCAAAGTCCGCAAAGACCAGATCAGCGGCGGTTTTCTTCAGAGTGATCCCATCCTCCAGCACGGACTGGGCCGCCAACAGATACTTGTCAGCATCGTTGACGGTCGGCTCCACCAGTTCCGCAAACGCCCTGAGCAACGCGGGACCAGCTTCGGCCCGCAACGCCTTCAACTGCTCGGCG
>JAGQPW010000036.1:0-3715 GCA_020426515.1 Planctomycetaceae bacterium | reverse complement strand
AACTCTGCATCGCATAGAAGTCCCGCTGCAATATGGGATCGAACTTGTGATCGTGGCAGCGGGCACACGCGACAGTCAGGGCGAGAAACGTGCGTGAGTAGACATCAATCATGTTGTCAAAACGGTCCGCCTCTTCCTGACGAATATCAACCGGCGAGTGCACCCACTCCCCCAGGAACCAGAAGCCAGTCCCCAGAATGGATTCGTTCCGGCCCGTCTCGGGATCAATCCGTCGCACCAACTCACGGCGACCGGTGGTTGCCCCGGAAGAGTTGACCTCAGCAGTGGGCAGTAGATCGCCAGCAAGATGCTCGGCCACGAACTGGTCGTATGGAACATCGGCATTGAATGCCCGAATCACATAGTCACGATAGTGCCAGGGATTGGCCACGTCGAAGTCGAATTCGTGCCCCCGCGATTCAGCGTATCGGACGAGATCGAGCCAGTGGCGAGCCCAGCGTTCGCCAAAATGCGGACTTCCCAGCAGCCTCTCAATGACCCGTTCCTGTGCCCCCGGTTGATCATCGGCCAGAAACGCTTCGAGTTCCTGCGTTGTTGGCGGCAGCCCAGTGACATCGAAGGAAACGCGACGCAGCCACGTGCGTCGGTCGGCCTGTTCAGCGGGCAACAGTTTGGCCGCCTCAAGCTTCGCCAGCAGAAAGGCATCGATGGGAGAGCGACACCAGTCCGGGTTACCGACGGTGGGAACGTCAGGCCGCTGGAGGGGCTGAAACGACCAGTGTTTTGCCCGCTCAGCCAGGTTGAACTCGTTGCCAACTGCATCGGAAGTCTCTTCGCCTGCGGGCCAAGCGGCCCCCTGCTCGATCCACGTGCGCAGATCGGCAATGATGCGGTCACTCAGCTTGCCGGCGGGGGGCATCTGATAGCCATCGGGGTCATAGCTCAAGGCGGCCAGCAGCTCGCCCTGATCAACCTGTCCCGGCACAATCGCCGGCCCCGAGTCGCCCCCTTTCAAGAGAGCCGCACGGGACGTGACCAGCAATCCCCCTTCATTCTCTTTGCCACTGTGGCACTCGTGGCAATGCTCCACGAACACCGGCCGAATCTTCTTCTCGAAGAACTCCAACTGCTGTTCAGTGAATGCTGGTTTTGAAGCCGGCTCTTCGGCAAGCAACGGACGAAATGCTCCCATCAACAGGAGCAGTGTCAGGGACAACCGGCAGGCCATTCGACGCATCAGCTTCAACCAATCCAGGGTGGCAATCACATGTGCAGGGTAGCAATCACATGAGTCATTCTCGATCCGAAGTATAGCCAGCGTGAATGGGGAGCCTCAATGCGAGCGATGACTGACGGCCCGTTCAGAGACGGGCGTCCCAACCGGACTCTCATTCAAAATTGAGTCGATCGGCTCAACTCGGCCGCGTCGATTTCTCGCGATGTTCTGTCCAGGGGACGTTGAGCGTCTCCGCCAGTTCGGAGATCAGCCTGGTCAGCTTCTCGCGAACTTCTATTCGGCTCAGGTCGTTGCCGTTCGTCTCCAGCAGTGTGCAGGTCTTTCCTCGCAAATGCAGTCCGATACGGTAGGAATCAACCACCGGATTAGGCTGGCCACCTGCCGGGGGAAGAAACAGGGTGAGACGTTCGATCTCTGCCAGCGGAGCTTCCTGACGATTCCAGCCGATTTCCCACATGATGGACTCGAGTGACCAGTCCAGCAGAAACTCGCGGCTGCGTCCGTGGAGGAGTAATCCGATGGAAAACGCGACCGACAGGATCATCGAGACGAGCAGATAGAACTTCGCAATGAAGACAATCCCATTCCCAGACAGAAAGAAAATGGCGGGAATCAGTCCCAGCGGGCCACCAACGAGGAAACCGGCCAGAACTCCGCCTGCAATTGATTTCACGAATCCGACGCGGGGCCGGTGGAGATGAATCTCTTTTCCCGGCTCCCAACAAAGGATGTCCTCGAGCATCAGCGTGCCGCTCAGCAGCCGAATGCGGGCAGGATGGTTCTTGTCCACCTTGACTTCGGTGAGCGTGGGTTCCGTCGGACCGGACCAGATGCCGCGGAGCAGCAGCAAGGGTATGAGAACCAGTGCTGCCCCTGGCAGAAACCAGCGGTACGTCCCCAGCCAGTTTCCCGGCTCCAGCACGGAGTTCGATGGCTGCACCGGCTCATAACTGACGGTCACCGCCCTGCCGACCGGATACTCGTCAACGAGAGTCTGCGACGAGGCTCTGGTGCCGATGCTGGCATCCTCGACAGAGATTCGCGTTCCCGTCAATTCGAGCCCTCCGACGGTGTAGCGGTATTCAATGTCCGGAGAATAGGTCCGGCTTTTCCTGTTGGGGACAACGCGTCCGTTCTCCCTGACATCAGAAGCAAATTCCCTCACCGTCGAACGAGTAACGATCCCCTGCGTCGTCGGCCAGGTCGTTGACTTCAACGCGGTATCAAGACTCTGAACTCCCCGCTGAACGAGGTAGCCCCCCAGCCCCAGAAAAGCCAACAGGATCGCCGTGGTTATGAGCAGAGTGCGAAGCGAGACAGACTTCGATCGCGATGTGGACTTGGCCATGACCCTGAACTCGCCCATGATGACCCAATGGATCAGTTTCGGGAGGAAACATCCCAACGGATGACGATATCAAATTCCCGAACGTTGGCGAGTCCAGCGCGACCCCACTTCAGTTGGGGGGACTGGAGCCGCCGCCAGCGCGAACCTGATCGGCTCGTCCCCCATCTGACCGACGGGAGCCGCGTTGGGAACCGGGCTTCGCAGTCAACAGGAGTGAATAGAATGACCGCCATTGAGCTGATTCGCCGATTGCATCAACACCGCATGTGGTCGAATCATCGTTTGCTTGATGCCGTGCAGTCCCTCACACATGAGCAGCTGCAGTGTTCTCTGGAAATCGGACAGGGTTCCGTCTGGAAAACATTGACGCATCTCATGGCGGCAGAGTTTGTCTGGCTGGAGGCATTGCTGGGAAACGAATCACCACGAATGCGAGGCGATGTTGCGGGCAGGTTGCCCGGAAATCAGGAGGGACCGGAAGCCCTGCGGTCCCTTGAGGAACTCCGCGCCGAGTGGCTCACGCTCGACCAGCGCTGGATCGACTACCTGCGTAAACTGCGGGAGGAGTCACTTGCCGATATCGTCTACAAAACCAGTTCCGGGTCGGGCCAACGTCAAGGCACCCGGCGGTCCGATATCCTGCTGCATGTCTGCACCCACGCCCAATACACCTCAGCTCAACTCAACAATATGCTTCGGCAACTGGGCCACTCCCCTCCCCCGGACCTGATGCTGATCACACTGGCCCGACAGGAAACGGGACTCTGACTGTTTGCGAAGCCCGCTCAACACCGCCCCACCGGGAATGGCCACACATTGTTGACGGCAGACAGGCGGCAAAGTACCGTTCGCCGCCTGAGGCCACGACCTCGCCCATTTCGGGAAGATTGACCGGGACGGCCCGGCTCGACAGAACAGGAGAGCCCCATGGCTTGGTTTCTGGTGATCGTTGCGGGCATTCTGGAAGTCGTGTGGGCGTACTACATGAAGCAGTCCCACGGCTTCACCAGGCTGGTTCCCTCGGCCATCTCCATTGTGACCATGATCGTCAGTTTCGGACTTCTCTCGGTATCCATGCGGACGCTCCCGTTGGGAACGGCCTACATCGTCTGGACCGGCATCGGAGCGGTTGGCGCATTTCTCGTGGGCCTGATTGTCCTCGAAGAACC
>JAGQPW010000369.1 GCA_020426515.1 Planctomycetaceae bacterium | reverse complement strand
GCTCCCAGCAGCTTGCCGTACTTGCCGCTCTGAACCTGTTCTCGCACCCAGCGGAACTCGGGAAAGAACGGCAGCACCTGAGCGACCATCAGCAGCTTCCCGGCCTTCTTCGCTGCAGCGAGAATACGTTCGGCCGCTTCCAGTTCAATCGCAATCGGCTTTTCGAGCAGCACATGCTTGCCGGCCTGCAGCGCTTCAATGGCGACCTTTTCATGCTGATCGGTCGGCAGGCAGATGTCGACAAGATCAATCTCCGGATCGGCCAGCAGATCGTGGTAGTCGGAATACGGCTTCACGCCGGTCAGATCGGTTTTGCTGCTGCCTCGGGGACCAAAGTTCCCCTGAATGTCGGACCAGTCCCCGGCGAGCTTCTTCTCATTCCGGGTGGCAATGGCGGTGACCTTCGCTCCCTCAACCGCTTTGGCCCCTTCAAAATGGGTCATCCCCATGAAACCCACGCCAATGATGCCAATCCGCACAGTCATCTGCCGCTCCTGTTTTCCGTTTGCGTCATACGAACGTTCACACAGCAGACAGAGTTCCGCCCAACATTTCAAACGTGCAGGGAGGAATGTTCGGAGCGGTGGGGTAGCCGGGGCGCTCCGCAAAGCGGAAGCCCCCGAAGTTCAACGTTCGCCGCGGGGCGCCCCCTCAAC
>JAGQPW010000368.1 GCA_020426515.1 Planctomycetaceae bacterium | reverse complement strand
TGTCACGGTTTCCGACGCGTATCGGCGAGACGTCAAGTCGAGTCGACGGAAGCCATTTACGTGGTTCCTTGGCGTCGCCAAAACGCCACAATTTGCGAGGATGTTGGATGTTGTGGGCAATTCGGATTGACGGACCCGTGGGTGCTCCCTATACTCTCGGTTGGCGCGGACAACCGCGGGGTGTGGCGCAGCCTGGTAGCGCGCGGCGTTTGGGACGCTGAGGTCGGAGGTTCGAGTCCTCTCACCCCGACCGATAGAGTCGGACGTCAGAACTCCTGTGCGGGAGTAACTCAGTTGGTAGAGTGTCTGCCTTCCAAGCAGAATGTCGCCGGTTCGAGTCCGGTCTCCCGCTCCACGAAACTCCCGATATATCGGGAGTTTTTTCGTTTCTGCTACTCGATCAATTGGGAAAACATGCGCTGCGCTGCCAAAACGCTGCCATGCCGCGGGGTTGGCGATGCTTTTTGACGAGTTTCCGGCCTAACGGAGCTGGCGTCGTGAAGTCAGTTACGAATTACGAACTACGAATTCTACGAATTCGGGTGGTCCAATCTGGTAAATCTGCCACGCTACGATCATTCGCAATAGACTGGAACTGAATCAGGATCCTAAGGTGGAAATGGGGTAACGATGGAATGGCTAACGTGGGCCGCGCTCGCAGTCT
>JAGQPW010000367.1 GCA_020426515.1 Planctomycetaceae bacterium | reverse complement strand
TGCCCACCAACACACCCTTGTACTTTTCACGCGCTACGGGCATGACATCGGCCTTCTGCACGCCGAAGAAATCGGCGCGCATCACGTGCAGGTAGGCTAGCTTGAAGGCATTGAGCCTATCGGCCAGGAAGCCGATGAGGGCCAGCGGGTCGCTGTCTTTCATGCTGTTGAAGCTGTTGAGGGGCGACAGGCGCAGACCCACACGTTCGGAACCGATCGCCTGGGTCACGGCAGTGAGTACCTCGAACAGCAAACGTGCACGATTTTCCAGCGAACCGCCATAGGCATCGGTACGCTGGTTGGGCGTATCGCGCAGAAACTGGTCGATCAGGTAGCCGTTGGCGCCGTGCACTTCCACACCATCAAAGCCGGCGGCAATGGCGTTGCGTGCGCCTTGGGCAAACGCAGCCACGATGCCGGGAATCTCTTCGGCGGTCAGGGGGCGGGGCACCGCGTGCGGCACCTTGCCTTGGGGCGTGTGAATCTCTCCCTCAATAGCGGTGGCGCTGCTGGAGACAATGGGGGCGCCATCGGCAGCGCCAGGGTAGGCTGCGCGGCCAGCGTGCCAGATCTGCATGAAGATGCGTCCGCCCTTGGCGTGCACCGCGTCGGTCACCTGCCTCCAGGCTGCAATCTGCGCGTCGTTGTAGATGCCAGGCTCATTGA
>JAGQPW010000366.1 GCA_020426515.1 Planctomycetaceae bacterium | reverse complement strand
CGACAGCGCGGTAATCAGCAGGGGCAGCGTGCGTTTCATGGGGACAGTCTAATCTTCCGGAACGCCACAGCACATAGCCATCGACACACAGCCGATGATCATGCCACATCCACAACGTCACCGCTGGCAATGCTGCGGGCTTCCGCATAACACAACCGCAGCGCATCGCAGGCCAGCTCGCCAGAAAGTTCGGCTGGTGTCTTCCCGGTCTGCACCGCCTCCACCGCCACTTTCAGTTCTGCGGTAAAGGCCGCGCACCACTCACTCCCACCACCGGGATCTGGTTGATGCACTTCTCCATCGGCGGTCAGTAGCGTCAACGGACGATTGACCACCCAGTCGTTGCCGTAGGTCCCGGCGTCAAACTGAATCGTGGCCTGCTCCAGAAACAGTTCAAAGCTCTGCGCGAACTTCAGTCCCGGGGCCGCAATGCCGCCACTGATACAGCTGACCGTGAGATCGGGATCGTCGTACACATACTGTGAGGAGACATGGTTGACGAACCCCTCCTTGAGCAGACCGCGGGCAAAGACCCGCTTCGGAATCCCACACAACAGGCCAATGTAGTGGTTATCGTGAATATGGAGATCGATGCCCCAGCCACCCAGTTTGCGGAAATCCTTGATGTCGCTGGACCAGTCGGGCGGAGCAATTACCCGTCGGAACGC
>JAGQPW010000365.1 GCA_020426515.1 Planctomycetaceae bacterium | reverse complement strand
CTGGCGACCAAATCGGTCTGAATTGGCGGGTTCCCAGTGTGCAAGGGAAACGCGCGGTCCGGCACGTTCTTTACGACACCAACTTCTGGAAGTCGTTCGTGATGGCTCGCCTGGTTGTTCCCATGGGCGAGCGAGGCTGTCTGTCGCTCTTCGGTGCCGACGCCAATGCCCATCGTCTGCTCGCCGAGCATCTTTCGGCGGAATATCGGGTCAAGACCGAGGGACGTGGGCGTACGGTGGATGAATGGAAACTGCGGCCCGAACGAAGTGACAATCACTGGCTGGATGGTCTCGTCGGCTCAGCGGTAGCGGCATCGATGTTGGGAGTCAGTTTGGATTCCGTGGAGCGTCACGTCGCCAAGAGTCCGGGGAGAATCAGCTTTCGGGAGATGCAGCGGAGGCGGCAGACGTGAAGGCGAGCGGAATCCAAGGACCGGCTTTCGGAATTAGCCTATTCAATTGCGCACATTTGTAGACTTTTTTATCCGGCAACTTGGCTTGCCTACGGCACGGCGTACAATGGTGACACGATGTAGCTACTTCGTATCTACAGGTAATGCTCCCATGCAAAAGACCCTCACGAAACACGGCAACAGCTTCGCACTCGTGATCGAGAAGCCGATCCTCGAGTTGTTGCGTATTTCTCCCGACACGCCGTTCGAGATCATAAGCGATGGGCAATGCA
>JAGQPW010000364.1 GCA_020426515.1 Planctomycetaceae bacterium | reverse complement strand
CGACGCCTCCACACCCCCTGGCTCCCGGCCTTCGTGGCCCTCGCCGCGCTGTTCTCCGGCTGCGGCGGGTCCGATGAGCAGGGTGAGCTCATTGGCCGGCGCCTGGAGTTCCGGCTGCCCACCCTCGATGGCCGCGAGCTCGGTCCTCCGGACCTCTCGGGCCAGGTCGTCCTAGTCGAAATGTGGGCGACCTGGTGCGGTCCCTGTCGAATTCAGGCGGAAACGCTCGAAGAGCTGGCGCCGGAGCTCGCCCGGCGCGGAGCCACCGTGCTCTCCGTCAATGTCGGGGAGCCGCGCGAGTTGGTGGCGTCGCACCTCGCCGACGTCCCCAGCCGCTGGCCTGCATTGCTCGACCAGGAAGAGACGGTCTCGCGCGATCTCGGTGTCATGGCCCTTCCGACCTTGATGATCCTCGACGGGTCCGGGACCGTCCGTTCGGTCGAGGTGGGAGTTCGCAGCGCGAAGGTGATCCTCACGTTGGTCGATCAGGCGCGAGAGTCGTAGCAGGAGTTGGGTTTCGGCCAATGGGTATTGGGTATTGGGTACTCAGGGAAATGGGTACCGGGTACTGAAGACCGGATTCTCATCCCCCGGGGTGCACCACGGAGGGGTGCATGGGCAACTGCCAGGGACTCGGCCAGCCTGAGACCAAGGTTGTAGTTCCAGCATCCACGGATCCCCAATCCCTGGTC
>JAGQPW010000363.1 GCA_020426515.1 Planctomycetaceae bacterium | reverse complement strand
GTTGAGGGCGCAGACGGTGCGTGATCAGCGAGAGGATCGAGGAGGTGACGAAGAAGACGATCAGGACGATGCCCCAGCTCCATCCGCCGGCTGCGGTGACGGTGCCGCCGAGCACTGCAGCCGCTACCGCGCCGCTGACGGTGAGCATGCGCACTCGCCAAGCGCTCCCCGCGATGAGCGCTGCTGCCCCGAACGCAATGCCGATCTCGAGCCCAGACACGGAAACCTCCGGAGAAACGCTCATAATGACGAACGATCAGCGATTGCCGGAGGTGGCGCAAGTGCGCCCGGTCAGGGTAGGATCATGGCTGCGCTTCGAGCGCCCGACTCCGTAGCTCAACGGCAGAGCAGCGGACTTTTAATCCGTTGGTTCTGGGTTCGAATCCCAGCGGGGTCACTACTGAAACCGCCCGAAGTATCGGGCGGTGATTTGTTACGAAGATCGTGCAGACAAGTTGTTGACTCGCAAATGCTCCAATATCAATTCCAATCAGCGCTGATCGAGTCCTGCAAGAGCTCGAACAACCTGATCGAAACGACCAAAGGGCCGGATGGCTTCGAGTGTTTGATTGGTCAGGGATAGTTCTGGAACCCGATCACTTGCCGTTTTGGTGGTGACTTCTGCGAATGGCAAACTATCCATCCCGTCCTTTGGCAATATTCGACCTGACTTGTTGCTCGACTGCTTCGCGCG
>JAGQPW010000362.1 GCA_020426515.1 Planctomycetaceae bacterium | reverse complement strand
CTGCCCGCAATGGATTCATAGGCCGATTTGAACTGGTCATAAAGGCCACGACTGTCGAGGTCGCGCTCGAACTGGGCGATGTGCCCCTGCTTGCCGTAGTAACCGCACATCTCGTCAAAGACCTTGACGAAGACAGCGAGGAGCGCATCGAGCTGAGTCTTGCTGATGACGTCCGCTTTCTGGTCAATGTTGAACAGAATGCTTTTCGACGGGATGGCGACCGCTCGCTTGAGATCGCCGCGCAGGATTTCATTGTCGCCACACTTGGGCAGGAACAGGTCAAGAGCCGAGGCCCCGTCGATCTGCCGGTTTTCGAGCAAGAGCGCCAGCATCTTCAACAGGTGGGATTTACCTGACCCGAAGAAGCCGGAAACCCAAACGCCATTGGCGCCTTCATAGTTGTTGTAGGCATCTAGAAAGGACTCAAGTCGCTTTTCGACTTCGTTGGTCAGAACATATTCTTCAATTTCGAGGCGAAGACTGGCCTCATCGTCAGCTTTGATGACCCCTTCAATCGGGCGGTCAACCGGCTTGTGAAAAATGGTCTTAAGAGTCATCACGCTTCCCTCAGCTCTTTTCATCAAAATCAGGCTTCGCAGTGAAAGATGTTGAATGCCCGGTAGTACTTGTCGTCATGCAGCCTTCCGAAGAGATCGAGCGATGCTCCGGACTCCAGAGAGTGGGTATAGGCTCCCG
>JAGQPW010000361.1 GCA_020426515.1 Planctomycetaceae bacterium | reverse complement strand
GTTCCACCACGAATGCCGCCGCCGCACAGCCAGTTGGTGAACACAAAAGGATTGTGGTCCCGCCCCTGGCTTCCCTGGGAACAAGGCATGCGTCCGAATTCGGTCGTCCACAGGATGATGGTGTCGTCCAACATCCCCCGCTGGGCCAGGTCTTGAATCAGTGCTGAGGCACCGTGGGCCATTCCCCGTGCCAGTGGTCCATGGTCCCGCTCGACGTTTTCGTGGCTGTCCCAGTTTCGTCTTGGGAAGCCGTTGTCGTTGCCGCTCCAGATTTGAACGAAGCGCACACCTCGCTCGAGCAGTCGACGGGCCACCAGACATTTGCGTCCGAAGAACTCCGTCTCGGCCTTCGGATTGATCGTCGTGTCATCCACACCGGGACCTTCCGGCGCCAGACCGTACATGTCCTGGATGTACTGGGGCTCTCCCGATACATCAAGTACATCCGTAGCACTCAGCTGCATGGCTGCAGCCAGCTCATAGGAACGTACCCGGGCGGCCAGTCGGTCGTCCGTGGCCCGCCGCTCGGCGTAACCCTCATTCAGACGCCCCAGAGCCTCGAGGCCGGCCCGTTCATTCTCTTTGCTGATGAAGTTGTTTTCCGGCGGAAACAGGTCGGCGATGGGGGGATTGTTTCCGGGGCGAATGACCACTCCCTGGTGATCCGCTGGCAGGAAGGCGTTGCTCCAGTTCTTG
>JAGQPW010000360.1 GCA_020426515.1 Planctomycetaceae bacterium | reverse complement strand
CAACACCGCAAGACCGACATGTACGGCATCTTGCGAACCGTGGCCGATGAGAAGTCCCAAAAAGGGATGGTCGTCTTAATCTCCGACCTGTTCGCCCCGAGCGAAAGTCTCTTCAAGGGACTCAAGCTGCTGCGACAGCGAGGCCACGATGTCCTGCTGTTTCACGTTCTGGACGATCAGGAACTCGACTTCGACTATTCCGGGACGACGAAGTTTGAAGGACTCGAAGAGTCCGGCCAGCTCGTCTGCGATCCGCGATCGCTGCAGGCTGGTTACCTCTCCGCCATGCAGGAATTCCTCGACGATATTCGACGACGATGTGCCCGTAACGTCATCGATTACCAAACCATTCGCACCAGCGAACCTCTCGACGCAGTCTTGCGTCATTACATGAACTTTCGCGTCGGCCTGCATGGTCGACGACAATAGTCTGCCCCCAACCTTCATTTCTCCAGCCGCACTGATCGACATGCCCGCCATTGAGTTCTCCGGCGAAGATGTTTCAAACGCCACACGCCAGTCTCTCGCCACAACTGAACCAGCATCGCTGAGGACGTTCACGCCCTCACAGGCCGTACTCGTGCGTTCAGCCGGATGCTTTCACTGGACCGCTGAAGGACGTCGGCTGTACGACTACAGCTCGGGAGTTCTCGTCGCCAACCTGGGCCACAACCCCGCCCGCTGGACACATCGCCTGTTCAGCTACATGGGCTGGGACCGG
>JAGQPW010000035.1:28612-42934 GCA_020426515.1 Planctomycetaceae bacterium | reverse complement strand
GCTGATGTTCCTCGATTTGATGCCCTCCGGTCGTCCTCAAAGTTCCTGACGAGTTGCCCACCCCATGGAAACAACACGCCGAAACTGGTTGCGAACCGCTGCCTGCGGATTTGGATCGCTGGCCCTCGCCGGTCTGGCGAACCGTACCACCAAGGCCAGCCCTCGCAACCCACTGGCCCCGCTGGAACCGATGCTGCCAGCCCGGGCCAAACGCGTGATTTTCATTTTCATGCAGGGGGGGCCCAGCCATGTGGACACCTTTGACTACAAGCCGACGCTGGCGAAGTACGACGGAGAGAAACTGGAGTTCAAGGACGCCCGCAAGCAGGCCAAGACCGGCATGACCGGGGCCGAAGTGGTGATGAAGTCGCCGTGGGAGTTTCGTCAGTACGGCGACTGCGGTCGCTGGGTCTCTGACCTCTTCCCGCACATCGCACAACATGTTGATGATCTCTGCTTTATGCACAGCCTGCATACCAATGGTGTTGCCCATGGGCCCAGCACGCTGTTTCTGCACACGGGATCGACGTCGCTCATTCGTCCGTCCATGGGCTCGTGGATTAACTACGGTCTGGGCAGCGAAAACGAAAATCTTCCGGGCTTTATCACGGTCAGTCCCTCATCCGGGAACGGTGGCCCACGGAATTTCGGCCCGGCGTTTCTGCCCGCCCACTTCCAGGGGACTTCCATTGGCATGGCGGGGCAGTCGCTGAAGGAAGCGGCGATTGCTCACATTCACAACCCGCAGCTCACGCGTGCGGAGCAACGTCGGCAGTTTGAATTGCTGCGTTCCTTGAATGCCGAACAGTTATCGGGGCATGAGCATGACGAACTCGAAGCCGTCATCAGCTCCTACGAACTGGCGTGGCGGATGCAGATGCACGCCCCCGAATTGACCGATATTTCGCACGAAACCGCAGCCACGCAGGCGATGTACGGAATTGGTCAGCCGGAAACGGATGATTTTGGCCGTCAGTGCCTGCTGGCTCGACGCATGGCTGAGGCCGGGGTGCGATACATCCAGATCAATTACGGCGACAATTCTGCCAACCCGCGCTGGGATCAGCACAGCAAGATTGAACGGCACGCGGTCCATGCCAAGGCGACCGATCAGCCCGTGGGGGCATTGCTGGCCGATCTGAAAGCCCGTGGACTGCTGGAAGAAACGCTGGTCTGGTGGGGCGGTGAGTTCGGGCGGAATCCCTTCACGCAAGGGAACTATGGGCGCGATCACAATCCGAAAGGCTTCACGCATTTCCTTGCAGGAGGTGGGGTGAAGTCCGGATTTGCCTATGGGGCAACTGATGAATTTGGCCACGAAGCGGTGGAAAACAAAGTCCACATGCATGATCTTCATGCGACGATTCTGCATCTGCTGGGGCTGGATCACGAACGCCTGACATACCGCTACGCCGGTCGCGACTTCCGGTTAACGGATGTCGAAGGTCGAGTCGTATCCGACATCTTCGCCTGATGGGACCGCCTCAATTCAGATGGCTCACATTGGGCAAAGTTTCTGATCGCTGATACGCTGCAGCGATACCGCTGATACTGAGTTTGCACTGGAGCGACGTAGTATGCCCTCAACCCGTCGAACATTTCTGAAGACTGCCGCAGCCGCGAGTCTTACTTTTTCTGCACCCTACATCATGGGGGCCGACAAAGGCCGCAAGTACCGCACCGCCCTGCTTGGTTCCGGCTGGTGGGGAATGAACATTCTGCAAGAGGCTGTGAAGTCGGGGCAGTCGCAGGTTGTGGCGTTGTGCGATTGTGATGCGAACCAGTTGGAAACGTCCGCCGATGAGCTGAGCGCGCTGACGAATGATGAGCCCGGGCAGTTTCGTGACTATCGGGAGATGCTTGAGAAGGCAAAGCCGGAAATCGTCATCGTGGCGACACCCGACCACTGGCACGCACTCAATACGATCGATTCGCTCAAAGCGGGGGCGCATGTCTTCCTGGAGAAGCCGACCGGGCACACCATTCAGGAAAGCCGCGCAATTGTGAACGCAGCGCATCAGACGGACCGCGTGGTGGAAGTGGGGCTGCATCGTCGTATTGGGCCGCATCACGTTTCCGGAATGGAGTTCCTGAAGTCCGGCAAGGTCGGGAAGGTGGGACTGGTTCGCATGTTTGTGCACGGGAAAGGCGGCCCGGAGACTCCGACTCCCAATAGTGAGCCCCCCAAGGGACTCGACTGGGATCTCTACTGCGGACCAGCGCCGCTTCGTCCCTTCAACCGCCGCATTCATCCCGGCGGCTTCCGCAATTTTCTGGACTTCGCCAATGGTACGCTGGGCGACTGGGGAGTCCATTGGCTTGACCAGCTGTTGTGGTGGACTGATGAGAAGTTCCCGAAGCGAGTCTTCTCCAACGGGGGGCGGAATATTGCCGGAACCCCTGTCTTTAACGAGAAGGAACAGACGACCGATACGCCCGACTCTCAGTCGGTGATTTATGAGTTCGAATCGTTCACGGCGACATGGGAGCATCACCGCTTCGGTGGTCCCGGTGCAGAATCACATCCGTTCGGCTGCTACTTCTATGGCACCGAGGGTGTCTTCCACATGGGGTGGAGGGATGGCTGGACTTTCTATCCGGCCAACAACAAGCAGCCGCCGGTCCACAAGGACCCGGAACTGCAGGAGCCCGACGGCCACAACATTGGCCTGCTGTGGGCGGACTTTCTGCGAGCCATTGAAACCGGGGAACGCCCGGCGGCAGAGGTCGAGCAGTCACACCTGTCGACGAATCTCAGCCTGTTGGGGATGCTTTCGATGAAGGTGGGCCGAAGCATCGAGTGGGATGGCGAGCAGGAACAGATCCTCAACGACCCGGAAGCCAACGCGCTGCTGAAACGGGAGTATCGGGCACCGTGGGTGTATCCGAGTTAGGCGGCATCACGCAGGGCCGCGCCACCGGAGTCCCTCGACTTCATTGGGCCGCAACAACAATCGCCAGGCTACGTCTGCGGGTCGTTATTCTCCGGGCGTCCTTCGATGTAGAACCAGTTGTGAATTGGCTCCAGGATCTGCTGCACATCGGCGAGGAGTTGAGTGTCGAGAGGAAGTTTGGCCCACTCGGCCCATTGCTGGATTCGCTGGGGGTTCGCGCTGCCAGTCACGCAGGTGGTCATGTCCGGGTTGGCAATGGAAAACTGGAGTGCCAGCTGGGCAATATCAACGCCATTCGCTGCGCAGTGAGCCGCGGCCTTCGCTGCGGTCTCGCGCACGAGCGGGGTTGCCTTGTGCCAGGGAGGGAGCGTGGCGTTGGTCAACAGCCGGGCCGAGAATGGGGCCGCATTCATGATGCCCACGTTCTTCTCTTTCAGGTATGGCACGAGGTCGCCGAACATTGTGTTCTGAAGCGTGTAGTGGTTGTATGACAGAACGACATCCAGATCGGTCTGGTCGAGGATGAAGCGGAACATCTTCATTGGGTAGCCACTCACACCGATGAAGCGGACCTTCCCCTTTTCCTGTTCTTTCCGGAGTGCGGGGAGCGTTTCGTCGACGATCTGCTGCATGTCCACGAATTCGATGTCGTGGCACAGCATGATGTCGAGGTGGTCGACTCCCATCCGTTCGAGACTGATGTCGACACTTTCGTTGACCCGCTTCGCCGAGAAGTCAAAGTGAGCCCCGGCGTAGCGGCCCAGCTTGCTCCCCAGCAGGTAGCTGTCGCGTGGGACATCGCGCAGAGCGATTCCAAGCATCACCTCCGACATACCTCGCCCGTAGAATGGTGAGGTATCAATGAAGTTCATCCCGCAGTCGAGTGCGGTTCGCACGGACTGCAGTGCTTCATCCAGATTCACCTGCCGAAACTCCTGTCCCAGTGACGATGCCCCAAAGCTGAGGATGGGAAGTTCCAGTCCGGTCTGTCCAAGAGTCCGTGTCTGCACGGCAGGCTCCATGAAGTTGGTTAGCATCGATTTCGATCAGATGATGATTGTCGTGAATCCTCATCGAATCGTCCAGCAGTTCATACCTGTGAGATGCCCGAGAGGCCTGTTTACAATCAGGTGGCGACGGAATGACGACAGGGATGCCGCCCGCGTTCCTCACTGCTCCGGGTGCTCCCTTGTGAACTTGGTCACGAAACACGGGCAGCGGTCTCACGTCCTGCCGGGCTACCGGTCAAACAGCGACTCAATACGGATGCGCCACAGCACGAGGCCTGCGATGACGACTTCTTTCCAGTTGATTTTCGTCTGTCCGAAACGGCGTTCTTCGAAGTGAATGGGGACTTCGGCGAAGCGGCAACCGGCCTGCTTGAGTCGGAACATCAACTCTTCCTGGAAGGCGTAGCCTTTGGCTCGCGATTTTGACCAGTCCACCTCAGCCAGCTTGGAAACGCGGTAACAGCGGAAGGCGCCGCTGTTGTCCTTCGTTTTCAGTCCCAGCAGGCAGCGGGCGTACACATTAATACCTCGACTCATGAAGTGCCGTACTGGTCCCCAGCCTTCGATGCTGCCGCCGGGCACGTAGCGTGACCCAATGACCACATCATTCGCTGCGGAGGCAGCAACCAGGTCGGGCAAGTACCGAGGCGGGTGCGAGAAGTCCGCATCGAGATTGATCATCCAGTCGTACTGCTGATTGATCGCGAAGTTGAATGCCGCCACAGTTGCGGTTCCGAGCCCCAGTTTGCCAGCACGCTGCAGCAGGTGGAGTGCGGGATCGTGCTGTTGCTGCTTGCGTACGTAGTCGCCCGTTCCATCTGGCGAGTTGTCATCGACCACCAGAATGTGTGCGTTGGGCAGATACTTGCGAATCTCCGGCAGCAAGACCTCAATGTTTTCACGTTCGTTGTACGTACAAAGCGTCACCAGCAGTCGCTGTGAGTGCGGTTCGGATTCCGGAGCAGATGTGGACATGAATTGAGGGGGTCGGTGGATGTGACTTCATCTGCCAGTATGACGATGTGTTGCGGCTGGCGACAACGGCGGTTCGATTGGGGCGTGAATTGGTTTCCCTACTCCGGTGGATCATTCCGGTCGGTTGAACTTTTTCCGCGAACTCCGGACACTCATCAAACGCTTTCGATTCATGCCCGCCGCCGGGAGCACCCTGCTGTCCGGCGATCCACCGCTCACCCGACTGATCCGACTGAGGAGACACCATGCGTCGCTGTTTTGGATTTTTTGCCGCCGCTCTGATGGGACTCTGCGTGACCGCTCACGCCGAAGACCTGAAGGTCCCGGAGGGTTTTCGTGCCCTGTTTAATGCCAAGGACACGACCGGCTGGCACGGTATGCCACATTTTGACCCCCGCAAACTGGCTGCGCTCTCCGAAGAGGAACGCGCAGCGAAGCTGGCCGAGTGGAACAAGGGGATTGAAGAACATTGGTCCGTCGTTGATGGAGCTGTGGTCAACGATGGCCATGGTCCGTACCTGACGACCGATGAGAGCTTCACCGACTACGAACTGCTGATCGACTACAAGACCGTTCCTCTCGCCGACAGCGGGATCTATCTGAAGACCACGCCGCAGGTCCAGATCTGGGATTCAACCGAAGAGAAGAAATTCGGTATTGGTGCCGACAAAGGCTCGGGCGGACTGTGGAACAACAGTGCCGGGGCTCCCGGGAAGGACCCTTCGGTCCTGGCGGATAAGCCATTTGGCGAGTGGAATTCCTTCCGCATTCGCCAGGTGGGGGCCCGAACGAGCGTGTGGTTGAACGGCAAACATGTGGTGGACAACGCCATTATGGAGAACTACTGGGATCGAGCGGCTCCGCTGCTCCCGAGTGGGCAGATCCAACTGCAGACGCACGGTGGAGAAATCAGCTGGCGAAACATCTTCATCCGTGAAATTGGCAGTGAAGAAGCCAACGCCATTCTGAAGGAATGTTCAGGCGACGGCTTCACCTCGGTGTTCGATGGAAAGTCACTCGAAGGCTGGCAGGGAGCCGCCGAGAACTATGAAGTGGTCGACGGTGCCATTCAGTGCAAATCCGGTCATGGCGGCACGCTGTACACCAAGGACAAGTACGCGGATTTCCAGGTCCGGCTGGAGTTCAAATTGCCGGAAGGGGGGAACAATGGATTGGCCATTCGCTATCCCGGTGAGGGTAACCCAGCCTACTCCGGCATGTGCGAACTGCAGGTGCTCGATTCTGAGCATCCGAAGTATGCCAAGCTCGACCCCCGTCAGTATCACGGTTCAGCGTACGGCATGATTCCCGCCCATCGCGGATACCTGCGTCCGGTTGGCGAGTGGAACTTCCAGGTCGTGACCGTGAAAGGTTCCACGCTGCAGGTTGAGCTGAACGGCAATATCATTCTCAAGGGAGATCTCGCTGAGGCCAAAGATTTCATGGCCAACAGCGAACATCCCGGCAAAGACCTGCCGGAAGGATATTTCGGTTTCGCCGGACACAATGACCCGGTCATGTTCCGAGCCATTGAGATTAAGGCGATCGACTAGTCGGCAGTCCTGCGGCTGTCGTGGACTGACGTTACAAAGAAAGAGCCGGTCGACCATTCAGGTTGACCGGCTCTTGTCGTTTGCCGTGTGATAGAGTGCATTGATCGCTGTTGACGAGTTGTGAACAGCGGTCGCATTTCAACTAGGCGTGCGGCTCGGTCATGCTCATGGGGTCGAGCGCCGCTTTCAGGACATCGGGCGGAAGAATGTTCTGTTCGGTACAGAGCTCGCGAATCGTTTTCCCGGTCTTAAAGGCTTCTTTCGCGAGTGCGGATGCCTTTTCATAACCGATGTGTGGGTTCAGGCTGGTGACCATGGACAGGCTCTTCTCAACGGAAGCGACGCAGGCTTCTTCATTGGCTTCCATTTCTTCGGCACAGAACTCCACAAACGCATTGGTTACGTTGGCCAGCAGCGTGATGCTTTCCAGGGTCGTTTGTCCCATGACTGGCATCATGATGTTCAGCTGGAATTGACCACCGGCAGCGCCGCTCATGGTGATGCAGCCATCGTTTCCGATCACGCGTGCGGCCACCTGCATCATGCTTTCGCACATTACCGGATTGACCTTACCGGGCATGATGGAACTTCCGGGCTGACGGTCGGGAAGCTGGATCTCATAGAATCCGCAACGAGGTCCCGAGCCGAGCCAGCGGATGTTGTTGGACACGTTGAACAGCGTGGTGGCGATCAGCTTGAGTTGACCGTGACATTCCACGAGACCATCGCGCTGGGCATTCGCTTCAAAGTGATTGGCCGCTTCTACGAAGGCGATGCCAGTCTCATCCGCGAGGACTTTGGCAACTCGTGAGCCGAACTCTGGGTGAGTGTTGATGCCGGACCCAACGGCCGTCCCTCCGACCGGGAGTTCCTGGACGGCCTGCAAGGCTCGCTCAGCCCGCTCGATGGACAATTCCAACTGGCGAGCAAAACCGCCAAACTCCTGGCCGAGGCGCAGTGGCGTGGCATCGGCAAGGTGGGTTCGACCAATCTTGATGATCCGGTCCCATTGCTGAGCCTTATCGCTGAGGACCTGAGCGAAACGCTGCAATGCCGGAATCAGGTTCTTGCCGATGCTGCTGGCGACGGCCACATGAATTGCCGTTGGGAAGGTGTCGTTGGTGCTTTGCCCCATGTTGACGTGATCATTGGGGTGAATGGGTTTTGCCGCAGCGAAGCGGTCGCCTCCCATGATCTCGATGGCGCGATTTGCAATAACCTCGTTGCAGTTCATGTTGCTGGAGGTTCCGGAACCGGTCTGGAAGACGTCGATTGGAAACTGGCCATCGAATGCTCCGCCGGCCACTTCGCGTGCGGCCTGCAACATGGCCTCAATCTGCTTGTCGTTCAGCGGGTTCTTGCCCGTGCCGCTGAGTTTTCCCAAGTCGCGGTTCGCGGTTCCGCAGGCCAGCTTGACCAGTCCCATGGCGTGAATCAGGTCTTCATGCAAAGGCCAGCCGGAGACGGGGAAATTTTCAACCGCCCGCTGGGTTTGTGCTCCGTAGAAAGCCTGGGCCGGAACCTGAACCTCGCCCATTGAATCACGTTCAATCCGAAACTCACTCATAGTGCTCAACTTTGCTGTACTAGGGCCGTAGAGACTGAATGGCTTCAGAATATCGATGTTGCCGCCAAGTGCCCACCGTCACGGATCGGGCGTCTTATTTGCGGGATCGGACGATTCCCAGATTACCAACCAAACACGCCCGAAACGGCCGGTGGAGTCACGAACAGGAAATCCTGTTGGCGAGAATTCTGACTGAGCTCGAGACAGCAGACCCCCAGTGTGAAGGCCCGGTCATCGTGGCAGCCCGCATCGCGACGATGGTCGATTCGCACACGTCCCGAGTTCGACTGTTTGAGCAACAGCGACGCCAATTCGGTTTCGAGGTCGTCTCGCTCGGCTGACTGGGTTTCGATGGCTCCGCACCCCGGGTACCAGCGAACCTGCCGTTGTAAAATGAGTTGTCGCAGTCGTTGGGCCAGTCGATGGTTTCCTTCGCCCCCATGGAACGCGAATCGTTGCAGGGGGAGTTGCTGTTCATATTTTTGGATCACACCCAGCAACTGGTATTCATCGAGCACGAAGCGAACGCCCGGAAAGCAGCGGGCGACCTCGAGTAACCAGTTTTCCACCCAAGCGACGGGTGTTGGCTCAGCGGGAGAGGGAACGATGACATCCATGCGATCGACAATAAACTGATCTCCGCTGCGGTGCATGACGCAACCCACGGTGTAGTCGTGCTTCTCAGCATAGTCGATGGCCGCAACGTACTCGTGATCACTGCTGCCGGATTCGCATCGAGCAAGAGCCGCGTCGCGACAGGCCATTGCTTCGGCCAGCGTAACGAATTCCCCATCGGAATGTTGCCAGCGATTGAGCCACAAACGCTCGTAGACGGGGGGCGGCAACAGGGCCTGTTGTTCGCGAAGCCAGTCGGCAGTGATCCACGGAGCTTGCGGACCATCCAGAGACGAGAAATACCAGTCGGGAGATGTGCGGGCATGTTCGCGGACTTGCCATTGCCAGCCTCTTCCGACACCGGCATTGGTCAATACGGTGAGCATGCAGTTGGGCTTCTTCGCGGCTGATGACAATAGCGAGTACCAGAGATCCGGCTTCTCCCAGTGGCACAGTTCATCGCAAACGACAAAATCTGGTAAGGCTCCCCAAGACCCGCTGACATCAGACGAGATGATCTCAAGTTTCGCTTGTGTCACGGGATTGCGAACCCAGTGCTGCACAAATTCCAATTGACCGCACAACTCTGGATTGGCGCGTGCCAATCGCTGAATCGCTTCATGAATCAGATTGGCCTGATCACGGTCCGCAGCAGCTGCCAGACCCCGCACCGGTTGCCTGGCCGCGAGCAGTATCCAGCTCAGCTGAACGGCCATGTCTGACGTCTTGGAGTGGCCGCGCGGACGCTCAATGTAAGCTCGCTGGCAGACCATGTCCGTTTCAGGCTGACTGCGACTGGCCAGGTGTTGCCAGCCGCAATCGAGCGCGGCGAAGTCCTGATGCTGCCAGGGCTGAATCAGACTGGCCAGTCCCAACGTCCCCTGCGATGACGGAATTTGAACCCAATGTCGAAACGCAGCCGGGTTCACGAGCGAATGGCGACGACGCAATGCTCGTTCGCGCCGAATCTTGTTCAGCAGTCGCTGACGTTGTGGGCTTGTCATGCTTCAGCCATCGAGAGTTCGCAACTGGATGTTGTTGTAAACGATTCAATTCGAGCCATCCGGCAGATCAATACGTGTCACTCGTCGGAGTCGTCGATCTGTTCGCGTCGCATGAGTTCCTGAATCTCGGCATCGGAGAGCTGATCGAGATCGTCGACGGGTTCGCTTGGAGAAATTTCGGGACCGGGCCATTCCGGAGGCGGGCAGTTCTTGAGAAAGAACGTCTGCGCCGAAACACTCCCCTCCATTGCCGATCGATACAGGGCAGCGGCGACGTTCTGGCTGAGGACATTGTGAATCTGATCGATGCGGTTTCGAAACGACTCATCGGTGGTGATCTGATTCAGCACTCCCAATACGGACAGGTTGAGTTGCAGGCAGGCCGCAGCGGGTGAGGCACCGCGTGAGAGGAGGTGCAGGTATTCGTCCTGTTCTTCCGGTGTGAGCTGTGGGATTTGTGAGGGGTCGAGAGACAAGCGTTGCCGAGGCGCAGGTTCGCCGTTCGAATCGACATTGGAGGGATCGGACGGATCGGAGGAGAGTGGCGGCTCAGTTGGTTTTCGAGCGACGCTGCGATGACGGGCGGTTGTCGAAGATGTAGTAGACCGGGTGCGTGTGGCGGCTTTTTTCGTAGGTTTCCTGGGAGACGAGCGTTTCTTGGCCATGTTGGCGATTGCCTCCATAGATTTTCGAGTGCGATTGACGGGAACGATTACGTGGGGAACTCACTCCGACCCGTAGGAACCCGGCACGCTCGAAGAAGGGATTGATATGCCCCATCTGCGAGAGAGTTTCGATCCAGGGAACGGGACAGAGTTCACAGGATCGGCGGACGAAATCCGTCGCGATCCCGGCACCGCGGTAGGTGGGGTGAATGACAACCCGCTGCAGCAGAACGAGCTGGCGACACATTGCCTTGAGAGCGGTCTTGTCCCAGCGTCCGGTTCGACCGAAGTACAGGTTGCGTTGTTGAAGAGAAATGGGGGGAGAGACAAACACACAAATGCCGATGGGTTCGTCACGATGCCAGAGCAACGTGAGGAAGCGTGTCATTCCGAGATGGTGGCTGCGGTAATGCCACCGAGCGAAGTACGGCCAGTCGCGACGGGTCGCGGGAGAGAGCCAGAACTCGTCGGCGAATGAGATGCTTTTTTTTTGCGAGGTTGCGGAGCGTTCGATTCGGCTCCGGACTGATGCGGCATGCGTTCGCCACTTACGGCGATTTCTCCATCGAGTCGGCACTGGACATGCAGTTGCGGCGCGAGATCGGCAACAACATCTTCGTGCGTAGTTGCAAGGAGGAAACTGGTTCCGGTGCGTTGTGCGAGACGCTGGATGTTGAAGGCGATGATCCTGGCCAGCGTACGGTCGAGAGTGGCGGTGAATTCATCGGCAACGATCCAGCGGGTCTGTTGCGACAGGGCGAGTGCCAGTCGAAAACGGTAGCGCTGCCCATCGGAGAGTTCTTGCGGCGAGCGGAGCATCAATTGGGCTTCTCCGAGTCCGCAACTGGCCAGCAGATTCATCGCCTGTTCGACGGGGACAGGTAGGGCATCAATCAGTGGCTGGTTGCCAAGTTCGATGTCATCGATATTGATGACGGCTGCCGAGTTCTGCGCAACTTTCGGTGACTCTCGCAATTGACTGGCGAGAGTTCGCATGAGCGATGACTTGCCGGAACCACTTGCCCCAGTGAAGAGGATGACCTGTCCGGGGCTGTCGGATCGATCGGAATCGGCTGCGATCTCGATGGGCAATTCGAGTCCGGAAGCAATCACATGCGGCCCCTGTTCGAAATCGATACCGAAATGGTCCATGACCCGCGAAGTGCGAACCGTGGGGGTCTTGGAGAGAAAGTCATATGCGACGTTGAGTTGCATGATCGGGTGGGGGTGAGATGTGTGTGGCGAAGCCAGTGCGGGGAGGATGACCGGAAGGGCGTCCGAATGGTGCGCACGCCACGGAGTGGGCAGGTCATTGCCAGCCGCGGAACAGGCTGGCCGGAGAGGTGGATTGTTCACTGATTGCGGACCACGGTGCGCCCGCAGCGGCGTGATGATGACAAATTGCGACAATTCCGTGATGCAGTTCCTCAACAGTTGGCCGGTAAGGCCCTCAATTTTTGTGTTGGAGGGAATTCACGTCTGCAGAGACGTCTGCGGTGAAATAGGGTTCTGATGGAGTCTTCCTCTTCGATGTCCCTGGCCCTGCTCCGCATCATGCAATCCGTTCCATCCGCTTTGACGTTCGACCTCACTCCCAGCAGGCATGTGGTGCGTGCGGCGGTGTATCACCTGTTGCAGCGGCAGGCTGTTGCCAGACGGGCGATTTTCGGAGAAGTCGATTCCAGCGTGAAATCTCCCGGGATTGTGCATGAGCGTCGGCAGCATCACCGGGAACATGTCCAGATTCCCTTGCTGCTGCATCCGGCAGAATGGAAGGACGACCAGATCTGCACGCTCGATGGAGGTCCGATCGTGGGGATTTCCCGGGATCTTTCTGAGCAAGGTTTGGGGATGGCCTACGATGTCGAACTGCCAACAGATCTGGTGATTGTTGAGTTTGACCTGTTTGCTGAAGGCCCGCTGCGGCTGCTGCTGGAAGTCCGCTGGGCCCGTCAGCGGAGCCCGCATGACTATCTGGCGGGTGGAGAATTTTGCGGACTTGTTACGGCAACCCGTTGATCTTTCGCAGTACCCACTCGGAAGTTCCGACAATGCAGAACAGGACCAGAATCAGCCAGTGGTTCCACACCGGAATTTCTTCTCGCACTTCCTGTGACTGGCTGGAATCGTGAAACAGATCCGGGAGTTCATGCAACTGGTCGGGCAACAGGAAGCGGCCGCCAGTGAGACTCGCCGCCTGTTCCAGGACGCTGCGATTCGCGCTGACATCCTGCAGTTCTGGGGTTAGCTGCTGACTGACTGACAGCTCGGTCTCGATGACGCCATCCAGCGGAGCTCCGTCGACTTGCAGTCGGGCCGTATAGTCACCCGCCATCAGCTGGCTGGTTCGGGCCTCGAAGATAAATCCGCGTCCTTCCTGCGGGACCAGATCCACGATCACTGGTGGTTCTTCGGACTTGTTGCGGGTGATGACCGCGCGAGCCTTCAACTGCGGATTCTGGGACAGATACCGCTCATCCCACTGTGCGCGCAGCAAGATCTGCTCGCCTTCAGCAACGACGGGCTTTTGCGCGCCAAAGCGGACAAACTGATTTCCTGCGGACGCTTTGAATTCAACAGCCCAGCGTGCCAGTTGCCCCCAGAAGCGATGGTGGTATTGATCACCAACCCGAAAACGCCAGCGCCACGTCGAGTCGATTCCAATCCAGACCACCTGGCCAGCACCCACGTAGTGCTGTGCGATCACGGCCCGTTTGCGTTCCGCATCGAGACCGGATTCGTCGCTGGCATCTGTTCCAGGTTGGGCGGCCCACACGGTGGCCGTGCGTCGTGCCTGGCCGACCAGTGCCCAGGTGTGCCCCGGAAGTGATGACCAGACCCGTTCGTTCTTTAATGGGTCCACATCGAGTTGCAGCATGGCTTGAGCCGCACCGTCTGGGGTGATCTGCAGGTGAAATCCTCGTTGTTCCGGAGGTGCCGTCTGCCGGGGATCTGTCAGATTCACTTCTCGCAAATTCTCCACAGGCAACAAGTCGGCGACCTGGCCGAAGTTGAATGCGCGTGGGAACGAGCGGTGACCGGCCGTCAATATGAGCGTTCCACCCTCTTCACGGACATAACGATCCAGCAGAGTCCAGGCGTTCAAATTCAGCTGCACCGGGCTGACATCGCCAATAATCACCGCATCGAACCGGGCGAACGGAGTCGGCCCGTTGTTTGGTCCATTCAGTCCGGGCAATGATCGGGGAAAGAATGTCTCGGGAAGCACTCCGACATACGGCTGGTCGAACAGCACGGTCTGCAGGTCCACCCGTTCATCGCGTTCCAGGGCGGCCTGCAGATAGCGAAATTCCCAGCGACCCTCCCCTTCCACCAGCAGGACATGGGCCTGGTCATCGACGACATCCAGGGAGAACTCCCGGTCGTTGTTGTCGTCTCGCGTTTCGCCTGGCAGCACATCTGTAGCGAGTCGAAAGTGATGCCGTCCCTGGAGGAGATCGGAGAGCTTGAACGAAACTTCTTCGAGATCGCCGGTGACGGTGACCTCCTGTTGCAGGGGAGCAAAGGTGCTGTCGGGGTCGCCGGTCAGTTTGACGACCATTCGCTCGCCGAGGAACCCGCTGGTTCGCAGGGTGGCTTTGATGATTGGATCGTCATCTTGAAAGACCTTTTCGGGGTAGTCGATGCTGATGATTGCAAGGTCCTTGGGGCGACGTTCCGAGCCGACGAGAACGGTGTGGACCGGGACGGCTGAACTGGCCAGCTGCGCCGCAAACTTCTGAGGATTGTCATGCACATTGTCGTGGCCATCAGAAAAGACGATCACTCCCACGAGCGGCAGGTCATCACCCCCCATGGCCTCCGCCATCAAAGGCAAGGTCAAATCGGAATGGCCCCGCATCAGTGTTTGTGCGGGCGAACTGATCCACTTGGAGAGCTCCGCTTCAGGGGTCGAACTGTACTCCCCGGCGAAGACGACGAACTGTGTGTCGACGAGATCTTTGAGCCGCGATGAGAGCGGATTGGGCTCAGACAGAATCAGCCGCTGCAGAATCTCCTTGCGAGACAATGTTTCCAG
>JAGQPW010000035.1:2068-28512 GCA_020426515.1 Planctomycetaceae bacterium | reverse complement strand
TGCTTGAATACGGCCTGAAGATTCTGCTGCCGCGCTTCGGCGAGAGGCTGTCGACGGGCGGCATCCACCTGCTCGTCCGGGTCGATCCAGTCGGGCTGCTGTCCACTCTCGTAGGCGGCAATCCAGCGCTCAATACGGGCGGTGTTCGCTTCGTTTCCCAGCATCCCCAGCGACCTGGCCCAGCGCAGCTTCTCGGCCTCGGAAGCGAAGACGTCCCTGGTGTCCATGCTTTCGGAAAGATCGATTGCGACCACGACTCGGCCTTTGTGATCCTCGTTGTAGGACCACGTCCAGACCGGCTCCAGCAGAGTCAGGAACAAAATCAGAATCAGCAGCACGCGCAGCGTGAGGAGCGTGTACCCCAATTGCCGTGAGACGAGGCGTTGCTCGTACGCAAACAGCATTCCAATGCAGCCAACGGCAATCACGCTGGCGGCGAACAGGGCGATCAACCGGTCCTGCCGTCCCCACGCAACGAACACCAGCCGCCAGTCGCCAAACATCCGATCCCCAATCGCAGACATCAGCCAAACCGATGTCAGCGCGATGGCGAGGAACAGTAGCGAGAGCAGAATCGGAGGGAAAAATCGCCGCAATGTTCAGACTTCAGGGATAGATCGATGAGGCTGGATGCTTCCATGAAGTGTATCGACGCACACGACCTGAGACCAGAATGCCCACAGAGAGAATCCCGCAGCTGCACTCAGCGGCTGCGAGTTTCCTGGTCCCGGTAGTAATCCTCGATATGGCGGGCCACGAACTGCAGGGCCCGTCGTTCCTGTTCGCCCCCTGTTTTGTCAACGGCCGACTGCAGCCAGGGCCACTGCTGTTCGATTTCCTGCTGGGTCAGAATGTGCAGCCGAGTCGCCAGAATGGTCGCCTCGATCACGGCGTGCTTGGCGCGATTGAATCCAAACGAGTCACGGAGGTGCCCTACGTGGAGGAGTTGCGTCTCGACTTCTGTTCTTGGCTGTGATGCGTCAATTGCCGAGACCGTGAACTCGTACCAGCGGCAGGCATCGCTCAGAACGTGTCCCTCAATTTTGAGGGCGGGCCGATAGTGCGGTGCCACACTCGGCGTGCCAAGCGCCGCTTCGGCCAAGAGCAGTACATCATCCACAACGTGAAACACTCCCTGCCGGTGCCGCTGCAGGTTCTGGAATGTTCGTGAGGTTTGAAAGGGCCGAAAGACGAACCGCGTCAATTCTGAATTCACGACCGGCCCCATGGGCGCCAGATTGACACTGCCATCGGCGTTCTGCGTCGTACAAAGCCCCTCCAGAATCATCGCCGCAGTCTCCCTCAAGGTGAAAAACGAAGCTGCCTCGCCGTACGTTAGTGCGGCGAGGCAGCTTCGACGAGTGAGCGTTGACGATGCGGTGTGACTATTCGGCAGACGCTGTTCCGGTCAGGTGAACCTGTGCCTGAAACTGATACGGTTCCGGCCGACCGGGAACGGTCACGGAAAAGACTTCGGTGAAGTCTCCTTCTCCTTCGGGAGCCGTGATCGTCAGAGGCAGGACGTGAACGGTCTTGCTGCCGGTCGAATCCTTCATCTTGAAACAATTGCGGTCTGTCGAGCATTCGACCTTCTCGATGGCGAACGGTCGCTGGCTTTTCAGAATAACGGCGATGGTTTTCTGAGTACCAGGCTGCATGTCACCGAACTGAACCAAACCGGGAGTCGCGACAATATCGGGCTCGACTTTCGCTTCCACGAGGATTGGGAACTCGGGGTTGTCGGCATCGTCGGTGACCAGCACGACACGATCCAGAACGTTGCCGACGGGGGTTCCCGGAGATAATTGCAGCACCATCTGGTACTGCACCTGACCGTTGGCGCGGGCTGTTTCTTTGAGATCAGCGGTCAGATAATCGCTGTTGATTCGCACATCAGTGATTTTCCAGTCCTGCCGACCGGCGTACAGGATGTCGACCGCTCGTTCCGCCCCTGTGCCCCACATCACAGTGCCAAAGTTGGCATTTTCAGGAGTGACGACCACGTCTGAACGAATGAAGGCGGTGATTGGAACGCGAACGGACTTATGGTGAATGCCATCGAACGTTACGGTCACGTCAAGATTGGAGTTCTTGCGGTTCATGTGGTTCCGCGTGTCCATCTTGACTTCGATGCGGGCCTTCTCGTGTGTGGCCAGCTGTCGCTTGTCGGCCACGGCCTGAGCACAAGAGCAACTCGTGCCAACCGAGGTCAGCGTGACGGGTTCCTTGTACAGATTCTCGATAATCACGTAGTGAGGCACGTCTGCCCCGCGGGCTACCACACCAAAGTCGATGCTCAATTCCGAGAACATCTTTTCGGCCCAGTTCAGCTCTCGCTGATCCTGAGCGGTTGCTACCGACAGCATGAGGGCAGACATCACCAGTGCCCCCAATTGTTGACTCGCCAGCCGCCAGATCATCATTACTCCCCCTGGTACCGCAGTGCGACCCGACAACACCGCAGCGGACTAATCTCCGTTAATGCGGATATTCTAGGTCGATGAATTCGGTTCCGTCCAGACTTTTCGCAGCAAGGCGCTCACCACCATTACTGTTCAGACCCCGCGATGTCGCGAACAGGATCTCACTTCAACACATCAGCGAACGACACCCAGCAACTTATTGGCAAATCCTTATGCCTGTGATTGGGTCGCGCTGACACTTCAAAGTGCACGATAGAGTCGTGTGGATCAACGAAATTCGCCACTGCGAACATCGTTTTCAACAGCTCCGGGGCCGAACATTCATTCTTGCGAAACTGCGAAGACTGTTCACGTATGGTGACGAGTGCGGATCACGTCAGCAAACTCGGGTTACGCAAGTGTTATTGGGAAAGGGGCATCGCTCGCAGGGCTTCGAGTCTTCCCTGGTACAACTCGCGGATGTCCTTCAGTCCGAAGCGAATCATGGCCAGACGTTCCATTCCCAGTCCCCATGCCAGAACCGGGTGCTTGCATCCCAGCGGCTCGGTGACTTCGGGACGGAAGATGCCAGCTCCTCCCATTTCAATCCACTTGCCCCGACTCTCCAGGTACACAACCACATCCACGCTTGGTTCGGTGTACGGGTAAAAGGCCGGTTTGAACTTCACCTGCTTGAAGCCCATTTTCAGATAAAACGATTCCAGCGTGCCCAGCAGCGAGGCAAGCGATGCGTGCTCGTCGATCACAATCCCGTCGACCTGATGGAACACCGGGAGGTGCTTGTAGCTCATCGTTTCGTTGCGGCAGACCCAGCCCACGCAAAATGCCTTGAAAGGCGGTTCGGGGTGAGCGGCCAGAGCGCGAATGGTGGACGCGGTGGTGTGTGTACGCAGGACAATCTGCCGGGCCCGATCCGGTGACCACTTGTAGCCCCAGCCCTCGGAGCCGGTGTCGCCGCCATCCTCATGGGCGTGGCGAACACGGTCGACCAGGGTTTCATCTTCAGGCAGTGGAGCCGTCGAAGGCTCCGCCATATAGAACGTGTCCTGCATGTCGCGGGCCGGATGGTCCTGAGGCTGGAACAGGGCATCAAAGTTCCAGAAGCTGGACTCCACCATGGGAGACACCACTTCCGTGAAGCCCATTTCCAGATAAGCGCGACGGGTTTGCTCGATGATCTTCCGCAGCGGATGGATTTTGGCTGGATTCTGTGTCTCGGCCGGCAGCGCGACGTCGTAAGGACGCAGCGTGATCTCCTTCCAGGCCCCACTACGCAAGTCTTCTGCTGTCAGCAGGTTCCGCTCCTTTTTGACGTTGATTCCGGCCGCCAGCATTTGCCGGCCTTTTTCGGTCAGCGTCAACGTACGATGCGTTCTCTGCTTCACTTTTCCCAGTTCGCCTCGTTTACCCAATAGCTGTTTGAGGCGGTCGGCCTGAGGTTGCTCATCGAGGTTGACTGGTTGGCCATTGGCCTTCAGAACCAAGGCTTCGTCAACATCACGATCCGATTCGGTAGCGGCCAGCTTCCCAGCTTCGGTCAGACGAACTCCCGCTTTGTCTCGCGCAATCCAGCCTCGGGCGACGCCCCACTTGAAGACCTCATTGACGGCGATACCGGCCTGGCCGGCTGCTTTGGCAAAGTCACCGGTCGCTAACTGGCCACCCGCGGCTGCCAAGAGTTCCAGGGCCTGTCGTTCGGGCAGACCCTGCTGGACCAGTTCGGCCGCGTTGGCGCTTGGGACCAGTTCTTCGGACTGAGCCTCTGTGATCTCCATAAACCCTTCGGAGGAAGCTTCTTGTGCAACAACAAGCACTTTCGACTGGTCGGATTTCAGTGAGGCGGCCAGTGCATTGAGGTCGGACGATCCAACGTCATTGAGCGCCTGCCAGACAGAAAATGACCATTCATCGAGAACGAGTGGGGCAACCATGAATACCAATTCCGGGGAGGGTGCTCAGTCAAAACAGTCAGGGTTTTACCAGAGACCGCATCGTAGCAGGACCGTCCGGGGATTACAGGGCTGTCGGTTGTGGACTGTTGGTTGAGGAGTCTGGGCTCACTGTGAACGGCCGACAGCCCATTTTACCTGTCAAACTGGAGAAGATTTACCAGTTGTAAGGCGAAAGACACGGCAAAGACGTTACGACCGTTGGACGGGGTCGAATCGTATCACGTGTCACGATTCGCGCCGTCGATAGACCGAGTGAAGCTGGTCTATGCCGTGCGATCCGTCGGACCGGCCATTGGTCATCCCTTCTCGCAACGGAAGGGAATGCAAGCTCATCACCAAAGGGGGTTGCAATGCGCTGGAATCACTCCTGCGCCGTGCAGAAATTCATTCGCTCTGCATTGGCATTTTCTTGCCTCTCGGTCATTCCGCTGGCTGGATGTTCCAACAGTTCTTCGCGGAACTTCTCGCTGGGATTGCGCGAAGAAGCAGCCAAGTCTGCGTTGATCGCGGAGGAGCAACTCGCGGAACAAAAGGCTCGTGCAGCAGAAGCGAAAGCAGATGCGAGCGACGAGGCTGAACTGGCTGCCAAGGAAAGCCGGCGGAGCCCATTACTGAGCTTCCTGCGAGGCGAGCCCAAGTCCAGTGGCGATCCATTCCTGGAAGCCGAGGCCGTAGCTTCGACGGAGAAGAAACCCGAGGAGACTGCGAAGCCAACCCAGCCCAAGGACACTGCAGCCTGGAACGCTGAAGGCGTCCTTCAGGTCAACGGCACTCGCGAACAGAAGCCGACGGAAGAGTCTTCCTGGGATCAGGTCATGAAAGACTACCTGGCCGAAGGAGACAAGACCGAACGCCCTGCCTGGGAACAGGCCCTGTCGGGCGATGCGGATGCCAAGATTCCTTCGCTGACGGAACAGTACCTGAAAAAGGGTGCGGCGGAGAAAGAGGCGGACACCAGCGAATTCGCATGGGCTCAAGAAGGATCTGGCGGTCAGAACAGCCGTGTTGTGGGACCAGAACCACCAGCGGACTGGGCAAAGACGGCTACTGCTGGAGCAGGAACGTCGCCAGCCACCGAGTCGGCAAGTAGTCCATGGGCAACTGAATCGACCGTTGTCGCCGGTGCACAGTCCTCAGGCGAGAGCCGTGAAGCTCACCGTGTTCCGGTTGCCCGCGTGGTAAACGAAGCTCAGGCGACGAAGCTGCGAATTCAGTCGCTGCTGTCACAAGCTCACAGCGACCTGCTGCGTGGCGATGCTTACTCGGCTTATCGCAGTGCCCTGCTTGCTCAGCAGGAAACCGAAAAGAATAACGTCCCGTTTTCTCCGGGCGAAGAACGGCCGCAAGAACTCGTCAACCAGATCTCACAGCGACTCTGGGGGAATCAGCCGGCCGCGCCGATCGCCACGGTATCGAATCAGGCCTTCGCTGCAGCCACGTCTCAAACGACGTCGAGACAAAAGACGGCTCAATCTTCTGTCGGGACCGAGTCGCAATACGCCGTCTTCAATGACGTGAAGCAGTCGGAATGGGTTGCTGTGCCAGAAGGCCCCACCGGGATGCCAAAGGTCCAGCCTCAGCCTTCGGCTGGTCAGGAGCCTGCCTTTCCGGCGCTGCCTGCACCCGCCGCCTCGCGTTCAGCGGTAAGTGAGGATGCCAACAGTCTGCCAGACATTCGCGCCAATGAGCGTCGCAAGATTCAGCGTCTCTCTGCCAGTGTGGAAGAAACTCCAGGTCGCGCACAACTGGCCTACGTTGAGGAAGGCAAGACAGTTGAATCGGCCAGCGTGCAGGCCGATTCCTGGGGATCGTTCCAGCAGGACGCCCGCCAGCAGATTGCGGCTCCCGTTCAGCCTCGAAGTCTGTCGGCTCCATCTTGGACGGAATGGTCTGCAGTAGCCCAGGAATCAGGAACCTCGGACGTGTCGTCCAGCCAGCCGACCCAGGATGGCTGGAAGTCGGCACTGGCTCAGGCTCCGGCTCCGCCGATGGAATCTGCCTTACCCGCACCGGCTGCATTTCATTCGGCCCCGACCGTTGCTCCGGCCCCTCATCGCGATGAACAGGTCACGGCACGGACCGGGAAGAGCAATTCAAAGTGGGCCATCATTGGGTTCGTTGCTGCCCTGGCCGCTACCGTACTGGGGCTGCGTGCCCGACGTGAGACCGCCTGACACGGCGTCTTGTATCCCTGACAATGCAACAAAGGGCTCGATGCGTAATGCATCGAGCCCTTTGTGCGTTAATTCTTGCCTGACGTTTGCCGCAGCAACGATTATTCGGTGTCGTTGCCCAGGTTTTCCAGCAACGATTCGAGATCCGGGGCATCATCAGCCACGGTCACGACATTGTTTGAAGCATCGAGGTAGATTTTGTCGTTCAGAATTTCTTCAACGACAATTTCCATGGTCGGCTTGCCATGGCACTCCACCAGCGGAGGAGCCCCGCGATTGAGTCGCACCAGACGCTTTTGGATCAGCGTGGTCAGCCGAAAACGGCCACCCACCTTGTTGACGATCGAATCTTCCTTCAGCTTATCCAACATGGGAACCAGTGTCCTCCCGGGACAGTATCTCGCAAATCTCTCGCACCGCGCGCTCGAGTTGATCGTTGACCACGCAGTAACGATAGGAAGCTGCAAATTTTAGCTCATTTTCCGCCGTACGCAACCGACGCTGAAGAACCTCCTCCGATTCGGAACCCCGGCTGCGCAGCCGCTGTTCGTATTCAGCCATGGATGGTGTCTGCAGAAAGATGGAAATCGCCTGCGGGTAGAGCTCCATGACCCGCAAGGCACCTTCAACATCAATTTCCAGCAGTGCCCAACTGCCCAGCTCATGAATTCGCTGAATTTCGGACTGCAACGTCCCGTACCAGTAGCCGCTCTTGTGCACCTCGGCACATTCCAGGAACTCCCCTGCTTCGCGACGACGCTGAAATTCTTCGGGAGAGAGGAAGTGATAGTGGTCGCCATCCTGTTCACCCGGCCGTGGCGGTCGCGTGGTTGCAGAAATGGAGAGTGACAGCGGTACAGGCGACTTGGCCAGCAACTCGCCGACAATCGTGGTCTTCCCTGCGCCACTTGGCCCAGACAACACGACAACACGCAGAGAAGAGGGAGTGGACATGGACGGAAACGTGCAGTGAGCAGGGGTTCAGGTACAAATATTCGGGCCAGTACGATCACCGGAAGGGGGCGAAATGTACTGGTCTCGGCCTTCTGAGTATAGCAAACCAACCCGCAGCTTCTGAGATTCCACAAGCTGGTGCCGCTTTGGATTGTCGGTTGGAATCCCTAGAATATCCACACTGGCCGCAGCGCCAGACCCATTGCGATACCCCTTGCTTCAACGTGACCACGCCAATGTCTGACCCCGTCCCCGTTGTGGGAATCATCATGGGAAGCCGCTCTGACTGGGAGACCATGCAGGGGGCGGCCCAGATTCTGGAAGAGTTTGGAGTGGCTCACGAATGCCGAGTCGTTTCGGCCCACCGGACTCCGCAGTGGATGAACGAGTACGCCACCGCGGCAGCATCGCGCGGGCTGGAAGTGATCATTGCCGGAGCGGGTGGAGCGGCTCACCTGCCCGGGATGGTGGCTTCGCAGACTCATCTCCCTGTCCTGGGCGTACCGGTCAAGAGCCGCACGCTTAATGGTCTCGATTCGCTGTTGTCGATCGTTCAGATGCCCGGTGGGATTCCGGTTGGCACATTGGCGATCGGTGAGGCGGGAGCGAAAAACGCGGGATTGCTGGCACTGCGAATTCTGGCCCTCTCTCGTCCCGAACTCCGGTCGCAACTGCAAGACTTTCAGCAGGCCCAGACCGACAAGGTCCTTAACGACAGCTATTTGCCATGACGCCGATCTTGCCCGGGGCGACCCTGGGAATGCTGGGGAGCGGCCAACTCGGTCGAATGTTCGCCATTGCTGCCCGCCGACTGGGCTACCGCGTGGAAGTGTTTTCGCCAGATCGCGACACACCCGCAGGTCAGGTCGCCGATGTGGAATGGGTCCATCCCTACGACGACTTCAAAGCAGTGGACCAGTTTGCCCGCGGCGTTGATGTGGTCACGCTGGAATTTGAAAACATCGATGTCGCCTGTGTCGAACGCATCGAGCAACAGGCCCCGGTGCGTCCTGGTGCATTGACCCTCAGGACGGCCCAGCATCGCTCGCGAGAAAAGACAGCACTCCAGAAAATGGGACTGTCGACTGCCCCGTTTCGTCTGATCCGCTCAGCCCAAGAACTGAAAGTCGGGCTGGCAGAGTTTGGTGAAGGCATTCTGAAGACGGCAGCCTTTGGCTACGACGGTAAGGGGCAGCAACGACTGCATGGCAACGAAGACGCTGGGCAAGTCTGGAGTGACTTTGCGACGGACGAAGCCGTCCTGGAAGGCTTCGTCGATTTTCGGTGCGAGTTCTCGGTAATTGGCGTCCGTGGTGCGAACGGAGACTTCCGGGCCTACGCTCCCATTCTCAATACCCACCACAACCACATCCTGGATGTCTCGGTTTCCCCGGCGGCGGAGATCCCGACCGCAGTTGGAGAACGGGCTATCGAGATGACGCGTACGGTGATGACGCAACTCGATACCATCGGCGTACTGTGCGTGGAATTCTTCCTTACGCAGGATCAGGAACCGATCATCAACGAGATCGCTCCCCGGCCTCACAATTCCGGCCACCTGACGATTGATGCTCACGTCTCCTGTCAGTTTGAGCAACAGGTGCGGGCCATTTGCGGGTTGCCGCTCGGTTCGGTGGCCCAACGTCAACCGGCGGCTATGGCCAATCTGCTTGGAGATGTCTGGCCCGAGGGAGGGCTGCCCAATTGGGTCGCCGCCCTGGCACAGCCTCGGGTCAAACTGCACCTGTACGGAAAGCAGGAAGCCCGCGTGGGCCGCAAAATGGGTCATCTGACCGCATTGGGAGACTCTGCGGCCGCAGCCGTTGCTCTGGCCACGTCAGCACGCGAGATGCTGCAAGCTGGCGGCGGGACGACCTGAGAAAACTGGACAAATTGGCCACGAGACTTGGCAATTCAGTGTTCCCGGCTGCGGGAATGCCTGTTCAGGTCTTTGGCAGTGCGTTGCGACCAACGCTCACTCTCCTATAATCTGGCACCGTGAAGCAGCGTGCGCTGCGTCGCAACTTCTGAATCGGACACGGAAAGCGACAAGTCATGTACAACTGGTTCCGCAACGTGTGGATTGCGGTTACCACCGTCCTCAAAGGGATGGCGGTGACGTTGCGTACGATGAGCAAGACGTACGAACGCAAGACATTCACCGAGACCTACGAGTACCCGGAGCGTCCCGTTCCGGTGAAAGCTCGATACCGCGGATTTCACCGTTTCGATCTCACCACCTGCATCGGTTGCGAGAAGTGCGCTGCGGCCTGCCCGGTGGACTGCATCTACATCGAAAAAGAGAAAAGCCCCGTCGGTAAGGGCTTCCGCATCGACGGCTTCACGATCGACTACACGAAGTGCATGTTTTGTGCTCTGTGTGTTGAGCCGTGTCCGGTGGACTGCATTTTCATGGGATCGAATCACGACCTCAGCTGTTATAGCCGCGATGGATGCATCGTGGATTACGCGAAACTGCCACTACAAGTGGGCTGGGGACAATCGACGCTCAACCCGACCGCCGTGGCTGAATCGAAGGTGTTGTATGAGCCAGTCTGGCTCAAAGGTGAACCGAGTCCCTTCGAGTTTGCCGACGCTGAAAAGTAATTCCCCTCGCTTCAGGCCCTACGCTTCAAGACAGTGCCTTTCCGGCTGAGAGATCGATGTACAACCTCCCGCTGCACTTTCTGCTGTTTATGATCGCCGGTGCTTCAATGGCACTTGTTCCACTGGTGATCGGGTTCTTTGTGCGACCACACAACCCCAACCAGGAAAAAGAGGCCGTCTACGAATGTGGCGAACCGACCATCGGCTCCAGCTACATTCAGTTCGACATCCGCTTTTACGTGGTCGCATTGCTGTTCATCATCTTCGACGTGGAAGTCGCGTTCTTCTTTCCATGGGCGACCGTATTCGGGGGCGCAACACAACTGGCGGATACCCGTCTCTCCGATGATGCTCGTCGCAACCTGACCGATCGCCTGCTCGATCTCACCCCCGGAACGACCACCACCGACACCATGATTCAGGCTGCCGATGCAATGCAGCTTGCCTGGACCGGTTTCGGCGACATTCTGGTTTTCTTTGCAGTGCTGATGGTCGGTTTTGCCTACGTCTGGAGCCGGGGCGATCTCGACTGGGTGCGGGCTTTGATGGAGCAGGTGAAAGCCACCAAGCTCCGCGAACGTGAAGCGGCCGCAGCGGCCCGCCGCGATTCACAGCTCGCCTCCTGACAGTTGCCTTGTCTCGCCCGATCCCTTACTCGCACACGATCTCGACGGATAGCAGCATGACGGTTCAGGAAATTCACGCTCTGTTGACGCAGCAGTTTGGCAGTGACGTCATCACCGGTCTGAATACCGAAGCCAAGGACCCGTGGATTGAAGTCGCCCCGTCCAGCATGGCCGATGTCGCGACATTCCTGAAGAGCAACGAACAACTTCGGTTCGACTCCCTCAACGACCTCACGGGGGTCGATCTGCTGGAAACTGATGCCAAACTGGCTGCCAAGTTCCCGTACGAGCCAGCGATCGTTGTCGTTTATCACCTGTACAGCTTTGCTCTCAAGCATCGCCTGACGGTGAAAGTGAAGACACCTCGCTGGAAGGACGATGTTGAAGGCCAATTGCCCGAGGTCCCGTCGGTCAGCGACATCTGGGCCATTGCCGACTGGCATGAACGCGAAGCCTACGACCTTGTGGGCATCAACTTCATCGGGCACCCCAACCTCGTCCGCATTCTGTGCCCCGACGATTGGGAAGGGCACCCCCTTCGCAAAGATTACCAGTTCCCCGAGGAATACCACGGCGTGCGGAACCTGTAGGTCCGCCTGACTCGACCGAACAGACGATTTCCGTCACCGATATCCCGAAGCAGCACGCATGGCACTCACACTCGAAGATCCCCGCGTCGTTGAATTTGACGTTCGCACCGACGAAATGCTCGTCAACATGGGCCCGCAGCACCCCTCCACGCACGGCGTGTTGAGACTGCTGCTGCGGACCGACGGCGAAGTGGTCCACGAAGTCACGCCGCACATTGGCTACCTGCATCGCTGTGCAGAGAAGATCGGTGAAAACCTCACTGGTCCGCAGTGGATTCCATACACAGACCGTATGGATTACCTCGCAGCGATGAATATGAATCTGGGCCAGGCGCTCACCTTCGAAAAGTTGCTGGATATCGAAGTTCCCGAAAAGGCCATGACCTTGCGGGTCATCATTGCCGAACTGGGGCGGGTTGCCAGCCACCTGGTTGGCATGGGAGCCTACGGTTTGGACCTTGGAACGTTCAGCCCGTTCCTGTACGCCTTCCGCGAACGCGAAATCATTCTCGACCTGTTCGAAGAAGTCTGCGGTGCCCGGCTGACCTACAGCTACATCACCATTGGTGGGGCCACGCACGACCTGCCTGGTTTGATCACCATTCCGCCGGGACTGGCGCAGCTGACGGGCCACGATCCGAACATGAAGCTGGAGTGGAAAGATGCCTGCCTGATGTTTCTGGATTGGCTGGAAAAGCGAATCGCCGAGTATCACGCGCTGCTCACCCGCAATGCGATCTTCATTAAGCGGACTGCCGGTCTGGGGGCAATGTCTGGCGAAATGGCAATTTCGTACGGCTGCACTGGTCCCGTGCTGCGAGGCAGTGGTGTCGACTTTGACCTGCGTCGCGATGGGGAACCGATCTACACGCGGATGTACAAAGGGTACGACTTCAACATTCCGGTCGCTCCATTCGCTGGCGTCCCGGGAATTCCTTCGGAAGTCCTCGTCGGCGACAACTGGTGCCGCTTCTTTGTCCGCATGCTGGAAGTGGTTGAGTCGATCAAACTGGTCCGGCAGGGGCTCGACAAGTACCCGTCTGCCACAGGCACGCACCGTGTTCCATTCAAAATGAACACGAAACTGCCAGTCGACGAATGCTACCTGGAAACAGAATGTCCTCGTGGCCAAATGGGTTTCTACATCATCGGAGATGGACAGGCTGAGCCACTTCGTGCCCGTGCAAAGAGTTCCTGCTTCTGCAACCTTTCGATTACCGGACCGCTGTGCGAAGGAGTTCTGCTGGCCGACGTTCCTTCGATTGTCGGTTCACTCGACATTGTGATGGGCGAGATCGACCGTTAGGCAGTCGCCCTGAGTGCGAACAGTGTCTATGATCGCGGGAGTTTGTTTCTCCAAAAGGCGATCTGATGCCCAGCGTTGTTCTTGCCATGACCGGTGCCAGCGGTGCCCCATACGGGTTGCGGCTGCTTCAGGTGCTGATTCGCACCGGGCATGACGTTCATCTGCTTGTCAGCCACGCTGCCACCCGCGTCATGGCTGCGGAAGTCGGGCTCGATCTCGATCTGAAGTCGTTCGATCCCCGGGTGTTGCTCGAAACGCAAGTGCGTCCCGTACCAGGCACAACAGAGTCGCCCGGCCGCCTGTGGTATCACGGTCTCACCGACTTCTCCGCTCCGGTGGCCAGTGGCTCAGCGCCATCAGCTGGGATGGTGATCTGTCCCTGCTCAATGGGGACTCTCGCGGGTGTCGCTCAGGGGATTTCGTCAAACCTGATTCATCGAGCTGCTGATGTTCATCTGAAGGAACGGCGCAAACTCATCGTCGTTCCGCGCGAAACACCGCTGAGCATGATTCATCTGGAGAACATGCAACGACTGACTGCAGCAGGTGGAATTGTTTTGCCGGCGATGCCCGGCTTCTATCATCAGCCTCAGTCAATTGATGATCTGGTCGACTTTGTGGTGGGGCGGATTTGCGATCAGCTGCAACTGGGGATCGGCCTCACTTCGCGCTGGGGCACTCCCGGCGAGAGCGACTCCTAGCTCCGCAATGGCTTCGTCCTGGTCGACTAGTAGAAGTAGATGTATGGCCGCATGGTGGCGACGATTTCCGGCTTTGAATAGTAGTCGGGCCAAAGGTGAGCCGGCCCCAGCAGGTGCGTGCAGTCGTACTCCATGATCTTTGCTGACTGCGATCCGATGCGGGCCAGATCGCGACGTCGGAACCCTGATCGAGCGAGCGCCCGGCCGGCGAACGGCCGCGACAAGGGATAGAGTCCGAGGGCGGCATCGCGACGGTTCTGGAGATGCAGCAGCCCTTCCGTGACGAGCAACGCGCGATCGTACCGCTGCCCCGGATTGAGCCACTCGTTGTCCATCGCCGCTGCCGTAAGAATGGCACGATAACGATGGCAGCCCATCCCTCCCGCGAAACAGTGGTCCTGAATCTCGCCACCACCCGCCAGCTGCAGTGCCGAAAGAACCACGCGAGTTCCGTGACTGTGACCAATCAGGCAAACCGGGCAGCCTGTAGGCAGCTGCGAAATGAGCCACGCGAGGTGAAAGCCATTGAATTCGGCCTGCTCACCGCGAACGGCGACGTCCAGAGGCAGCAGGTAGGTGTACGGGCCGTCGCTGGGCCAGGTGAAGAAGATCATTTGCACGGGCATTCCAGGACATTGCCGGCGGATTTCCCGGTAGGCCTGATGTGCTTCCCGGCACTGGCTTTCCCATTTCACGAAGCTGCCATGTACAAAGATACAGACTGGCAGTGTGGTATCGATCTGGGCCGACAGAGACCCGACACTGCTGGGTTGAATGCTGCCATCGGGCAGTCGCTGATGAACGTCGAGCCCCCAGCGTCCGGGGGAGTGAATGTTCTGTACCGACGAGCGGCTGCTGACCATCCAGTAGTAGGGGCAATCAGCCGTCCCGGTCCAGCGAACGGTCTCCGCCTCCGCAACTTGCGGAACGGGTGGAACCACGTTCCCCTGTTCTGCGTCGGACTCCACACGAGTCGGGGCTGGAAGGCCTTCCGGGGAGGTAGCGCTGGGCGGCGCGGGCAAGCCAGGCCGATTCGAAGTCGCAGTATCTTCCTGAGCGCACAGAAACGGCGACGACAGAATGCTCAACAGAATCACGCGCAGCCAGAAGCTACAGGTGTTCCACCATTCTGCTCGTATCGTCTGGGAGGTCATCGGCATACGCAAAAAACAAGCCTCGGCATTCAACTGAGGACTGCGGTCTGCAGCACCAACCGGTTCCGTTTTCTGGAAAGCTCTGAACGGAAATAAGTCGGTCATCAAGATCGTGAAAACTCAACAATCCTCGAGGTCTAAAGATGACATCAATTGGCTAGTCTGATCGGCATTCTCTGCCGATCGCCTTGCCATTACCCGAAACAAGATGCAGAAATTGCCGATTCTGTTCCGGTCTCAGGGCAGACAATCAACTCGCAAGGATTGTGCCGATTGCAACGCGCTGCGACTGTGCGATTGCGGACGCAACCAGTGGCCGGGCCGCAACGGCGTGCGTTCTTAAGCGAAACGCAGCACTTGAGATTCCGTTACGATCAGGTCCATGCGGCGATCGTGCGGCTCCGTGGGAACGACATCGACAAGCTGGCAATCAAACCCGATCCCGCACAAGCAGGTCTGGGGGCTCGCCGATGCAAGAAACCGGTCATAGTAGCCTCGGCCTGACCCGAGACGCTGCCCCCGGCGGTCGAAACCGACGGCAGGGATGATGATCAAGTCGAAATCCGCAGCCCGCATTTCGCGATCGTTGAGATTGCGAATGGCTGGAATTGGCTCCGGAATTCCGAACCGTCCAGGTTTCAGTTCATTCGTCGACTGAATCAGAACGGCCCGCAATTCGTCTCCATCGCACCAGGGGAGGGCCACTCGTCGCCGCTCCTGCATCAATTCTTCTTGCAAGGCATCTCGAGTGGGAACTTCGCCTCGCACATCCACGTACAGCAGCAGAGATCTTGCGGTGGTCCACTCAGGTTGATCGCGGAGCCTGTTCCAGATTGCCCGTCCCGCCGCGTCCCTGTTGCCCATGTCCTGCCGAGCCGCTCTGAGAACTTGGCGGCAGGTTGCCTTGTCATCCCGATTCATGACTGTTGATCACCGTCATTCTCAGGAGCCTTGAAGTCCTTGAAGGCTTCTCCGGGATCCACGGTCTCGAGGCGTTTGAGGAGTTCGAGATCGACAGGCTGCGGGTCGTGACTGGACTTGGCCAGTTTCGCCAGATGACTCTTTGAGAACTTGCGGTCACTTCGCATAAAGAAGTACAGCATCAGCCCGAACATCAGGCAGATTGCCGCGAGTACCGCGAGAACGTAGTAGGTGATGCTCTCTGTTCGCTGGCGATCCTGCTTGACCGTTGGCAGCAGATGAAACTGTTTGCCGATCAGCAAGGGGGCAAGTGTCGCTCCATCCTGAGTTCCATACCCGAAGCGTTTGAAGAAGTATGCGGAAACTGTTACGGGCACTTCCATGGACTGTGATGGGGGCAATCCGGGAGGCAGTTCCGTGCACAACACCATCCAGGGATGGTTTCCTGAATCCTCCGTCACCATCCATCCTGCGTACACGGTCTTGGCGGGATCGGTGACGCCTTCCTGTGGGAAGACTTCCAGCCGATGGAGCACGCCACGAAGGTGGAGCAGTCGGCCTCGATAGAGCTCCGGTTCGGTGTTGATGACGCGAAAGCTCGCTTCCTCACCTTGTGCTCGAACAAGATCGTCCAGCGGAGTTTCGCGAACTCGTTCCAGGATTGCCTGAAGCGCAACAAGGTCGCCTCGCCGCCAGCCGAGATGATTGTCGTCAACATTCTTCAACAGGTCGCCGTCCACCTCTATTCGGGACGTTGCTGGTTCAGTCCTCGGCTCGCCTGTGGCCTCTTCGGGAACGGCCACATCATCGCTCTGCACGGCAATGAATTCGTCCGGAGCAAGATTGCGCTGACCGCGGCCTTCCTTGACGAGAAAGCTGATGTCTTCCAGATCTTCGACGGGGGCCAATTCCGCAGGCTCATCCCCCGGCAACAGCCACGCCCACGTTTGGGGATTGGCCGCTTCGCGAATAGCGAGCGCAATCACCAGCAGCATCACGCACAATGCGAGCAGCCGATACTGATCGGCACGATTCAGATAGGGGGGCGGAGAGCTGTCACGTTGGAATCGCATCGTCAACCACCAGTCCCATTGTTATTCCCGAATTTACAACCACGCTCGAACGGCCACGGCTGTCACTCGGATCGTTTGGGGAATCCCGCATCGATCAAATCCTGATACCCGGCCTTCAGGGCACGCACATCATACCCGGCCTCCTGCAGGCGATCGGCAGCCGTCCGCGAACGACGTCCTGATCGGCAATAGGTATACAGAATCTTTCCGGCGGGCAGACGCATCTGGAGTGCATCGGCACCCAGTCCGTTGTTCAGTTCACTCAGCGGAACGAACACCGCTTTGTCGATGGCCCCGGCATCCCATTCGGAATGCTCCCGCACATCAACCAGCACGGCTTCCCCGGCGGCAAGCGCTGCTTTGATGGTCGTCAGTGAGTCCTTGGTGTGATCCGCCCCAACAACCGCCGATGCCGAAAACGTTGCGAAGAGTGATAAGGTCACGAGCAGAGTCTTCATCGAGCAACCCTTTACTGGTCTTGATACGCGTTGTTCGCTGCAGCAACACCGGCTCCCGGGACGATGGAGCAACCGGCCTGCTGCAGGCAGTTTTCCAAAGCGCCCAGGAACAGCAGGACGTTCCTCTTTGTCGAAGCTTCGCCCATCAGCCCGATACGCCAGGTTTTTCCAGCCATTGGTCCGAGCCCTGCGCCAATTTCAATGCCAAACTCCTGCAACAGTCGACCACGAACCGCCTTGTCGTCAACGCCTTCAGGAATGCGAACCGCATTGAGCATGGGCAGCCGGTACTCTTCCGCAACGGCATACTCAATGCCCAGGGCCTCCAACCCGGCACGCAGCGCCAGGTGATTGGCCAGATGCCGGGCGTGTCGCGCGGGCAGCCCTTCTTCCAGCACGGCTCGCAGCGCCTCGTGCAGACCGAAATTCATGTTAATGGGAGCTGTGTGATGATATGCACGCGACTGGCCACTCCAGTAATTCCGGACCATCGACATGTCGAGGTACCAGCTGGCCACCTTGGTCTTGCGAGCATCCATCGCCTCAACGGCTCGACTGCTGAACGTGACCGGCGCCAGTCCCGGGGGACAGCTCAGACATTTTTGGGTTCCCGAATACGCGGCATCGATATTCCAGCGGTCAATCTCGACCGGCACACCTCCCAGTGAGGTCACACAGTCGACCAGCAGGAGTCCACCGGCGGCGTGCACCAGCTCGGAGATTTCCTCCAGAGGCTGCAATGCACCTGTAGATGTTTCCGCATGAACGAGGCCCACTACCTTGGGGGAGTGAGCCTTGATCGCCGCAGCGACTTCCTGGGGATCGAACACTTCGCCGAAAGGGCGTTCAATTGTCAGCACATCGGCTCCGGCGCGGCGGGCGACATCGGCCATTCGCCCCCCGAATACCCCGTTGATCCCGACGACCATTCGGTCACCCGGCTCAATCAGGTTCACGATGCAGGCCTCCATCCCGGCACTTCCGGTACCGCTGACGGCCAGCGTCAACCGGTTCTCCGTCTGAAACACGGTCCGCAGCATTGCCTGTGTTTCATCCATGATCCTCAGGAAATAGGGGTCGAGATGCCCGACCGTCGGTGCAGCCATCGCGGCCAATACACGCGGAGCCACATCGCTGGGGCCGGGGCCCATCAGGATTCGCCGTGGAGGTTGCACCGGAGAGTAGTTCATCGATGTGTCTTTGATATCAGAATTGCGAAACGATACGCAGAACCAGACAAGGCACGTGCTCTCCGTATTATACAGAGGCTCAGGTCTGAGATCACCACAGGCGATGTTCGCCTCCTTTCCGAGTTGGCGTTCACCGTCTAAAATCAGTCGCTTGCGCGCCTTGTCATTGACCGTCCGGGCGGTGAAGTCGTCACCTGGGGCGCGAGCTGTTGGACTTGAACCGAATTGAGAATTCTGTGGACGATGCCATTCGCAAGGCCCGAGTGCTGGTTGAAGCACTCGGGTGGATTCGCCAGTTTCGCGACCGTTACATCATCATCAAGCTGGGCGGAAGCGCGCTGGATGATCCCGATTCCGTACGTCGCTGCCTGAACGATGTCGTCTTCATGGAAGCGGTCGGAATGCGGCCCATTCTCATTCATGGTGGCGGCAAAGCCATCAGTCGAGCGATGAAGGATTCGGGCATCGAGTCCCGCTTCGTGCAGGGTCGGCGCTATACCGATGACGCCACGCTGGACATTGTCACGAATACGCTGGCCAATGAGATCTGCGAATCGCTGGTCGACCAGATTCGCACCTTGGGCGGAAAGGCCATTGGACTGCACCTGCATTCCCAGAATGTGCTGATGGGTGAACGCCTCACGTTGACCGGGGAAGATGGCAGCGACATCGATCTCGGGCGGGTTGGTCAGGTCGTCAATCTCAATCGCGATGTCATCTCGGCAACCTGTCGAGCGGGCACAATTCCCGTGCTCCCGTCGGTGGCTCTGGACAGCGATGGGCGACCACTGAATGTGAATGCCGATACCGCCGCCGCCGCGGTGGCTCGACTGCTCAATGCCGAAAAGCTGATGTTCCTCAGCGATGTCCCTGGCATTTTTCTGGATCGTCACGATCCCTCCACGCTGCAGTCTCATCTGACAGTCAAACGCTGCCGCGAACTGATTGCCGATGGCACGATCGATACGGGCATGGTTCCCAAGGTGGAAGCCGCCCTGGAAGCGTTGGAGTCCGGAGTCCGCAAGATTCACATCGTGGATGCACGCATTCCACATTCGATCCTGCTCGAAATCTACTCCGATACCGGCATCGGAACCGAGATCGTCAAATAGTCCCGTTCGCATGTGATTGCCAACGGGCGAATCGGCAGTTGACCTCCCCAGGCGCGTGCTGACGTGATACTGTCATCAGATGAAGTTCATTGGTGAAAAGTTCGTCACAGAAGGAGCCTGGAGACTGTGACCGCGCTTGAAGAAGATCTGGGATTTGTCGACACCCGCGGTCAGCTTCCGCCGATGTGGCCGCGACGGGTTCGCTTTTTTGCCAACCTGCTGGCCCTGTTTTACGGGAACGAAGCAGAAACGCAGTCGTTGACCAACGAAGTCGGCGAGATTGACTCCTACAGCGGGCGGTTGATCCCGATCCTCAATCTGTTGTTTCGAGGCGGCGACAATCTGCTGATTCTGGAACGCGAACCCGATGAAGCGCTGTGCCGGTATCTGCGAAATGACCTGGGCTTGTCACTCCCCGAATTGCGTGTGATGCGTCACCGCGACTACGTCGCTCTGGGAGAACATCTGGCCGCGAATCGTACCGAAGCCGTTGTCGCCAGCCTTGATGGGATCACTCAGCATGATGCCGCCTGGGTCGACGGATACGTCACGGATGACACACTCACTCGGGTCGCGGAACATCTTGGTGTTCGCACCATCACCACGACGTCGGCGAGTCGGCGCGGCAACAACAAGCTGCTGCTGCATCAACATCTCGCTTCACAGAACCTTCCCACGTTCGACACCGTCCTGGCGGAGTCCACCCGCGATGTTTCGGCCTGTGCCCGCGAACTGGCCAGTCGAGGTTATACGTCGGCTGTCATCCGTGCTCAGATTGGAGCCTCAGGCATCGGGATGATGAGGCTGCATGACTTGCACGATCCGGCATCGATCCCGGAGATCGCGGACTATTTTTTCTACGAAGGGCCCTGCATGGTGCAGGGCTGGCTGGAACCGGGAGTGCTGGGGATCAGTCGAGTATACAGTCCGAGCACACAACTGTTTCTCGATGACACAACCGTGTATGCCTACGACATGACTGAGCAAATTCTCAGTCATGACAGTATTCACCAGGGCAATATCTCGCCGCCCCCTTACTTCGACAATTTCCCCGGCCTTCGCGAAGAGACCATGCGGCAGGCTGCGGTCGCGGGCCGCTGGCTGCATCAGACGGGATACCGTGGAACGGCCAGCATTGACTGGCTTGTCACCGAACGTGAAGGCCAGCCAGTCCCCGATGTCTTTGTGTGCGAGATCAATGCCCGGGTGACCGGAGCAACCTATCCTTCGCTGCTTGCTCGAAGCTTTCACCCCACGGGAGCCTGGCTGCTGCGCAACTTGAGACTTCGTATTCCAGTCTCTACGGTCGATCTGCTGGAAATGTTTGAACGTCCCGGGCACCTGTTTCATCCGCAACGTCTGGCAGGCATTGTGCCACTCAATTTGAACTTCGGGCCGGACCAGCTGGTTCACAAAGGGCAGTTCCTGTGCATCGGTCAAACGCCGGAGGAATGCCAGCATTTCCTCACACTGGCCGAACGCGATCTTCCCGTTGAGTGGGATGCCGATCGAGACTGACTCCTCGTGCATTCCTTGTCCTGCCTCTCTTGTTGAACACTCCCCGCCTGCTGCATCGCCATGACTCATTCCGAGGACCTGCAATCGCGTTTAACGGCATTGACCCGCGACCTGATGCTGATCCCCAGCACCGAAAGCCGCCCACTCGAACGCAATCGATGCTTTGAATTCCTGCACAATCATCTCGATCATCTCTCCTGCGTCCAGATCGATTACTTCGACTGCCACGACCATCGATCGATGGTTGTGAGGCCTCGTGATTGCGCACGGCCGGATATTCTGCTGTGCGGGCACCTGGATGTCATTGAGCACCCTCAACCGGATTGCTATCGATCACGCATTGACGGAGGACGAATCTACGGTCCCGGTGCTGGAGACATGAAAGGTCAGATTGCCATTCTGGTTGAGTTGCTGCGGTCACTGCATCAGGAGCATCCCGGAATTGGCGTGGGACTGGCGTTGACGTCCGACGAAGAACGGGGCGGTGCCGACGGTGTTCGCTACCTGTGCGATGATGTCGGCCTGCGCTGTGGTCTGGCGATCATTCCCGATGGCGGTTCACTGAACGACATCACCATCGAAGAAAAGGGCGTGGTTCATGCCCGTGTCAGCCGTTCCGGACGTGAAGCGCATGGAGCCCGACCGTGGCTGGGAGAGAATGCGCTGGAACTGCTGATGGAGGATCTCATCCGGCTGAAAGCACACTTTGCCAGGTTCTGGCCAACCGAAGATATTGAAGAGCAGGTGAATCACTGGTTCCCCACCTGCTGCGTGACGATGTGTGGAACGGAGAATACGACTCCCAATCGTATCCCCGATCAGGCCGCAGCGGTTCTCGATATTCGCTTCCCCCCTCCGCGTTCGGTAAACGACATGCTCGCTGAACTGACACGGGTCCTCGGTCCGGAGAGTCAGCTCACAGCGCTTATGACAGCGGAACCGACGTCACTCGATCCTGATTCTCTGTTCTGTCAGGTCACGGAAGAACTGACAGGAAAACCGGTTCGCCACGTGCGGGCATCCGGGGGAAGTGACAGCCGATTCTTCCGCCAGTACGGAATTCCCGTGAACCTCTCTCGACCAATGGTCGGCAATCTGCATGCGATTGATGAGTGGATCGACATCGAGTCGATGGTCACGTACTACCACATCTGCGAAACGTACATCCGCCGCAAACTGATATCCTGACGTCCGAATTCAACGGACAGCCTTACTCAGCCAAGCCGTTCGAAGCTGACGAGGCACATGTCATCGTTGGGGCTGTTCCCCTGACGAAACTTGGTAATGTCATCGACAAGAGTGTTGATGCAGCCATCGATGTCTCCACGGCAATCGGAGAGCTTCCTGGATAACCGTTTGACACCGTACAACTCTTTTCTCCTGTTCATCGCTTCTGATGCGCCATCGGTGTAAAGCAACACCCGGTCTCCGGGGTCCATCGGAAAACGGATCGGATGGATCTCATCGTCGGGATCAATTCCCAACGGCAAGCCGCCGCGCGGACTGTTCAGACTGATCACTTCCCCTGTTCGTCGTCGGCACAATGGCGGCATGTGCCCGGCGCTGGCCACATTGAGTTCGTTCCGTTTCGTGTCGAGGACGCAGACGCAACAGGTAAAGAAGAAACCGTTGCCAATGGTGCACACGAACCGATTGAGGTCCTTGAGGGCCGCCTTTAGAGTGACGGCCGTTGCCAGTCGCAACCGCAACTCACCGGCAAAGCGGACAACATGCATTGCTGCGGGAAGTCCTTTTCCAGTGGCGTCCGCAATCACCACCACGACGCGATCGTCCGGCAGTTCTTCGTAGGCGAAGAAGTCCCCGCCAACAGCCTCGGCGGTGGCGTAATACTCGCAAAATGCATAGTTGGGCACCTCCGGCCTCGACTGAGGTAGCACGCCCTGTTGAATTGCCCGTGCGGTCACCAAATCGCGATGTGTCTTTTCGTGCTCCAGACGCAATGCGTGGGCACGCGCATAGCCGAGCGCCTGCCCGGCCAGAACCCCCACAACGGATGTCAGTTCCAGATCCTGTTCGCGGAACGGCGCCGAGGAATCGTCGGTCACCAGCAGCACGACCCCCAGTTTGTTCTGCGCCGGGTCCAGAATGGGAACACAGATGGTTGATTCATTGCAGTAGTCGAACACGAAGTTGTCGGCACCTGCATCCTCGGTGTGCAGTTGACCAACACCGGATTCGAAAACATTGGCCGTGAGTGCCAACTGCATTGGAGGCTCGGACAGGTTCGTACTGTCGGATTCTCGCCCATGCTTCATCGCCACGGGGGCCAGGATTCCGTTTGCGTCGGCAATGTGAATCTCGCCGGTCACCGTTTGCGGAAACATCTTGAACAGCAGGTCCAGGACACGCGGCAGAATTTCTTCCGGCTGTAGGGTGCTTCCCAGATAGCGCGTGATCTCCAGCAGCGACTCGATGCGGTGCCTGAGTGTTCCGGTATCCGGCTCAGTCACGACCACTGGCATCGCCGAATCCGTTTCCGAACAACTATGGGTGTCCGTCGCGTCCAAACGATCCGTCGCTTCTTCGACGACCGGAATATCGCTTCGTGTGTAGAAGGAAAGGGGCACATCAAAAAAGACGATCCTGTCGCCGTCCGTCAGCACAGTCCGACCTTGAATCCTTCTCCCGTTGACCACCGTCCCGTTAGTACTGCCGGAATCCTCAATGTAGTAACGTCCCCGCACGAGCAGAATCTGGGCGTGGTGCCGCGAGACAGTCGTCTTGTTTAAGACGATGTCGCAGCTCGGGTCACGTCCCAACACCGTAATCGTACGCCCATTCAGCTGATGACGGACACCGGGCGAAGGTGGCCCCATCACAACGAGCATTGCCATGACTTTCTCTCCTCGCTGGCCAACGTTCGCATACATGCGAACCTGAGGATAAACTCGGGAAGACGGCCCTTTCAGAACGGGACCTCGCTCTGATTTCCAATTGCTGCGGGTCGTGTGCATCGCATTGCCGATGCTCCGCGGACGGAAGACCATTTGATGCTGGAGGCATACTTTGCCCCGGATGCCGTTCCTGACTCCTCCCGGTCCGGAGAGTCGGCACAGTGGCCCCGGCGGGTGGGCCTGGTCGGAACTCCCTTTCAGGTGCTAAGAAGGCGATCAACATGTGGCAAACCTGTCACCCCTGGTCCCTGCCATCGACCACCGTATCTGCGCGGCGTTGATCTGGAGGCACCACTGAACTTCCGAAAAAATTTCCGTGTTTGAAGCACTCCAAGCCTGAAGCGGCCAGGTTTCTACAGGTGCTGGATCTGACATGAGGCTTGAAAGGACTTCGTTCGCGCGTCACTCGGTTTGCCGGATTGGGAATTGTGATTCCCAGATGCAGGAATTGCGTCAAGCCGAGAGACAACGCTTGGCTTCAGTATAACTGTCTACAGCAAGGCACAGCCAGCACTCGCGGGACGATTTCATTGACTTCTGCAACTCCTCAAAAAGCTCCAGAAAGAACCTTGCACCTCAGGCTTCACCTTGAACCTGCCCGCTGCTGCGTCTCGGACCTTGTGGCGTGCGATCGCGTTCCGTTCATGCCACAATGATCAACCATTGTCATCTTCTGGACGGTGTGAACCGGCATCACTGACTGACGAGGGATGGGCATGTTCTGGCGTATCATCGGGTTTCTCCTGCTGGCGGCGCTTCTGATCGGCGGGCTCTGGTACAGCCAGCGAGAAAGCGAGACGCTGATTGTGTCCGGATTTGTCGAGTCCGACGAAATTCGGCTTGGTTCACGTGTTGGCGGTCGCGTTCGCTCGGTCCTTGTGGAAGAGGGGCAGCACGTCAACGCGGGAGATATTCTTGTCGAGTTAGAGCCATTCGATCTGCTCGACCGACGCGCACAGGCTGATGCATTGTGGACGCAGCAGAAAGCCCGGTACGACGAAGTGCATGCCGGCTACCGACTGGAAGAAGTCGCCCAGGCCCAGGCGCGATACGAACAGTCGAACGAGCAGCTTCGTATGCTGCGCAACGGTCCGCGCGAGCAGGAGCTGAAAGTTGCTCAGGCCGAATTGAGTATGGCTTCTGCAGAACTGCAACTGGCGGCGGAGTCGCTGAAGCGGATTTCCACTCTCAAGGAGCAGGGGGCCGCAACACAGGAAGCGCTGGACAGTGCCGTCTCTCAGCAGAAAGCGGCGACCGATCGCGTGATTGCGCGGCGCGAGCAACTCGCGCTGCTGCAGGCAGGAACCCGCGAGGAAGAACTCGCAATAGCCGAAGCTCGCGTGCGTGAGGCAGAACAGAGCTGGATGTTGCTCAAGAATGGTTATCGCGAGGAGGAAGTGACTCAGGCGTATTCCGCAATGAAAGCTGCGCAAAGTGCGCTGGCGGCCATTGATCGGCAGATTGAGGAATTGAAGGTTCGTGCCCCGGCGACGGGCACTATCGAAGCCCTTGATCTACGCCCCGGCGACCTCGTGGCGGCCAATGCTCCGATTGTCTCCATGCTTGATACGGGGCGTTTGTGGGTGCGGGCGTATGCCCCTGAGAATCACCTCGACATGTCGACTGGGGACAAGCTTCCGTTACGCATCGACAGTTTTCCAGGGCGAACATTTCAGGGGGAAGTGACCTTTATTGCCCGGCAAGCCGAGTTCACGCCGAACAACGTGCAAACACCAGAAGAACGGTCCAAGCAGGTGTTCCGCATCAAGATTACGCTGCTGGATGGTCATGATGTCTTGCGTCCCGGCATGGCCGCCGACGTCTATCTGGAAGGGACTCCGTGACACAGTACGCGCTTGATGTCCGCCACTTGTCGCGGCACTTTGGCAACTACATCGCTGTAAATGATGTGTCGTTCCAGGTGCCCACCGGTACGATCTATGGACTGCTGGGGCCGAACGGCAGTGGAAAGTCGACCATCATCCGCATGCTCTGCGGCGTGCTGTCCCCCACTTCCGGATCGGCGAGTGTGCTCGGCTACGACGTCGAACAGGACCCGGAAACGGTCAAGCGGCACATTGGTTACATGTCCCAGAGCTTCAGCCTGTACGGTGACCTCAGCGTTCTGGAGAACATTCAGTTCTATGGCCGGATCTACGGACTCTCTCCGGAGCGGCTGGCGCAGCGCACGCAGGATGTCCTGGAACTGACGTCACTCGGAGATCGGCTTGATCAACTTGCGGCAACTCTTTCCGGGGGCTGGAAACAGCGGCTTGCTTTGGCTTGCGCGCTTATTCACGAGCCGAAGCTGCTGTTCCTGGATGAGCCAACCGCCGGCATCGATCCGGTCGCCCGTCGCGATCTGTGGGACTTGTTGTTTCGGCTCGCAGCTGAAGGCGTCACGTTGCTCGTCACAACGCATTACATGGACGAGGCGGAACGTTGCAGCGAAATTGGCTATCTGCATAGCTCCCGACTGATCGTCGGTGGGCGCCCTGATGAACTCAAACAACGCTCCGATGTGACACCTGCGGGCACTCGCCGCTGGGAGTTGCAAACCGATGACCCGACCGGCCAACTCTCACGATTGAACAAGCACGAAGGCGTGCTCGATGCGACCTTTTTCGGCAGTGCGATCCATGCCCTCGTCCAAGAGTCCATCACCGCCGATGAGATTCGGGAAATGACCGGCGATCACGCCCTGGAGGTGCGACCGATCGCTCCGTCGCTGGAAGATGTGTTCGTAACGCTGACCCGCTCGCTCAGCGAT
>JAGQPW010000035.1:0-1969 GCA_020426515.1 Planctomycetaceae bacterium | reverse complement strand
CACGACCGAACCGCAAAACCCTCGAAGGATGCGACGGAAGCAGCATCGGTCGGGCCAGCGCAGTCCTCTGCCACTCTGCAGGGCCAGACGCCTGTCGATTTGGAGGCTCCCGAACCACCCGTGACCGTCAGCAGCCCATCGCCACCTCGACGTGCGCCGGCGAGTTCGCTGTTCGGGCTGTTGGCCGTGTTGCTCAAGGAGTTCTCGCACATTCGCCGGCAGCCCTCGACGCTCGTGTTCATGCTCGTCGTTCCGGTCATGCAGACGTTTATCTTTGGGTATGCCATCAATACAGAGATCGAGAACATCCCCACCATGGTCTACGACCTGGATGGCCGACAGGCCTCGCGGGAACTGCAGGACGCCTTCGCCAACACGCGGGTGTTCGACATTGTTCAACAGGTAAACAACGAAGACGAGTTTCGACATGCCCTGACTTCCGGGCGGGTGAAGGTTGGCATTCGTGTTCCGCCAAACTTTACGGAACGGCTTCAGGACCGGGAGCAGGCGCAGGTGCAGGTGTTGGTCGATGGCAGTGATTCGCAGGTCGCCATGACAGCCGTCAACGCTTCGAATCTGCTGGGGATTCAGCTGTCGCTGCGGAAGTCGCTTCCACTGCTCGAAGCGTTGCCGACGGTCCCCTCGCGGAATCCCTCCGGTGCCGCATCGATGCCGATCGAGATGCGCACTCGCCTGCTCTACAACCCCAACCTCGAAAGCTCCCACTTCTTTGTGCCGGGGCTTGTGGGGATTATCTTGCAGCTCGTCACATTGTTTTTGACCTCGTTCGCCATCGTTCGCGAACGCGAAATGGGAACGTTGGAGCAACTGTTTGTGACTCCCGTCGGCAAGGCGGGACTGTTACTGGGAAAACTGCTTCCCTATGCCGTGGTGGGTTTCATGGAGGTGCTGATTGTGCTCTCTGTGATGGTGTTCGTTTTCCAGGTTCCAATTCAGGGCAGTATTGGTCTGCTGCTGTTGCTGTCGCTGCTGTTCCTGACCTGTGGACTCGGGCTGGGGCTGCTGGTTTCGACCATTGCCCGCACCCAGGTCTCGGCCATTCAGTTTGCGTTCCTGATCATGCTGCCCTCTGTGCTGCTCTCCGGGTTCATGTTTCCCCGCAGCCAGATGCCGCTGCCGATATATCTGATCACGTTCGTGATTCCTGTTACGTACTACCTGGAGATTCTGCGAGGCATCGTCTTACGTGGCGCCGATTTCGTTGATCTGCTGCCGCACATCATCGGACTGGCAACGTGTACCTTCGGCGTTTTCGCCATCAGCCTGTCGCGATTCCGCAAGCAGCTCTCGTGATGCGGGTGATTGCGCAAGCAGCCAGGCCACGAACTGTCGCCGCTCGGTCACTTCCGCATGAGCACCATTAACTGCCGAACAGCGTCGGCTGCGGATCAGGGGTGAGTTGCTACTGGCTTCATCGATCGGGACCGCTGCTGCGAGATGTCCCTTCCGTGAATCGGCGAAGGCTGCGACGGTGTCCGTCGCGGCGTCTGGAGGTATGCCCAACGCAAACATCCCCGGAAATCACGTGGATCTCCGGGGATGTTGTTGAGTTCGAGTTGGGAGCGACCTTAGAGGGCGCCGGCCAATTCGGTTTCTTCGATGATGGGCATGCTTTCTTCGTCGCCACTGTAAAGTGATTCGACGAAGCCTCGCAGGTGCTCTGCACGGGTGTTGTGCTGCAGCTTGCGGAGAGCCTTCGATTCGATCTGGCGAATACGCTCGCGGGTCACTTTAAAAATGCGTCCCGTTTCTTCCAGCGTGTAACTGTAGCCGTCACCCAGTCCGTAGCGGAGCTTGATGATTTCGCGTTCGCGGTAAGTCAGGCTCTTGAGCACGTGGTTGATTTTGTCCCGCAGCATCTGGTGCATGGCGGAATCAGCCGGGGTGCTTTCGCTGGCATCCTGCAGGAAGTCCCCGTAGCTGGAGTCTTCGCTTTCGCCGACGGGCG
>JAGQPW010000359.1 GCA_020426515.1 Planctomycetaceae bacterium | reverse complement strand
CGAGCACGCAGCCGGAATACATCGCGTAGCGCGGCACCTCCGGCATGCCGGTCTCGATCGACATGCTGGGCAGCGTCCAGGACCCCGACTGGAACTCGTGGCTGTAGGGCGCTTCCACACCCGTGGTCGTGGGCGCGCCGAAGGCCGCCTTGAGCCAGAAGCCGAAGGCCTCGGCGTCCAGCGGCACAACGACATCGCCGTCTGCCGTCACCGCATCCTTGATCGGCGCCAGCGGATCGCGGCCGTACCCCAGCAGCTCCGAGTTCAGCAGCGGCTGTTCGGCGCCGAGCGAGGTGCTGGCGAAGGGCATGCGGGTGTAGCCGCCAACGGGCGGCGTTCCATAGGTCGTCTCGAACGCAAGCGCCATCAGCGCCCGCGCCCCCTGGGCTCGTGCCATGGTGTTCTCCTTTCTTTGCCTCGCTGGGCGGATCACATAAAGCGGCGTTGCTGCCGAGTTACGCTGGGCTTAGGCTGCACCCAACGGGCTGAGAGCAGAGCTGCTATGGATTTCAAGGACCTATTGCGCCTTCAAGGATACGACCCAGACCTCAGAGAGCGCATTGTCCTGCTGCGCCACCGCCCCTTCGAGACCCGACTTGCCCGCGCGATGCCGTGGATTATCGAAGAACGCCCGGAGCTTTTCGAAGTCTACCAGTCCGTCCCCGGCCGACCCAAAGCAGCCCTGCGTCGGGCCGAATTCGTGGCGAGCTTCCTGGGACTCT
>JAGQPW010000358.1 GCA_020426515.1 Planctomycetaceae bacterium | reverse complement strand
CTGAAGGATGCCGATGAGGCCTTGTTGAAGGATGTCGCCTCACTGATTCAGCGGGCGCAGGTGCATGCTCCCGAGGCGTTTGTATACGAGAATGCTCCACTGTCGCCCGATCACTGGCCCAGCGCCGGTTTGCCGGTGAATCGCGATCGGATTTACGACTTCTATCTGAAGGAAGCAAACCACTTCCGCGAGCACCCCCCGAAGTCGCCACTCTTGCCGGCGTATCCAGGACTTGATGGTGGGCAGCAGGGGCACTGGGGCAATCAGAACGAAGCCGTCTGGTCAGATGACCGCTGGAATAACGTGATGCTGGGGCCGTTTCAGGCGGGCGTCTTTCATGGAGCGGGCAAGACCGTAAAACGCGGAGTGTGCGTCCGGTTGGGTGAGCATGGTGAACTGGCGGCCGTGTTCGACCCGATGACATTGTCGTATCCGGTTGTATGGAAAACCAAGGGGATAGAGTACGTCACGTTTTCCGGTGTACGTCACGGGTTTCTGCATGGATTGATCATGAACGGTGACCCGATCGATGCGGACGGGACTCAGGCTCCGGATGTCGCGGCCAGGGCGGTCTATCGCGGCTTCTACCGCTTTGGGGACCGCACCATCTTTTGCTACGACGTGGATGGCGTGACCTATCTGGATGCTGCCTGGACCAATGGCGATGGAGCATTTGAGCGAGAAATTGCCCCGGCGTCGGAGCATTCATGGAAAGCTGCCTTGCAGGGAGGGCCGCCGCAGTGGGATTGGTCGTGGAGTGCG
>JAGQPW010000357.1 GCA_020426515.1 Planctomycetaceae bacterium | reverse complement strand
GAAGGCGTCGATGAGGCGCTTTTTCTGAACACGCGCGGCGAGGCGGCGGAGGGGACGATCACCAACCTCTTCTTCGACCTTGGCGCGGGGATGCGGACACCGCCCCTTGCCAGCGGCTGCCTGCCCGGCATCCTGCGCGCGGAACTGCTGGCCTCGGGCCGGGTGCAAGAGGCGGTCCTGACGGAAGCCGACCTGCCCCAGGCCCGGCTCTGGATGGGCAACGCGCTGCGCGGCCTGATCCCGGCAACGCTCTAACGCGCGGCAAGTGCGTCTATCTTGGCCTCCAGCCGTTCGAACAGCCCCTGAAGCTGGCGCATGCGGATGTCGTCGACTTTCTCGTGCAGGCTCATGATCTCAAGCTCCGCCTTGAGGTTCACCTCGTAGTCATGCGCCGCCTCGATCCTGTCCTTGGCCGCTTGACGGTTCTGGCTCATCATGATGACCGGGGCCTGGATTGCGGCCACCATCGACAGGATCAGGTTGAGGAAGACGAATGGATAGGGATCGGCGGGACGGGTCAGAAGCAAACCGTTCAGCAGCACCCAGACGAAGATCACACCGCCGAAAAGGAAGATGAAGCTCCACGATCCGCCGAAAGCGGCCACCCGGTCGGCCACACGGTCGCCAAAGCTCTGGCCTTCGCGATAGGTGTCGTTGACGTTGCGCGAGATTGCCGTACGCTGTGCGATCCGGCGCAGAACCCGCTGTTCGCGTGGCGGCAGATCGTCATAACCCTTGCTCAGCAGCCGCTCGGCCAGTTCCC
>JAGQPW010000356.1 GCA_020426515.1 Planctomycetaceae bacterium | reverse complement strand
CCCCGTCAGGCTTCCCTCTGGCGTCGAGCGGCTGCACGACGATCAACTTCCAACCCTTCAAGGTCGGATGCTTGATCGTCGCCGTCGCATGTCCAATCACCAACGCCAGATTCATCTTTTATCCACGTCTCAAATATCTCGTAGGATTCGCCTCGTCAACTCAGCCCTAAAACGTTCCTCTTCAGATGATCCTCAAATCATCCACCAGCGTGCAGCGTCGGCTGCGTGTAAACGTCATCGGAGAAGTCACTCCTTCACCCGTCGGCGTCGCGATGCTGTACGACAGGAAGCCTTCGCCTCCCAACCCCAACCCGGCCATGCAAGGACCGTTCTTGATGAACAGTGTCGTATCCATTTCGCGTCCCATGATCGTCATGTTCCGCACGTTGCGTGAGTGAATCAAACTCGTATGCCGAAACCCGTGCTCGTATTCGAGGGCATGTTCCAGGCCCGACTGAAAGTTCCGTACGCGCACGAAGGGAACGAACGGCATCATCTGTTCTTCCGCCACGTAGGGATTCGCTGAATCGGTTTCGCCGTAGAGAATCTGCGTCCCGGTAGGTACGCGAACTCCGATCAGTTCCGCCATCCGGCTTGCGTCCATCCCCACCAGGTCTCGGTTCAGCACCCAGTGACCATCATCTGCCCGTTTGAAGGCGATGTTCGTGAGCTGTCCGATCTCCCGATCGTTCAGTCGATATCCGCCGTTTCGGCTGACTGACTCCATCAAACCATTGAAGATCGATTCGACCGCGAAGACTTCT
>JAGQPW010000355.1 GCA_020426515.1 Planctomycetaceae bacterium | reverse complement strand
AGCTTTGGAACGGCACTGCTGTTCGTCACGCCGATGGTCGGGGCCTATGGGGCCATGCGGCTCGTCCTGCCAGTCGCCCCAGATTCTATTCTGCAGGCGATTTCGTTCGTCTCGCTGTTTACTTCGGTGTATGCAGCCGGGATGGCGCTGGTCCAGCAGAATTCCCGCCGCTTCTTTTGCTACCTGTTTCTCAGCCACTCGTCACTTGTGCTCGTCGGTCTGGAATCGGCAACTGCGCTGGGACTGACTGGCGCATTGTGCGTGTGGCTGTCGGTCGGATTGTCGCTGGGCGGCTTTGGAATCACATTGCGGTGTGTGGAAACACGCTGCGGTGAACTGTCTCTCAAACACTACCACGGGCTGTTCGAGCATATGCCGATCCTGGCCGGGTTCTTCCTGCTCACGGGACTGGCCAGTATCGGGTTCCCGGGAACCATCGGATTTATCGCCGTGGAACTGCTGGTCGAGGGGGCCATCGATGTCACCCCCTGGGCAGGTGTGGCCGTTGTGATTGCCGCCGCACTCAACGGTCTGGCGGTCATGCACGCCTATTTTCACGTCTTTACTGGAACCGTGAACAAGTCGTCCATCGACCTCAGCGGGCGCCGACCGGAGCGACTCGCCGTGCTTGTGTTAACGGTCTTGATTCTCGGAGGAGGGGTGTTTCCGGGATACGGTGTCGCCTCGCGATACCACGCAGCACTGGAGTTGATTCGCAGTCGCTCCAAGAGTGGCCTGCACGTCCTGGAACCGGAAGAGAACCTCAACCCGTCGGATCCCAGCCCCCAC
>JAGQPW010000354.1 GCA_020426515.1 Planctomycetaceae bacterium | reverse complement strand
ATCATGTTCGACGAGGAAGCTCGTCGCAAAGTACTCGCGGGCGTCCAGAAGCTCGCACGCACCGTCAAGGTGACGCTCGGTCCTTCGGGCAAGAACGTCATCATGGAGAAGTCGTTCGGTGGCCCGCAGGTCACGAAGGACGGCGTCTCGGTCGCGAAGGAAGTCGAACTCGAAGATCCGTTCGAGAACATGGGCGCCAAGCTCGTGCGCGAAGTCGCTTCGAAGACGAACGATGTCGCGGGTGACGGCACGACGACGGCAACCGTGCTCGCCGAAGCGATCCTGCGCACGGGGCAGCGCTTCCTCGTCGCCGGCGTCAATCCGGTCGAGCTGCGCCGCGGCATCGACAAGGCGACCGAACTCGCCATTGCGTCGATCGCCGAGCAATCGAAGAAGATCAAGAACAAGGACGAGATCGCCCAAGTCGGTTCGATCTCGGCCAACAACGACAGCTTCATCGGCAAGATGCTCGCGGACGCCGTCGACAAGGTCGGCACCGAGGGCGTCATCACCGTCGAAGAAGGCAAGTCGATGGACACCGTCCTCGAGCACGTCGAGGGCATGCAGTTCGACAAGGGCTACCTGTCGCCCTACTTCATCACCGACGTCAACTCGATGTCGGCGGTGCTCGAAGACTGCCAGATCCTCATCAGTGAGAAGAAGATCGGCAACGTCCGCGAACTGCTCCCGGTTCTCGAAGCCGCCAATCGCACGGGCAAGCCGCTCTTGATCGTCGCCGAAGACGTCGAAAACGAAGCGCTCGCGATGCTCGTCGTCAATCGACTGAAGGGCATC
>JAGQPW010000353.1 GCA_020426515.1 Planctomycetaceae bacterium | reverse complement strand
GGCGATCCGGACGAATTGATGGAGCGGTGATTGTCGCAGTCATGCCTTCAGGTTCAAGGCTGCGGCGTGTCTCACTAAGGAATTACTGAATTGTAATTGCAGGCATTTGCAGCCCGGAATGGAAACCGGATGCGGTTGGTCGACGCAAATCTTCCGCTTCGCTAGGATTGGGCGCGACAATCCAGGCGACGTTGTGTCGCCTGCGGGATTGCATCTGGGAATCGCGATCAAACGAGGAAGAGCGCTCTGTGATCATTGCTGTCCCCAAGGAATCATTTCCCGGTGAGCGCCGGGTGGCCATCATTCCGGCTTCGCTGAAGGCGTTAAACAAACTGGGGCTCGATGTTGTTGTCGAGTCGGGTGCCGGAGCAGCGGCGGGCTTTCCCGATGAGGCATACTCAGCGGCTGGTGCGACGATCAGTACCAATCGGAGCGAGATGTTCTCTCAGGCTGGAATCGTCGCCATGGTCCGCGCTGCGGTTGCCAACCCTCAGGCGGGGCAAGGCGATCTGGACATGCTTCGCGAAGGTCAGGTGTTGATCGCGCAGTGCGACCCGCTTTCCGATTGCCAGGCCATGGTGGCTTTGGCCGCAAAAAAGGCGGTCGTTTTTGCGCTCGAGTTAGTGCCCCGCATTACTCGCGCACAGAGCATGGACGTACTGTCCTCGATGGCCACGATTGCCGGCTACAAGGCCGTGCTGCTCGCGGCCAGCGAATTGCCGCAGATGTTCCCGATGAATATGACCGCCGCCGGGACATTGACTCCCGCCCGTGTGTTCATCCTGGGGGCTGGGGTGGCTGG
>JAGQPW010000352.1 GCA_020426515.1 Planctomycetaceae bacterium | reverse complement strand
AGGACTGCAAATGCGCCGTCCGCTGGATGCGGGCCAATGCTGACACATTAAATGTCCATCCGGACACCATTGGAGTCGGTGGCGGCTCCGCCGGAGGGCACCTGTCATTGCTTGTCGGCTACTGCGACTCCGAAACAGGCTTCGACAATTCCGGAGGACATTCCGGCATCAGCAGCAAAGTGCAGTGCATCGTCGATCTCTATGGCCCATCCGATCTGACGACCGACTTTGTCCGCCGGAACAAACTCGCCGGGACTCTCGTTTCCGGATTCCTCGGCAAGTCCATTGACGAAGCTCCCGATCTGTACCGCCGCGCATCGCCGATCAACTATGTCTCCAAAGACTCGCCCCCAACACTGATTCTGCACGGCACCGTCGACGACGTTGTTCCGATTGATCAAAGTGACGCGCTGGCCGAAAAACTCACCGAACTCAAAGTCCCCCACATCTACGACCGCCTCCCCGGCTGGCCGCACGCGATGGACTTGTCGCAGGAAGTGAACGACCGCTGCCTGTGGTTCATGGAACGCTTCTTCGCCCGCTATCTTCAGCTACCCGAGGGAGCACCTCAATGATCTGGGATCAGTTGCGTGGCCATCAGGCTCAAATCGAGATGTTTCGCCGCGCCATTTCGCGTGGTCGGTTGGCGCACGCCTATCTTCTCGTCGGTCCGCATGGCATCGGCAAACGGACCTTTGCCCGCCTGCTCGCCCAGTGCCTGTTCTGCCAGCAACACTCCGAAGAGGAATTGCTCGCATGCGGCGTATGCTCAGGCTGCAAGCAGGTGCAGGCCAACACGCATCCCGATCTGTTGCAGGTCGGTTGTCCAAAGGGGAAGAAGGA
>JAGQPW010000351.1 GCA_020426515.1 Planctomycetaceae bacterium | reverse complement strand
GACAGCGGTATCGCCGTCAGTGAATTGTTTCCTTACGTTGCGCAGTGCGTCGACGACTTGTGCATTATCAACTCGATGCATGGCACGAACCCCGCACATGGCGGCGCCAGTCTCAAACTTCACACGGGTAGCGATACGTTCGTACGTCCCAGCATGGGATCGTGGGTCACCTACGGACTGGGCACCGAAAACGCCAACCTGCCCGGCTTCATCACGATCTGTCCGACGCTTGCCCACGGCGGGACGAAGAACTGGGGGTCTGCGTTTCTACCCGCTGCGCACTCCGGAACGCCACTGGGAAACGCCAGCCTGTCGTCGGAGCAGGCCCGGGTGAAGTACATTCATAACTCGCGACTCAGTCCAGAAGCCCAGCGACTTCAGCTTGATCTGGCCCAGTCGTTCAACAGCGAATTTCTCGATCAAACGGGACCGGACACCGCCCTCGAAGCACGCATCAAGTCATTTGAGCTCGCCTTCCGTATGCAGACGGAGATGCCATCAGCTTTGGACCTGTCGGATGAAACGAAAGCGACGCACGAACTCTACGGCATGGACAATCCGGTCACGATAGATTTCGGTCGGCAATGTCTGATGGCCCGACGTTTTGCCGAGCGCGGGGTGCGATTCATTCAAGTCACTCACAGCAATACGGAAGTCCAATGGGACCAGCACGGCAACCTTCGCAAGGGCCACGAGCAAAATGCGGCGGAAGTTGACAAACCGATTGCCGGACTGCTCCGGGACCTTAAGGCGAGGGGGCTCCTCGAAGATACTCTCGTATTGTGGGGTGGCGAATTCGGCCGCACTCCAACCTGCCAGGGTAAGGGACACGACGGACGCGATCACAATCCCGAAGGTTTTACGATGTGGCTGGCCGGCGGCGGCGTTCG
>JAGQPW010000350.1 GCA_020426515.1 Planctomycetaceae bacterium | reverse complement strand
AGCATTGACTCGCGAATGAATGCAACCCCCGAGCAGCGACGCCTTGGACCGTTTCTGATCTTTGAAGAGATCGGCGTCGGAGGAATGGGCGTCGTGTATCGCGCCCGCTACGAGAAAAACGGAACCGAGGTCGCGCTGAAGGTGCTGGCGCCGGAGCTTGTCGCCGATCCCAAGATCGAAAAGCGGTTCATCCGCGAAACCGACATTCTCAAGAAGCTGCGTCACCCGAATGTTGTGCGGCTGTTTGGGGCGGGCAAGTCGAAGACCCAGCGGTTCTACGCGATGGAACTGGTGGAAGGCGGAACGCTCGATTCCATTCTCAAGAGACGTGGCACTCTGACCTGGGAAGAGACGGTTGCGTACTCAATGCAGATTGCGAAGGCGCTGGAGCATGCACACAACGCCGGGATCGTGCATCGCGATCTAAAGCCCGGAAACCTGCTGGTCGGCGACGATGGTGAACTCAAACTCAGCGATTTTGGTATCGCTCGTGATACGCAGGCGACAGCACTCACGCAGGCTGGCAAGACCGTGGGGACCATGAACTACATGGCTCCGGAGCAGATTTCTGGCGCGCAGCCCATCTCACTGCGGACCGACCTGTATGCCCTGGGATGCGTGATGTTCCAGATGCTGTCCGGCTCCCCTCCGTTTCGATCGGAGAATCAGGCTGAGTTGCTGTTCAAGCATCTGGACGAGATGCCGCCCAGCATTCATGACCTGAACCCGGATGTTCCGGTGCCGCTGGGAAACCTGATCAACGATCTGCTGGCCAAGCATCCTGATGACCGCCCATACGACGCTCTTGCCGTGCAGATGCTGTTGGGCAAGGTGCGGGAACAGGTCGCCAAAGAGAAGACACGACAGCAGGATTCAACTGTGGCGGCTGGCGGGGGCCTGACCGCTTCCGATCGCACGAAGTCGGGGAAGA
>JAGQPW010000034.1:4372-43426 GCA_020426515.1 Planctomycetaceae bacterium | reverse complement strand
CCAGGGCCGGCAGGTTTTCCTTCAGGAGTTGCGACGCCGCGTACACCGAAGCCAGGGCCGCGCCAACAGCGACAAGCGGGCCGGACAAGGCCGACGCAATTGCCAGCAGAGACGCGAGCCCCGAAGAAACCATTCCGAAGCCGGCCAAACCGCCGGCCAGTGTCGCGAGCCCAGCGGCAGCGCCAGCAACGGACAGAATCAGCGCCTTGTTTTCGGTCGCGAATTCGCGAGCGGAGCCGGCAACAGTCGTCAGCCACTTGATGACCTGTTGCAGTTCCGGCGCGAACGCGTCCGCAAACGCGAGCGTTACGCCTTCGATCCCAGACAACAAAATCCGCAGTGATCCGCCAATTCCGGCATCCATTTCGGACGCGGTTCGCTGTGCTGTTCCGCTCGCGTTCGCGAGAACTTCGCGGAGCTTTTCGACGGACGAAATAGACGACGACAGAACGGCCGATGACGTAATACCGAGCAAGCCGAAAACCTGATTCAGTTTTTCCGCTTGCGTGCCGGCTGAATCGCCTTGCATACTTTCGGAAATGCGGCTCATGGTGTCGATCAGCGGCAACGCCTCGCCGTTCATGTCGCGGAACGAAACGCCGAAAATCTTCGCCATCGAATCGGCTTCGGTCGCCGTAATGACGGACAAGCGGCGAACAGCCGTCCCGGCTTCGCTCCCCTGAATCCCGGCATTGCCGAGCGCACCGAGAACGGCGAGCGTGTCTTCCAGGCTCATGTTCAATTGAGCCGCAATCGGGCCGGCGTATTTCAGCGACTCGCCCAAACCCTCGACCGTGTTGAATGAGCTATTAGCGGCCGCCGTCAGCAGGTCTGACACCCTCGCGGCGTCTTCGGCTTCCAATCCGTATTGGCGGATTGTGGCCGCCATGATGCCGGCAGAGATTGCGGCATCGGTTCCGGTAGCGCGAGCCAGGGCCAGGACGCTTCCGGTCATGTCCTCGATCTGAGGAACGTTGAAACCGGCGCGAGCCAGTTCCGTCATCAGGTTTGCGACTTCGGCCGCCGTGTAACTGGTCGACGCTCCCAACTCGCGGGCAAGCTTGTCCAGGCGAGCGAATCCAGCCGGGTCGGCTTGCGAGACCGCGGCAGTTGCCCGGATTGCGTCGTCATAGTTCGCCAACACCCGGGTTGCGTAGATGTAGGGGGCCGCTATGACAGCGCCGGCCGTCGCGAACGCCGTCCCGTAAACCTTCGACGTATTCGCGAGCGTCTGGAAACGGCTTTGCAGCCCTTTCAAACCGCGTTTCAACGCGGAATCGTCGAGCCACAACGCGACGTGCGCTTTACCGGCTTCTAGACTTCGTTTCGATGGCATTAACCTCCCGAAATTCGTGGTTGGAGTGCAGCGAACTTGGCTTCAACGTCAGCCAGTGATTGAGAGACCAGATCGCATGCGAGTTGAAGCCCCAGTTCTTGAGCCTTTCGGACTTCGGTGACTGCTGCGCGAAGTCTCGCCGTCTGATGAGCAGGAGCGTGCAGAATCGCAGCTTCGACAAGGGCGTCGAAGGCGGCTTCAAATGTCGCTCCGTCCATCGCTTCGGCGAACGAGTTTTCATCGACGCCGGTTGCCGTGGCTTGCTGGGCCAGTAGAAGCCATAAGACGTCAAAAAACGTGGCTTGATCCGCAATCAGGCCTAACGATTCAGAGCCGGGATGGATTAAGTCGGGAAGTGTCACGCCGGTGGATTTGGCGATGTTGCGGACGTTGGAGAATCGGAATCGTGTGTCCCATTCGCGGCCGGCGAGGTCCGTGAAAAATGTGGTTGGCATTAATTCCTTGTTTGAGATTTTTTGGAGAGTGAACCGGCCGATCACTTCAGCGGCGTGAACATCGCGGCGAACGCCTCCGGGGCATCTTCATCGCTGGCGGTTGTTACGGTCGGCTTGAACTCAGTCGCGACACTTGCCGACAGAATCACTTTCGCGACGGGCGATCGTCGCGGCGTGAATAAGGCGTCCAGGCCGGTTATCGCCGGCTTCAGAAGCCCAGCCGCCGCGAAAGGGACATCGAATTCCACCGCAGAACATGCCAGTGGAATTGCCGCCGTATCGATAATTTCGTTGACCAGTCCCGCGGCGTGAGCTTCTGAAGCGGTAAACCAAGTCGTCGCCTTGAGTGCTGACGAAATCTTGTCGGGAGTCCAGTTCATCTTGGCCGCGAGCGATTCAACGAAAGAGTCGCGGAGCCCGGACAAGAGCTTCGAATTGTTGGCGTGTGCCGTCGCGTCGCCGTTGGTCTGAATTGACGGCTCATGGATCATGATCGACGCGTTCTTCGCAGCCGTAACCGTCCGGGCCGCAGCCAGGATCGGAGCCGCCGCGGAAGCCGCGACGCCCAGCACGTTGACCACGACGGGCCGGCCGGATTGCTTCAACAGATTGAAGGCCGCGAAGCCGGCGAACGCGTTACCGCCTTGACTATTCAAATTCACGACGATGTCGCCGGCAGGTTCAGCCGCCAGGGCTTCGCGGATCGCAACCGGCGTGAGTTCGGTGATCGGTCCTTCGATGTTAATTACTGCCGGCATTCAACCCCGCGTTCTGTGGAGCTTCAGGATTGGAGAAAATCACGCCGCCGTCGCCGCCGGGATGGTTGGTGGGCTCTGGAGTCGCGGCCGGTTGATGGAAGCGGCCGTCAAGCAACTTGGCAATCAGCAGTCTGGGAAACAGTCGCTTTTTTCGACCGATCAAAATTGACGGTATCTGTCCGTCGCGAGCTCCAGCGTGTACCGCCTCGACACCGATGCCCAAAAGGTCGGCCACCTCCTGCGCCGAGAATGGCCGCTGGAAGAACCCAGGGCCGCACACCATTGACTCAGTCATTCATCCTCGCTGATTCGAAAAAACAGTCGCCATCTATAATCACTGGCGACATGGCCTGTTTTTTTACAAATCAGGCCAGAAATCCCTTGAGATTTCCGAAATAATCCAGCCAACCCCAGTGAAGTAAGCCGAAACGGGCTCGCAGACAGTGAAGCACGGTTGGAAACCGATGAAATCCGGCGAAATTGGCTCAGAAATAGCCTTGAGATATCACACTGACGACACCCCGCGAAGCCGGCGCCGTCGGAATGTATAAAAACCTACGCAATGGCGGGCTTCCGTTGCTCTGTTCTTTAAACACTTACAGGAAGTACCTTTGCGTCCGGCGAGGGCGGCCAAAAGCCAAGGGGGGATCGCAAGCGCGAGCAGGAGACATTGCGTCTTTTGAGAGTTCTTGAAATCAACGGGGGGCATACAGGAATCCGCAGGAAGGGGAGGCAAGGGGGCGAGAAGAGAGAGGAACGTGAAGAGAATGAAAATAGAAATCAATATATATACTTACTCTATCTCTATTCTCTTTCTCAACTTGCAGCGTCGCCAGATTTCAAACGCGACTACTGAAATCAACTTGAACTTTGAATTCTGGCCGGCCGTGGGCGTCTCAGTTTTCCAATTCAATTGAGATTTCAATGAGCCGTTTTGATTTTTACGCCGGCTGAAGTCCAGGCACGAAAACCACTGAGGCGGGTTTGGAACACCTCAAATCAAATCGGACGCCCTGTACTTTTGTTCAGGGTGATGGGGGGTGTCGGGAATCGTCATCACAAGCCTACCTTCATGGACAAGTGGTGTCAGGTAGAAATCGAGCATGTGTTGACGGGTCTTTCGAAACAAGTTCGCCAACTCGGACGTGCTCATCTCATTACGAGCACAGACCTTACAGATCAAGCCCATTAGTGTATCTTTGTCCGTCTTTCTCCCTATGGAGGCGATCTCCTCAGACAAATCAGCCAGCAAGGAATTGCCCTGACGCTCACTTTCAGTGAGGTTACCGGATTTGCCCGCAAGGTTACCGGATTTGCCAGTGAGGTTACCGGATTTGCCCGCAAGGTTACCTGAATTACCATGCGTTGAAGCCGGCCACCCCAAGAGTAGGTCATGAGTTGGAACGTAATACGTCTCGGCTCCCTTTCCTCTCATCTCCAGTAAGCCACGGTCACGGAGACGGCGAAGATGGCTACTTGCGTTAAGAGTGTCCACTTTGTTCAAGTCTCGATACGCAAGGTTGTTGATTGCCCCCGTTTCACGAACAAAGACGAGCGCACGTGCCTCCTCGTCGGACAGTGCGTGCTCAGAAAACCTCCGCAGCCACTCCCAGTCTTCAGGGGACAGGAAGTGGTGAAAAAGCATCGTCACAATGAATTGATCGCCATCGCGATCGGATTCAAATGTAGGCGGCGTCAGGCCCACTTGATCCATCAACTCCCGCATTACGCGAATACCACTCCCCTTGGTTTCAGCCAAATTTGTTTCATGGAGAGCGGCGGCGACCAGGGGATTCCTTAGAATTGATCCGGGGTCACCCAAGCGATCCTCTGATTTAAGGGAGTGACCCGGATTCCTGATTTCGAGCCTGTTTTGATAACGGATGATCTGGATTGGGCCGCTGACCCGGTATGACCTGTGCATCACTGCGTTCACGATAGCTTCCCGGATAACACGACTAGGGATGGCTGGGTCGTCTGTTCTTTCGACTTGTCCGGGCGGAAGCGCGAAAGCTTTGGGCAGGTCGTCGAAAACGGCACTGAACGCTCTCCGTACGGCTCGAATCAAAGGTGACCGAATCTCTACCGTGTCGAATCGGTGGTCGGGGTCTTTAACCCATTCGCGACCGGGAACACGGATGTAGTCCACTCGGGTCATCGGGAAGAACCGACGCAATGCGGCAGATGTACCAAAAAGGAGGATGCCCGCGACAGTTGGTGTAAGTCCCCCGTCACTAACTTTAGCGGCTCCAAGCGCTTCCATGAGTTCTGCGTCATCCCATCTCAACTCCTCAGCATCGGGGTTGATCTCGGCTCGGCTTTTTCTGTATTCCCTGACTGCTGCCGGATCAATGTGAGTCAGGTTCGCTCCACTGACGATCCCGCCGTCAAAAGTCTCACCCTGACGCGACTGATAGAAGGTAGTCAGATCATCTTCCGTGCAGTGTTGATCTGAACTCCCAATTCGCCTGTAGGCCCCCCTTGGCAGACCACGCTTTTTCAGGAAGACTGGCTTCTGTGAATCAGGAAGTTCAGGCACAAAAACTGAAAGCACGGTCTTGTTGTTGATGGTTGCCGGCTCTATTTTCGGACGAATCATCTGATTGAATTCACTGGCACACTTGCTTGCGAGATCGGCGCTGACTTTATCCGGATCATCGACACCAACAACTTCGTATGTGCCAAACCCAGGGAACAAGACTCCCCCTTTCTTTGCGACCCCAAGTAGAATCCAGCCGCCCCCAAGCCCAGGCTCATTCGAGAGCGAGCAAACCGTTTCAAGAACGGATGCCCCGACCTCTGAGGCTCTTTTCGCCTCCACTCGCACGTGCTCGTCGAGTTGGTTCAGTTGATTGAAGAGTTCTTGCGCAGTCATGGTTCCCAAGGGTTACTGGCATTTTAACGTCACTGCCAGATAGTGGAACTGGAATCCCTTGAATCGAACACCGTAAGTGACTTCAACATTGCCAGATGCAATGAAATCGCGAAACAGATCGCCTGAATTTCGCTTCAATCCAGCAGGCGCCGACAAGAGTCCGACGCAATCGTCGGCTGAAATACGGGTGTACTACAACCGGAGAGACGGTCAACGCCGACTACGGCGTTACCAGGAGATAGCAAGGACCATCGCAAGCAAAGGAGCCCCGAAGCCGACAGCCGGCTCCAGGGCTCTACCGAGTTCACGACCGCGGCTGAACGGTCATTTCTTCTTGGCCGGCTCCTTGAGTTCGCCGCGCACAAAAGCGATCCAGTCCGCGCCGAGAATGAAGGATTGCCGCCCGATGTGATGCGATGGCAAGCCAGCCTTAAAGCATCCACGGACACCGACGTCGCCCATTCCTGTTTGCTTCTTAAATTCTTTCAACGTGTAACAGATTCGTTCGTCAATCACAGTGCTTTTCCTTGGTTGTGGCCATTGGCCGTTGTGAAACGTGTCCCACCGACGTGAATGAAAACCTCATTCCGTGCAATCGCTGAACTTTACCCGGCGTGGCTGCCCTCCGTTGGCGAGGTCGAGCGCCGCCATGAACTTCGGCAGCTTCTTCAGTGTTCGCCGATCGACGCCGGCCGCTTTCGCAACGCTGGTAAGTGTCGGCTTTTGCTGGCCGGCCAGGGCGAGTAACGCGCGTTCTTCCCGCGTACAATTCGCCCGTTTGCCGTTGCTGTTCATCGCTTCCGCGATTCGCTCCAGGGATACCGCAATCCGGGTGAGCAAAATGTTTGGCTGTTCGTTATTTCCTGCAACCATTCTCGATCTTCCTGAAAGAGGCTATTGAGCCGGAAGCGACTCGACAGCCAGACGCAGCGAAACCAAGAATCGAGGCCGGCCGCACAGCCGACTACACTCGCAGTTGATTTCAGGCCGGCTGTAAGGCCACCCCTTCGAGAAATCGCGTTTTCCCTGCGTTTCGCGGCGGTATTCTGGTCCGTGTGCGACCATTTCACTGCGTGCGGGTGAGCTTTGATTTGGGGTTGGCTGCGTTCTCGCGGTGTGCCTCATTCACTCGCTCATGGCGACCATGTTGGGATTCGGAGTTGCGCAAGATGGCGTTACGTTAGGGGTCCCAGATACGTTGTGCATCGAGGCGTTGGTCTAGCCCGAGCCTTCTCTGTGGCGAGGACGTCTGGCTCGAAAGGCATGCATTGCCTGTATCGTGGAATCGCTATGCCGAAGTCACCAGCGTTTGGCAGCAAGGTGAATCAGCTGCGTCAGCCCTCCACTGGCGTTCGTTCGGGTGGACTGCAAAGACGCGTGTCACGCAGTGCCTGCACACTCCCGATCGGAAATCTCTCCCCCGGGGCCGTTTGGCCCTGCCTGCTGATATCCCGGGACCACAACGTTTTTCCTCGGCTTTTCGGCTTTTCTTCTGCGTTCCGGCTCGCGATTGACCAACCGGAACCGGGGCAATCTCGGGAATTGCTCTTGCTCCAGAATTTGAAATCCGATACCAGCCCCTATTCAGCAGTGAATTTTCGACGGGATGTCGATTTGCTGGTGATTGACCAATTGTTCAACAGGGATTGTCGAGTCACCCCGCAGAAGTCCTCCGGGTGGCCTGAGAGTCAATCAGGAGAAACACGGATGTTGTTGCGAGGAACATACATCATGCTGGCGGTCGTGGCCCTCAGCACGACCGGTTTTGGCCAGGGCACCCCCCTGGATACGATCAAGCGTCAGGCAGACGAGGCCTACCGGGTTCGGGATTTTGGGAAGACCATTCAACTGGCCGACCAGATTCTGAAGAGCGAACCGACCGATCACGTGGCCCTGTACCTGCGTGGGAGCGCCCGGATTGAAGTCGGGATTTCTGCCAGCAACGTCGAACTGATCCGTCTGGGAATTGCCGATTCCCGCGAAGCCATTCGCCACGAAGGAACCGGTGTTGCCGATTACTACCTGCCGTACATTTACGGTATGAGCTATCTGACTGGCGTGGAAGGAAAGACGACTCACGCCCAAACAGCGCGCCAAGTGGCTGACTCGGTTCTGGAGCGAGAGGATCTCGCCGACGATGAACGAGCCAATCTGCTGTATCAGCGGGCGCACGCCCAAGTACAGTTGAAGGACTACATCAACGCCGAGGCGGACCTCCAGCAGGCACTGAAGATCGATGCTCAGCATGCCGCCGCTCATATGTTGCGGGCGGAAATTGCCGCCAAATCCAAGACACCGGCCGAAGCCATCGCGGCCTATACTGCCGTCATTCAGGTCTTCCCGAACGATGCCATCGTGTACAACAACCGGGGCATGTACCTGCTGGGTGTCGGCCAGCACCAGCAGGCTTTGGCAGACTTTTCCAAGGCCGTTGAGCTGAACCCCGAGTTTACCGAAGCACACATCAACCGCGGATTCGCCATGATGGAAGCCGGAAACTGGCAGGCGGCCGACGCAGTGCTGACGCAGGCTTTGACAATCGATCCGAAGCACACCGGAGCGCTGAGCCTCCGCGGCCAGTGCCGCATGAACATGGGACGCACTGCCGACGGCCTGCAGGACTTCAACCAGATTGTGCAGGCCGCCCCGACCAGCGCTTCATCCTATGCAGATCTCGGATTCGCCCAGTTCTTCGCCGGTGAGTATGTGGGAGCCAACATGTCCTTTTCCAAGGCCATGGAACTCGACCCCAATGCCCGCTTCCTGCTGCCCTGGCGGCTGGCCGCCGAAGTTCGTTGCGGAACAATCACGCAGGAACTGTATCGTGAGACGCTGTCCAAGGAAGAAGCGAAGCGAGACTGGGTCGACAACCTGATCCTGTATCAGGGGGGACGGGTTGACGAATCCGGACTGATCGCAGCGATCCATCCCAACGATGCCAAAGCCCGCGAAGCCCAGACGTGTGAAGCCTACTACTTCATGGGACTGGAAATGATGCGACGCAATCGCCCGGCTGATGCCCGAGGCTATTTTCAGCAGGCGGCTCAGCGCAAGATCAGCAAGTTGTCGGCCTACCGTGGTGCCATTCTGGCGCTGTCGGCCACAGCTTCAACAAACTAGCCTGCACCGACCACTGCATTTCCCACGGGGAGTCTGCTCGATTGGCAGGCTCCCCTTTTGCATTGACTGGAGGGCACATGGCCAGTGACAACCTTTCCACGCTGTTCGATGCACTGCCACAGGTTGGGGAAGTGCGCTGGATTGGCCTGACCACCCGGCCACGAGGACCAATTGTCGCTGTGGCCGAGGTCCTTTGCGAAGTGGGACCGGCCTGCGCGGCGACCATCATTCAACAAGGCGGCCCGGCGGGACGCGGCAGGTCACATTGATTCAGGCGGAGCATCTGCCCGTGGTCGCCAGTCTGGTCGGCAAAGCCACCATTGAGCCTGAAGTCCTGCGTCGCAACATTGTCGTCTCAGGCATCAATCTGTTAGCCCTCAAGGACCGCCGCTTCGTCATTGGGGACGCGGTACTGGAGTTCACGGGCCATTGTGTCCCGTGTGGACGCATGGAAGAAAACCTGGGACAGGGCGGATTCAACGCGATGCGCGGGCATGGCGGAATCACGGCTCGTGTTATTCAAACAGGAATGATTCGTTGCGGGGACCAAGTCCGGGTTCAACCAAGCGAGACCTGAACATCAGCGGCCTCGCATGGCCGCCTATTCCATGAACTGATGGTCGCGGAGCGCATCGGTATTACGATTCCACACACCAATGGTGGCGTCCGACAGAGCGTAAATGGATCCCATGCAGACGATGATAATGGAAGCCAGCAACACGGCGTACTCAACAGCCGTAGGGCCGTCTTCTTCGCACACCAGTTCCAGAATCTTCGCCAGTGATTTCATGTATCGCGCCCAGTCTACACAAACATTTCTGCATCAAACCTACGTCGCGAAAAGTCAAAGTCAAATCGCGATTCTGCAGAATTGTGCTGGCTCGGTCGCTATTCCTTGAGCCAGCACGGTTACCGGCCGGATCACATCACGAGCAGTTCATCTTGCCGCGAGTTGGCCCGAGACATGCTCAATGGATTCAATTGCCCCGTCGCACAGCCGCTGTACCAGTGCCGCAGGCATCGCGGGTGCTGGCATGAGGACAATCACATCCCCCAGCGGGCGAATAATCAGTCCACGTTCCCGGGCCGCCAGTGTGACCTGGTGTCCCGTGCGGAACTCTGCGGGATACGGCTCCAGCGTCTCGCGATCACGGACGAGTTCAATCCCCACCATAATGCCGCGCTGTCGCACTTCGGCGACCTGCGGATGATCCTTGAGTACAGCGAGTTGCCGGGTGAGCAATTCGGCATTGCGCTGAATATTCGCGAGCACATCCCGATCGCGAAACAGCTGTAGCGACGCCAACGCCGCTGCACAGCCCAGCGGATTCCCGGTGTAAGTATGCCCGTGAAAGAAGGTCTTGCCTGCGGCTGGTGGAGCAAGAAAGGCGCTGTAGATTTCCTCCGTCGCCAGCGTGGCCGCAAGTGGCAGATATCCCCCGGTAATGCCCTTGGCGACGCACATCAGGTCGGGCACCACCTGCTCCTGCTCACAGGCGAACATCGTCCCGGTTCGCCCGAATCCCACGGCGACTTCATCGGCAATCAACAGAATTCCGAGTTCCTGCGTCAGTTCCCGAACGCGACGCAGGTACCCCGGTGGATGGACCAGAATTCCCGCTGCCCCCTGCACCAGAGGTTCGACGATGACTGCGGCAACTTCATCGGCATGTGACCGCAGTGTGCGTTCCAGCTCGTCGAAACAGTACTCCAGATAAGATTCCTGCGTATGTCCTTCCGGAACACGCAATGCAACTGGCGAGGGGACGGACATTGTTTCGAACAGCAGCTTTCCATACACCTGATGGAAGAGCGCGATGCTCCCGAGACTGACCGAACCAATCGTATCGCCATGATAAGCGCCACTCACCGTGACGAACCGGTTCCGTTGCGGCTCCGGGTTGGGCTTTTGCTGCTGATACTGGTACGCCAGCTTGAGCGCCACCTCCACGGAAGTTGCGCCACTGTCGGAGTAGAAGACCCGGGTCAGTCCGGGTGGAACAATTTCCACCAGTTTCCGGGCCAGTTCAATGGATGGCACCGACGACAACCCCAGCAGCGTGGAGTGACTCACGCGATCCAGCTGAGCCCGAATGGCTTCATCAATCTCCGGAACCCGGTGACCGTGGACGTTGCACCACAAGGAGGAGATGCCATCGAGGTACCGCCGCCCCTCGACATCGATCAGGTCGAACCCGTCGCCCTGTTCAATAATGGGCGCAAGCTCTTCGCGATAGGCCGACATCGGGGTAAACGGATGCCAGACGTGGTCATTGTCCCACTGACGAAGCATGGTCTTGAGTCTTCCCGTGTCTCTGCGGTTTAGCTCTGGCCAGCCGCAGTGAGCGCATCCAGCCCGACACGGTCGCAGAAGTCACCAAACGATTCGCCGGCCTGGCGATCCGACTTGAAATACTTGAACAACGGAGACAGACGCGCCCCGATCTCACCCTCGGGAACCATGTCCTGGTAGATGAATGCGATGCGGCGGCCCAGCGTGTTCCCCCCCAGGTACAGTGTGTACTTGTTGCGGGCCTTGCCCACGAGGCCAATGTCCTGCGAGTAGGGACGGGCACATCCATTGGGACATCCCGTCATATGAATGGCAATACGTTCTCCACTCAACCCGTTGGCGTCCATGACCGCTTCGATATCGTCCATGATGGACGGCATCACGCGTTCAGCCTCGGTTACGGCCAGGCCGCAGGTGGGGAGTGCCGGACAGGAAATGGAATAACGACGGGCCAGCGTCAAGTCTTCCGCCAGAGCCATACCATGCTCTTTCATGGTCGCTTCGATGTCCGCCTTCCAGGCGGGATCGAGATCGCACAGCAGCACGCTCTGGAGTGCGGTCAGGCGAACATTCACGGGATACTTGGCCAGCAGCGTCCGCAGGCAGGTCTTGATTCGCAGTTCACCTTCATCCTTAATCCGACCGTTCTCGATATTGATCCCGAGAAACAGCTTGCCGTCTCCCTGATCGTGCCAGCCGAGGTGATCATCGACGTCGGTCACGTCGGTCGGATGTGGTTCGGGGAGCGGTCCACCAAAGTACTCTTCCACCTTGGCCTTGAACTTCTCCAATCCCCAGTTCGCAATCAGGTACTTCATGCGGGCCAGTTTGCGGTCCTGCCGATTGCCAAAATCCCGCTGCACTTTGATGATTGCTTCGGTGATGGCAATCACCTGATCTGGAGTCACGTAGGTCAGACGATGCGACACAGCGGGGAAGGTGTCCTTCTTGGCAGGTGTCATGCCCATGCTGCCGCCAACCAGCACGTTGTACCCGACAATCTGCTCCCCTTCCACGACTGCCAGAAAGCCGAGGTCATTCGCGTAAATGTCGATGCAGTTGTCTTCGGGCAGCGTGACCGCAATCTTGAATTTTCGCGGCAGATAGGTATTGCCGTAGAGAGGTTCCTCGACAAGAGCCTCATGGACCTTTTCGCTTTGGTCGCCATCCTTCAGCCAGATTTCGTAGTAGGCGGTCGACTTGGGCCGCACGTGATCGGCCAGTTTGTCGCACAACTCCTGCAGTTGCTTGCGAACCGGGTTTCCGTTGATCGGGGCCGGGCAGCACATCACGTTGCGGCAGACATCACCACAGGCCGAGACGGTACTCAGCTTGGCTTCGTTGATGCCGCGAATGGTTTCCCGCAGATCCCCTTTTACGACGCCATGCAACTGAAAGGACTGACGATCTGTCACACGCAACGTGCCGTTGGCGTACTTGTCGCAGATGTCCAACTCGGCCAGAAACTGTGCTGCGGACAGTTTGCCGCCGGGAATGCGGCTGCGGACCATGAAACTGTAGACTTTGCCTTCCTTGCGGACATCACGGTCGTCCTGCTGGTAGGAGCCGTGAAACTTGATCAATTGGCAGTCATCGTCACTAAACTGATCCCCACCTTCACGCAGTGATTCGGCAATGGACCCTCGGAGTTGGCGACTCGCTTCTTTGATTCCTTCGACTTTGCTCAGTTCAGTTTCTGACATATCAGCATCCTACGTTGATCGCCTGGCGTCAAATTTCCACTGGCGGGCCAGCGAAGGCCATCCCTGCGACACAAGCCAGTTTCGTATATTGTAAGGGAATTCCGGAGCGGCCCCCAAGGGGGATCACGGAGCCGAGATCATGGAGAGTTTCCAATTTGTCCACAAGTCGGGTTGAGCGACGGGAATGTCAAAATTCGAGGACCGGCTGCAATCGCCACAGATCTTGCGTCTGGACGGTGCTACAGGGACAGAACTCACCCGCCGCGGGTTCGCCCTCGCTTCGCCCGCCTGGTCGGCAGCAGCGATTGTGGACGCCTCTGAACTCCTGCTGGAAATCCATCGGGACTACGTCGCCGCTGGTGCAGAAATCGTAACCGCCAACACCTTTCGAACGCACGCCCGTAATCTGCGTTCCGCAGGTTGGGAATTCCAGGCCGCGGATCTGACGCATCACGCAGTCCAGCTGGCCCGTCAGGCTGCCGGTTCCGACCGGTTTGTCGCCGGGTCAATTGCGCCACTCGAGGATTGCTACTCTCCAGAGCTGACCCCCGAACTGCGAAGCCTTGAACGCGAGCATCTGCTGCATGCGGAAAACCTTGCAGCCGCTGGCGTCGACCTGATCCTGATCGAAACGCAGGTCACGATTCGCGAAGCGGTTGCGGCGACTCGCGCGGCCATGTGCACAAAACTCCCTGTTCTCACCAGCTTTACGCTGAAGCACACACCATCATCGCAGGTTTCTCCCCAACTCTTGTCGGGGGAATCCTTGCAAGACGCGATGGACGCGGTGACGCAGCTGGGAGTTCGCGGAGTGCTGCTCAACTGCATTCCGGCCTCGGAAGTTCTTCCGGCATTCGCATCACTGAGAATCCCACCGGAAGTGGTGACCGGAGCCTACGCCAACACAGGTCGAATGCTCGCAGATGGTTCATGGACCCAAACCGACGCCCAGAATCCGGCAGTTTACGCCGAATACGCGAACGCCTGGAAAGCTGTCGGAATACGTCTGATTGGCGGTTGCTGCGGAACCACGCCTCAGCACATATCTCTCTTGCCGTAAGACACTTGCAACGCAAAACCGGACCGAAATCACGGTCCATTTGAGGTCATTTTCCCCTCAACTTGAGTGGAGTTTGACCGCAAGCTCATCTTTGCCCGCAAAATCGCTTCCGCTACGGTCCGAGTTCCTATCTCTCCACGTCACGTTTTCACACCTCAGTTTGCGCTTCGGACAAGAGCTTTCAGCTCACCCGGAGTCCGCCTCACAAGAACATCCTGTTCTGACCCGGTTTCCAACATGAAGTCTTCCCTTCCATTCACAGCTCAACAGAGATCTCGGCGCTTGGTCTCTGCAAACTGTCGAACCGCGGAAACTCGGGGTTGGAATGTGACAGGCGATCCCATGCTTCCTCGGCCCTCCTTCGAGACGAACATGAATCAGGCCCTTCTCCCGACGGATGAAGTTTCCCTCGGGACGCTTCGCCCACAAATTTCTGCTCGGCGATTGACCCTCCTGTTGACGCTGGCTGCCCTTGTCGCCTCCCTCTGGGCGCCATCTCTGTCGGCAGACGACCAGGAGCCTTCCTCCGCAGCAACCAGCGGCCCTGCCAGCGACTACTACCTGCTGCAACCCAATCAGGACCGATCGGGGTCCGTCGCAGGTGGTCCCACGACAACCAGCCAAGGAGTCGGAGGCTTTGGTGTTCTCGGACGCGCCGGTCATCAGGCAGGACCAACGGTCGGTCGAACTGATTCGATCACCTACATGGACCTGATGCCGTACATGTTCCTCGAAGAGACCATGCTGTTCGGCGATTTGCGTGTGAACCTCGGCAACAACGGAGGCCTTGGTGGCAGCGCCGGTGTTGGTCTGCGGCACTACTTCTTTAATGCCAACGCTGTTGCCGGACTGTCCGTCCACTATCAGCGAGACGATACTCGCGGCGTCAACTTTGAAGAAGTTTCGGTGGCCCACGAATGGCTATCGGAATGGTTCGACGTCCGTACCAACGTGTACATCCCCTTTGGAACTCGCAATTACATTACAAGCACAATTTTTGAGCCCGGTTCTCAGATGTTCGAAGGGAACAACATCACCTTCCAGCGCCGGTCGTTCACCTCGACTTCCATGACTGGTTTCGACCAGACGTACAGCATTCCAATCCCCGGCGAAGTCGCTCAGAGCGTGAACCTCGAAGGTTCCGCCGGCTGGTATCACTACCAGGCTCCGGATCGGGAATTCGCCTGGGGATACAAGTTGCGCATGGATGCCGATGTCATGGATCGGCTCGGACACATGCACCTGGAATTCACCAGCGACAATGTGTTCGGGAACAACATCATCTTCGGTGCCGATGTGAACTACTGGCACGATCTGGAATCCCGGCCTCGCATCGGGCAGAGTCAGTACAATCGCCTGGCCAGCTGGGTCCGCAAGAATCGCACAGTCGTCTCGGATGATTCGAGCTTCCTGAATGATCGCGAAATTGCCCGCGACTTGAACGGCGATGCGTACTTCGTCTACCACGTTCGACACGTCCCCGGCGAACCGCTCGAAACCACTCCCGATGGAACCATCGAAAACCCGTTCAACTACATTCAGGAAGGGATCGATGCGACTCCATTCGCAGACATCATCTTCGTCCATTCGGACAGCGTGTTTGACGGCAGCACACTTCCCCCGGGCGTTACTCCAAACGTGGTCCTGCGAGACGATGTGCTCGTGCTGGGCGAAGGAGCCAATCTGACGCTGCCGGTCTTCGGGCTCAGCCAGGAAATTCCGCTCCCGACAGCCTCCGGCACTGTGGGAGACATCCCACTCATCACCAATGTCACCGGCGATGCCGTGACCATGGCCAACAACTCGCGCTTTTCCGGTTTCACGATTACGAACGTGACCGATGGAGCGGCCATCGTGGCCGACTCTGTCACCGGCGGTCGGCTTGACCAGATCTTCATTGATACCGTGCTGGGAACCAATGCCGATGGCCTGGTCTTCAACAACGCATCAGGTCTGTTCAGCATCAACGGAATTCAAATTGCCAATACGGACGGCGACGCGTTCCGCGTAACTGGCGGAAACGCTTCCATCACCTTCGGAACACCTTCTTCGGGCACTGTGAACCGAATTGACAATACCAGCGGCTTCGCGACCTTGATCGAGGATGCTGCCGGCTCGATCTTCTTCCGACAGATGAACATTATCGACAACGGAGGCACGGGCGTTTCGGTACGTGGGACGGCCCTGGGCAACTCCACGGCCACGGTCACATTCGACAACATGACACTCAATGGGACCAACGGCACCACCGCGCGGGCCGCGCTGGAAGTCTTCCAGCACTCTGGTGCGGTCGTCGTCCAGAATGCCATCAACATCGACGGGAACAACGGAATCGGCATCGACCTGAACACACTCGGGTCCAATGCCAGCTTCACCGCACAGGGCCCCGTCACCATTGCCAATCGACCAACCGACTTCGAAGGAATTCGGATGACTGGCTTTACTGAAGGCGGCCCCATTCCAAGCAACCCCAGTGTGAATGTCGCCAGCCGAGCCACTTTCCTGGGAGATGTCAGCATCAACGGCACCGTGGCGGGTGTGGGAACTGCGGCAGCCGGCGTGCTGTTCGATTCTCAGGCTGGGGCGGCTCTGTTCGGGCAGGACCTGACCATCGATGGCAGTGCCGCCGAAGGGATTTTGATTTCCAACATTGCTGACTCAGGGGCCACAACGGGAGCGTTCCAGGTGAACGGAATCACTCGCGTCGACAATGCCCAAGGCGTTTCGATGTTGTTCGACAACATTGCCGACCCCGACTTCAGACTGTCGTTCAACGGCATTTCGATCAGCAATCGTGGCAACGTCGGTATTCGTGTCGAAGACTTTGACGGAACCGCCAACTTCCGCGGGGTTTCCACCGTGGGCAATGACAACAACGTTTCGTTCATCGGGATTGATGTCAATCGGGCCTCAAACTCCATCGCCTTCGGAACGGCCGTCGTGGACGATCAGCGTGGTGCAGGAGTCGCCGCCATCCGCGCAATCAACAACCGCAGTCCCCAGACTGCCGCATTGCCCGGCCCCTCTGTCGTCAGCTTCCAGAATGTGGTCGTGAATAATGCCGTCGCCGGTGCAACTGGTCTGATCTTGAGCAACAACGACTATGTGACGGTCAATGCCGGGATCATCGATGTTACTGGAGGTCGCGGTGTCGTCGTCACGAACAACGGCTACCTCGATGGAACCGGAGCCACACTAGGTGGCCACGATGTGACCCTGAGCAGCGTGGATGCCACAGCATCCGACTACGGAATTATCGTTCTCGACAGCCGCGGTATTTTCTCGGTATCCGGCACACCAGCGTCCACAACACCAACCTTTGGTTCCGGCGGAACAATCTCCGGAATGAGTCAGGCCGGAGCTCTCTTCCACAACACGAACCAGGTGTCGCTCGCCGGTGTGGAATTGACCGGAAACCTTCGCGGTGTCGTGGCTGATCAGTTGCTGGCCGACATCGACTCATCGTCCGCATTCCTCTCGCTGGACACGATGGACATCAGCAACTCCACCCGGGAAGGTCTGCTGGTTCGCAACGTCGTCACCACACAGGTGCTCAATTCAACCTTTGACAACAACGGCCGCACTGGCCAGGACAACCAGATTGAATGGGCCGCGACGATCAAATACTTCGACGTCAACGACGATGGTGACATCGACGACCCCGAGGATCTCCTCAACTACGGCCTGATCATTTCGGGCACCAACGTTACGGATAACGGCGGGGCAGCCATTACGCCGGGGGGTACGGAACCAAACAATCACATGATTTACATCCACTCCGGAGACACAACTGCCGCCGGTTTGATCCCCACGTTTATCGATCCCGCAACAGGGGCCATCATCAATCCGTTGCCCTCGCTCGGAGCGGGTGACATCGATGCGGAAACCATCTTCGATGTGCTGATCGGGACCCCCGATCCATTTGCCAGCGTGCTGCCGAGTCAGACTTTCTCGTCGAACCGCCAGAACCTGAGCAACACGCACTTCGACTGGGATGGTACCATCAATGCGTCCATCCACAACACTCTGTTCACCTTGCAGGCCGGAACCGCAGCTACACGTGCAGACTCCCAGACCGCCGTTTTCATGAGAATTTCAGAAGAAGCCGATGTCGCTTTCCGCCGGAACAATGTCGTCGCAAATGCCTTTGCCAATCTCCAAGGTCCCTCTGACACGATCGGCTACGACCTGACGTTCGAAACAACTTCCGCTCTGGAAGTCAGCGACCATGTGCGATTCGACACCACGGGCAACTTCATTCAGGGCAGCGGCTTCGAGTTCAGCACGATCGATTCCACAGCAATGTCGCTGACATTTGAAGATGTCAACAACGACATCTTTATCTCCGGCAACCTGATTGAATTCCTGCCCACATCCGGAGTTATTTCCACGACCAGCGTCGGTATTCTGTTCAATGAACTGGGGAATGGCACAGGAGCGTTCATCAGCAATAACCGCATGGAACTCGCCGCCAATGCGGGAACCGCTCGCGGTATCTACTTCTCTAACAACCAGGGAATCATCGGCCTCTCGGGAAGCAGCACTGCTGACAACAACGTGATCACCGCAACCCTGGCCAACTTCTCCATCTTCCTGCCATTCGAAGTCCTCCAGCCGAACTCGACGACCGGTCAAATCCGCGTCAACGGTACGCCGGTACCATAAACAGGCAACTGCCTCCTCCCCCCCCCAAGGCAGTTACAAAAGCACCCCCAATTTCCTTGCTGCCTTCTGGCAGCAATCGAAATTGGGGGTGTTTCGTTAACAGGTCTCAGGAATTCACGAATGTCAGTCGTGACAATCTCCGGATGGGCAGCAGCGCACGTTGTTGATGACCCGATCAACTCCGGGCAATTGTTTCAGGATGCGCTCCAGTTCACTCAAGGAGTCGTGCCCCTCCAATACACCTTCGATGCAAATGCCTCCCGGAATTCCACGTACAACCAAGGACACAAACTTCAGCTGGGAGTGCATGAGCAACCAGCGTTGAATTTGTGTTTCCAGACGATGAGGTTGAGCATTGCGATCTCCACACACACCTGTCGACGATGTCGCTGGAACCGGGTCATGAACAGCCGTCAATTGAACGCTTTCTACGACCATCACTACCTCCATGATTACCAGAAAAATTGTTGGCCCACTCGATTGAGAGATACCCAGTCAGTGTACCAACTGTGACCGGAATCCAAACCAGGCCAACCCATGAACAGCAGTTTATTCGTTCGAATTCTGCAGTTCCTCAGAAATCTCCCTCTAAATGTCAAGAATTCAGCAATTTCCCTAAGTCGGCGAATCATCATGGAATGCAGTCGATCGATCCCGGCGTTCGTCGACCGTCAGGCAATCAATGTCTTGCCACCAGGCGTCGCCAGGCAATGAACTGGCTCCCCTCTGCTTCGGCTTGAAGCAGCACAACAACAAGTTGCTGTGTATCCAGCGCAAGATCTTCGGTCAGCGGCCCTCCCTGTGGGGACACTTGAGCCACAATGTGAAACATACCCCGATCATCACGATGGGTTTGCCCAGCCACGTGCTCCGCAATCGACTTCAGCCGGTCAGTGGCCTCCGACGGCAGGTGCATGGACCATTCTCCCCGCTGCCAGCAGAGCACAACAGACTCCGGATGGGCCTGAGCAAGTTCAGCAACAACCGTCTCCCGATCAAGCTTGCCCTGATCGGGCCACTGCAGTTCGCGAATTTCTGAAGGAGCCGCATCGGGAAGTCCGGACAGCAATCCAAATCGCGTGATGCGTGAGACTCGCGGCGTCCATTGATTCACGTGGCGACGAAGCGAATAAAGGCTGGGGACCGTGCCGAAATACTCCGTCACATCCGCTGGGGCCACCAGAGCTGGAGTGCCGGCGCCAGCCAACCGCTCCTGCACATTCTGCAGCCCGATTCCCGATCTTTCGAATGCGTCGACCGGATCATCAGCCAGTGCCGACTGCGCACTGCGGCCTTCTCCAAGATCCACTTCGAAAGTTTCCTGATACTCACGGGTCACATCACGACTCGTTGCCGGGAAGGAGAGCTGAAACTGCGATGAGCGCACCGGTTCGCCATCGGCATTGAGATCAACGTACGTGAGCGTCTGCACAAAGTCCCGACTGCCCATGTAGCTGTTCGCAGTATCGATCATGAACCACGAGCTGATCAGAGCAATGAGTGGAACAGTCAGCCACGTCCAGCGCTGCAATCGAAAATGCCCCAGCAGGAAGTAATCCCCAGGCACCACCACCAGCAGGCATCCGGCCAGGACACTGCACACCAGCCACAGCGGCACCCCCTGCACCGATTCAGGCAACAGCAGACTGGTCAAAGTTGTGGCATTGGCATCAAACGTGACGTCCCAGGGAAGCGGCTCGTACGAGTCGTGTCGCGTCCAATCCTGATCAACATCAAACTGAAACCGCCCGCGACGTTGAATGCTGTCCTGCTGACTGGATCGCAACTTCCACAGATGAAACATGGCCTGCTGCCAATCCCTGGACTCCACTTCAGGGGGCGACATCACCAGCACTGACCGCCCCACTCCGGGATAGGCATGCAGCACGTCCGTCGATTCCTGCAGCAGCGTCACCTCTCCCAGCGAACCTACGGAAACGGTCGGCTGCTCTCGACGCCCGCCGGCAATCTGATTCAACCAATGCTCAAGACTCTTCGAAACCTTCCCGGTAATGGATACCGCCAGACTGCCGCCCCCCTGAGTCCACAAGCGCAGGGCGTCTCGCTGCCCGGGGCTGAGCTTGCCCAACTGCTCACTGGAAGCCATCAGGATATCGAACGCGAGCAACTGCAACGGATCGGTCGGAACGTCGGCTGGAGGAACGTTGGTCACAACCTGCTGCCAGCCTCGCAGGAGCGACAACTCCTGCTCTGGCGACATCGACCAGACCGAAGACGTGCCCCGACTTCGTCCTGGACGCGGCATGAATTCTTCCAACTGCAGCGAACGAAAGAAATCGCTGGCATCTCCATTCGTCTCGACCATTCCAGCCGGGACTGAGCCCGACCGATCCTCGATCATTCCAATCACACTCGTCCGCTTCCACCGGACCGGGGCCACGGCAAAGTGCTCATCAAGATAGATCGTCCGATCGGTGCCTCGAAAATGCGCCCGAACCACATAGTTGTCGGTCTCCCGATTCAACACGGGAGGCGGCACGACCACCGACAATGTCATTCCGTTTTCAGACAGTGCGGTTTCGTAGCTGGTGTAACGGCACTGCAATTCCGGACCGACGAAGCATTCCAGTTCCAATTCGCCTTCCAGCAGTGTTCGCAACGGCCACTGCAGGTGGGCTTCGAAGTACCGAGGAGCGTGTGTTCGAACCGTATCCCAGCGAGGAACAAGTGAAAGCGACCCCGGACCAACATCCTGTGCCGGAAGAATTGAGGTAACCAGGCACAGCCAGCCGCCACATATCAGGCCGAGCCCTCGGGAGCGACACCTCGGTTGCGAGGTCGGCGATGAGACCGAACGAACATCGAGAGAATATCGTCGACAAGAGAGCATGATGAAGGCGATCGAAACGCAGGACGTGGGACGGCTGTCAGCATGCCATTCCAGCACCGCCAACGCAACGCTGGCGAGTTCAGCATGCCCCGACAGAGAATGCTCACTCCCGACCGCCGCGGCTCATGGAGCCCACCGAAACGACGGCGGTCAATCCACGCACCTGCACGTTCATCGTCCGCATCCCCTCATCGAGAATTGAAAACGCCGCATCGTCGGCTGTTCCATCGGGATAGAACAGCACCGGCGGCGACCACTGCACCTGTGCCAGTTGCGGCCCTTCGGACAACAGCAGCAGCAACTCTTCCGGCAGACGTTCGGTCACGGACACTGCCGAGATACTTGATGCGGCGAACATGCGCGTCGCATCCATCGACGAAGCGAAGTGACAACGCTCGTCCAGCTTGCCGCTGAGAACCGGTAGCGTTGTCGAGGTCGTGCTCGCTGCCGAGACCACGGTGGCCGTTTGACCGTTTGATGTCCCGCCGGCTGACTGCGGATCGAGCTGCTCAAACGGCAACACCAGATACCGTTGCCCTCCCGGCTCGTACCGGAACTGATAAATGAGTCCCGTCGTCAGCGATTTGTGTCTCACGCCGGAGAGTGTGCTGCGGACCTGCTCGACGTTTGTCTTGATCGTCTGCTCGCTCAGATAGCGTCCGACAGAAGGCCACGTAATGCCGACCAGCACAACGATAATCGCCAGCGCGATCAACAGTTCCAGCAGTGTGAACGCCGGGCGAGTCTTGTGCGCAGACAGACAGCGAAGCCGCGATGGACTCCGCTGTCTGAACGTCTCCAGCAGATTCCCGCCACAGGGAGTCATTTACAGTCCCAGGTCAGCCCAGTTGTTGATGTCATCGCCACTGCCATTGTCATTCTGACGATTCGGCCCAGAGGACCAGATGGCTGGTTTGGTGGTGTTGGCCTTGGTGTTGGGATACTCATAATAGAACTGTTCCCCCCACGGGTCGCGTGGAATCTTTTCCAGGTAAGGCTCCATTGCCTTGCCATCCCGATCTGTGGGCTGAATCAGCAGCATCAGGGAATCCTGATTCCCTTGAGGGAACTCCGCATCGTGGTCGACGGCGTACAGTTTCAGCGCTTCCTCCAATCCATGAATACTGGCTTGCGCAGCCTTGATGGTTGCGTTCTTCTGCTGGCCGAGGAATCGTGGAATCACCATGGCGGCAATCACGCCAATGATTGCGAGCACGATCAGCAGTTCCAGCAGAGTGAAGCCGCGGCGGGACGAATTGCGGCGAATGGGGTGGGATACAACACGTTGCACGTTGCGAGTCTCCTTGGAGCAGCAATGGGTAAGTCATTCGAAACGGGAGTACACTGACGTCAGCGGGAGGATCATGTCCGATCGAGGACATCAAACCAGCGGGCAACCAGTTCTGCCCAATCCGCTGTGAGTCCCGCAGTTTCATCGCCAGCCAGTGTCTGCTGGACGACGGGATACTTCATCTGTTTCAAGACGGCCAGGAGGCGTCCCATAATCGGAGCCGCACCATCCAGTTCAAATTGAGTGAGCAGAATTTCCAGCCGTTCATCGGGATCGTTGTCCGGCATCCGACCGCGATAGACACCGCTGGAGGCCACAAGGCCACGGAATCGCTCGCGATCTTTCAGAATCAGCTGAGTCGCGATCGACACCCCATCCCCATGACCGCAGGCCGCAATTCGTGCCGGGTCAATCTGGTACTTCTCCTGGATCAGCTTGACCAGATCCAGAATGGGTTCGAGATCGTCGGCAGTCCAACCGGCAATGTCCCCGGCCTGAGGCCCCACCAGCAGAATGCCTCGCCGATCACAGTGCTCACGCATCAGACGAAAAACTTCCGCTTCCATGGAATCGCCCGCCGGATGCAGCCACAGCAGCAAACCGAGAGGCACTTCAGGATGAGAGTTCTCCGGGACATATGCCCAATACTTCAGTTCCCGCCCGGCCAGAGTCTCACTCAATCGACCAACGGCGGGCCGCGTTGCTGCTTCCGGCAATCGAGGCGTCGCGACAGGCCGCACTTCGGCCGGAATCTGATCAGGCAACGTTCCCAACGTGACAGAGATTTTTACCGCGGCATCACCACGCTGGATGTTCAACTCGCAATCATCATTCGGTTCAAAGGCCCGCAAGGCATTGCGAAGCTCAGCCAGACTGTTGACGGCCTCACCTTTTACGGACGTGATCACATCTCCGGTTTGCAGCCCCCCTTTGGCAGCGGGTGTTTCCGGAATGACAACCCGGACGCCAACACCAGGTTGTGGTGAATTCAGGAGTTCACGCACCGGAAGAATGCCCAGCCAGGGAAATGAATACGCCTTCAGTTCGGCCGCCAGCGTGATGGAGAACGGGAGTTCCTGATCACCCCGTTTGACCTTCAGTGCGACAGTGTCTCCGGCATAGCGAGGTCCGAGTGCCCGCTTCAGCAGAGGAATACGCGGCACATCGACGCCATCAATCTGCGTCACAATATCCCCGACCTGAATGCCAGCGCGGTCCGCGGGCGACTCAGGCCGCACGGTCGCGATTTTCGCGGCTCCCGCGAGCGGGCCATCTTCGGCAAAGCCAATTCCAAGTAACCCGCGATGCAGCGACTCCCCGGCCTGCATCCGGGGTAACGCGGCGTACACATCGTGCAGTGGAATGGCGAACCCGATTCCCCCGTCGTACCACTCAACCCCGGCCGTCTCGTCCTTACCTTGTGGCGACAGCGGCACCAGAATGCCAATTCCCCGCCCCGTGAGGTCGATCAACGGCCCACCGTAGTTAAGGGGAGAGACCTTGGCATCCGTTTGCGTCGCCCGCCCAGACAGTCGACGAACGGCACTTACGATGCCGACCGACATATTGGGAAACAGCGGATCAAACGTCCGCCCCAGGGCCAGTGCCCACTGTCCAACCTCCACATCATCGGGCGTCACTGCGGGCAGCGGCTTCAGCTCTGCGGCGTCAATCTTCAACAGAGTGAGCATGCGGGAGAAATCTTCGGCCACGATTTTGGCCGCGAACTTCCGCTCATCGGACACCGTCACGACCACCGTGGCGGGATGGGAGACGAAGTTGAATCGACTGGTGATAATGTAACCATCTTCGGAGACGATCACGCCAGTTGTCGGTCCGGTCGCCGTCAGCACTTCGCCGACGAGATCCATGCCGCCAACGGTTTCGATCCGAACAATCGAGGGATCAGCAGCAGCTACCGCCTGTTGAAAGCTCCGTTCTTCCAACGCGGCCAGCGATTCGTCCTGGGCCGCAGCCAACCCAGTGAACAAAAAGACACACAACGAACACAAAGCCCGGGCTGCGTGCCGCTGTAAGCCTGGGATGTCACGTGAGTAGCTCGGCATTTGCATCGAAAATCGCCTGCGGCCAGTTTCCGGATTGAGGGGACGCATCTGTCCTTGGTCAGTTTGGCAATTCCCTCAGCCAGTTGAAACCCCAGCGAAGAGAATTCAGACCGGACAAATCTCCGGCCCGGTTGACTCCATCACGACGGATACGCAAACTCCACGACTTCAAGACACAGCGACGACTCGGTATTTTGAGGCGTCCAAACACTTCCTACCAGAAATTCAGGGATATCACCTTGGCAACGCGGATTGAGCAGACTTTTGCGGACTTGCGGCAGGCACACCAGATGGCCTTCATGCCCTTCGTCACCGCTGGCGATCCCGATATGGCCGCCACTCAAGAGCTGATCCGCACTCTCGGCAGCACGGGCGTCGACCTGATCGAAATTGGATTTCCCTACAGCGACCCCATTGCCGACGGTCCCGTCATTCAGTCCTCCTACACGCGGGCACTGAACAAGCATCTGACAGTTCACCAGATCTTCGACGGCATTCGCGAACTCCCCACGGACGAATTGCCACCACTGCTGGCGATGGTCTCCTTCGCCATCATATTCCGCATTGGAACCGAATCGTTTCTGCAGCAGTGCAAAGACGTCGGATTCAGCGGACTCATTGTGCCCGACCTGCCGGGTGACGAAGCGGGCGAATTGTTTGCCAAGGTCCAGGCCGCCGGTCTGGACCTGATTCAGCTGGTTGCCCCGACAACCCCTCGTGAACGGGTTCGCCAGATTCTCAAGAGCTGCTCCGGTTTCGTGTACTGCATCGCCGTCGCCGGAACGACCGGAACGCGCGACACCATTGCCAGCAGCCTGTTCGAACAGCTGCGCTGGCTGCGAGAAGAGACCGGCCTCCCGCTGGCCGTCGGTTTCGGAATCAGCAAGCCGGAACATGTCGACCCGCTCCGCGAACTGGCTGATGGTGTGATCGTTGGTTCCGGAATTGTGAAACACCTGCAACAACTGACCGATCACCCAGAACAGCAGGCCGCCGCGATGCAGGAAGTCCGCGACCTGTCGAACGCCATGGTGGCTGCGACGCATGGAGCGTCGGCCTAGCAGAACGCGCGTCTCAGCCGACTGAACCGCAGGGAACCTGCTGGTTTTCCATTTCCCGTTTGAGCACTTCGTCGTAATACGCAAGCCGGAGATTCGCATCATCCAGCGAGCCTCCGAACGAGCGGCTTTCGTCCAGGTAAATCAGCGGCACAGGGAATTCTCGGATTCGCATGCGATGCCGCACCGCCTGCACCCACAGCTGTAAGGGCATGGCGTATCCGAATTCAGTGATATCAAACTTCTTGAGAGCCTCGACGCGATAGGCTTTGAAGCCGCAGAACGAGTCTGTCAGTTTGAGACCAAAGCACTTCTCCAGACGGCGATTGACCTCCATGTTAATCCTGCGCCGTTCCTCCGGTGGCAGGCTGTCTCCAGAGAATTTGCTGAGATACCGGCTGCCGGAAACGATGTCAATCGGGGCCTCATCCTCCGGAAACACCGCAGCGGCCAGTTCCGGAATCAGTTGCGGTTCGTGCTGTCCATCGCAGTCAATGGTCACGAGCACGTCGTAATTGTTGTCGATGGCGTACTGAAACGCAGAGCAGAGCGCCCCGCCGTATCCCCGGTTGGGCTCGTGGCGAATGACGTCGATGCCTTCCATCTCGGCGAGCAGCAACGGGGTCCGGTCACTGGAACCGTCGTCCACCACCAGAATATCGTCACACCACTGACGAACCCGCTGGAGAACTTCGATCACGTGTGTCTCCTCATTGTACACGGGGAGAGCAGTCAGCAGGCGCATGGTCATAGGGCTGGACCACAGGTTGAAGTCGGGAAACTTTCGAGCCGCTGCTCCCTCAGCTGGCTTCGTCCATTATTCTAGGTGGATTGCCAGAGGGCGAGCCCTCAGCTTTCTTTTTTTGTGAAAACGCCATGGCATCTGGACTTACGCCGCCAGATTGAGAGAATCCTGGCGTTCGTCCCACGACCAACAGACTGAAATTCGAATTCTGGACCGCCTTCGTGCCCGGGAGATCTTGATGCGATTGCTTGTCACCGCCGGCCCGACTCGGGAGTACCTGGACGATGTTCGCTACCTCTCCAACGCCAGCAGTGGTCGAATGGGGTATGCCATTGTTCAGGCGGCCGTGGCCCGCGGCTGGGAAGTCGTGCTCATCAGTGGTCCGGTGGAAATCGCCCCGCCGGTCGGCTGCGAGTTTCACTCCGTCATGACAACGGCACAAATGCGAGACGAAGCCGTTCGACTGTTTCCCGATTGTGATGGCGTCATCGCCGCTGCCGCCGTGTGCGACTACAAGCCTCACACGCGGATCGAAGGAAAGATCTCCAAAGTCGGTGGTCCGGTGACGCTCGAAATGATTGAAACCGATGATGTTCTGGCCGAACTCGGCGCCAGCAAGGACCATCGCTGGGTCGTCGGTTTTGCATTGGAAGCACAGAACCCTCGTGAGAATGCGCTGCAGAAGCTGCGAAAAAAGAACTGCGACTGGATCGTCCTTAACGGGCCGCAGGCGATTGGCTCGGAATCCAACTCCGTCGAATTCATCGCGGCATCCGGCGAAACCGTCGCCCACTGGCAAGGCCCCAAGTCGATGGTGGCCGCCGATCTCATCGAATGGCTGGATACCCACGCGGCACGTTAGCCCATCGCCGTAAGTGACTTCAGCACTTGAGATTCAAACTGCGAGGACATCCCGGTGAAGACGTCATCACGCCCTCCCGGTTTCCGAAAGATTCTTGACGAATCTTCCAGAATTGCGTCCGGACAGACCGGCATGCGGTAACTATTCTGATGACATGACTGACATGCAGCCCACCACCGCGACGGATGCGGGTCGATCGAAAGTCGACTGGGAGGCTGCGTTGTTGAAACACGGCCCCTGGCTGCGCACTGTCATTCGGCATCGGCTGGGAGAGGCGGCTCCGGTAGAGGATGTTCTGCAGGAGGTGGGCTTGGCAGCGACCAAGTCCAACAATCTCCCCACGGATCCCGAACGCATGGCTCCGTGGCTGTACCGCGTGGCCGTCCGTCAGTGCCTCTTTTATCGAAGAACACGTGGACGGCGGAGGCGGTTTGAGAATGAACTCATCCAGACCGGCCCGGTCAACCAGGAACCGGATTCAACGCCTTTAGACTGGCTGCTGGAATCGGAACGATTGAACTCCGTCCGCGATGCGCTGGCTCAGCTGCCTGAACTGGATCGCGAGATCCTGATTTTGAAATACACCGAAAACTGGACGTATCGTGATCTGGCCAAACGGCTGGGTGTCACCGAACACGTTATTGAACATCGGCTGCTGAAAGTACGGCAGCGAATGCGACGCATGTTGACTTCAGCAGGCGTCGAAGCAACCTGAGTTGCCCGAGAATCGAGTTATGCCTGACACACCCGATCATATCCTGATTCAGCGCTGCGTTGACGGCGAACTGGATGGCACTGCGGAAACCACTCTGCTCCACAGTCTCGATCGACAGGAGACAGGAACCGGTTGGCGAACACTGGCACTGGCCTTTCTGGAAGACCGGCTGTTCCGGTGCGCTTCACTGCAGCATCTCGACCGTACAAGTCCGGTTCAGGAACTGCCAGTCGCTGCTTCGGCGTCCTTGGTCCCTCCCCGCCGCTCGAACTGGCAGTTGCTGACCGGCATGAGCCTGTCGACTTTACTTGGTGTCGGATTGGGTTTCGCCACCATGAATTTAACGCAGGGACCTGCTCCAGTGGATCAGCCCATCGCCGTCCACCAGCCGACTCGGAATCTGCCTGCACAGCCTGCAACACCAAGTGCTGGTGCCTCGCCCGTCTTGGCCACCGATTCGACGGTCGGGATGATGCCAGTTGCTGAAGTTGACCTGGCGCCGCCCTGGTCGAGTGATGTCCCCGTGAACGTGCCGGTATTTGAAGGAACCGATGTCCCGTTGCAGTGGCTGCAACAGCCTCAGGGACGTGTCCCCGCAAATGTGCGTGCTCGCCTGGAGAACCAGGGTTACCTGGTTGATGAGAAACGTCAGTACTACGTCGTGCCACTCAACAATGGGCAGAAGGCGTTGGTCCCACGGGATGCCGTCCACGTGCGGTACGCGGTCCAGTAGTCGGACGTTTCGCCCGTTGAAACAAGACATTTCGAGCCACCCGAAGTTTGTTGCTCGAACGTAGCGAGTTCGCAATCACACCGCGACACGGAGTCCGGTGTCCTTTATCCCCGGAGTGTTCCATGTCCCCATCTTCTGCCTATCCGTTGTTGTGCCTTTGCATGACCATTGCGTCGACCGTGCCGGCATGGTCTCAGGCTCCATCTCCCGCTTCAAACCTTTCGCCGAAGATCGTGATCATTGGTCCGGATGGGAAGGAACATCTCATCGATGCCTCCAGTCTGACGGATGGCTCCGGACAGACTGGGAGTGATCCTCTCGGACCGGCCTGGCCAAACCGGGCCGCGATTGGGGTCGTTGCTCGGGAACTTCCCGAAGGAATTGCCGAACACCTGGGGCTCGAACCGGGACAGGGCGTCATCATCGGTCGAACATTTGAAGATAGCCCGGCCGCCCAAGCGGGCATTCAACAGCACGACATCATCATCCAGATCGGCGAAGAAACGGTGAAGTCGCCCATGGATTTGCAGCGGCTGGTGCAGCAATCGGAAGGCCAGGCCATCGACATCACGTGGGTGCATCAGGGGAAGAAACAGACCGGAAAAGTCACGCCGGTTCAAGGAAAAGAACTGAAAGCAATGCAGCATCACGAACTGGAGTTCATGCTCAAGGATCTGACCGACTCGCTGCAGGAACAGGCCCTGGGTGGCCTTAATGCTCCCGGAATTTTGTTGCAGCCCGAATCACCCCAAGGAATGAATGTGTTGCCGGACGTTCACTCCAGGCTGACACAGATCGAGGAACGCATGGCAAGAGTGGAAGAACTGCTGACGGAGATTCACAAGAACCTGAAGCAGGACTGACTAACACTGGCCACGGAAACTGGAAACAAAACGAGGGAGGCAGACCGTCTGGTCTGCCTCCCTCTTGCATTGAGTCGATCAGTTGATCGCAGTTGGACTACTCACTCTTTGGAGGTGACAGCTGCAGTCCGGCCTCAGGCGGCAGTTCAACCGGGCCCAGCAACTTCTCCAGCAGAGCGGGAAGTTCCGGACCGCGGGCAGACAGGGACACCACCTTCCCTTCCTGATTGATCAGGATTACGGCGGGAATTCCGCTGATGCCGTAGTATCGGGCGATGGGATTGTTCCAGCCCATGTTTCCTTCGGACTCAGCAAACAGAGTTACCCAGGGAATTTCCTGCTGTTCCAGGAATGCTTCCAGATCGTCGCGGCTTTCGTCGAGACTGATGCCCACGACTTCAAAACCTTTGTCGTGATAGGCCTTGTACATCCGCTTCACATTGGGCAGTTCTGCTCGACAGGGACCGCACCAGGTCGCCCAGAAGTCGACGAGAACCACCTTGCCTTCGAGACTTTTGAGGTCGAACTTCTCACCATCCACGGTGGTCCCTTTGACCTCCATTGCATTTCCCGGAAGTTCCAGGCGACGAGAGTTGGCCTCCAGATTGGCCACCATGCGTTCGAGTCGAGGGTCCTGACGGGCCCCCAGATACTTGGCAAACAACTTGGCGGCCGCAGCAGCACGAGGGTAGTCTTCAATCCCTTCCAGGACTTCCGAGGTACTCATCGCCATGTTAATGGACTGCTGCAGGGCCATGTCGTCTTCTTTCCCCGCATTCTGAATCATCGCTGCAACGCGCTGCACCAGTGCCATTCGCTCTTCACCGGGCAGATCGCCCAGTCCGGCAATCTGCTGCTCCAGTTCCAGCCGGGCAACCAACTGCTTCACTTCCGGACGCTCGTCCTTCTGCAGCTTACCCATCAGAGCTTCACGCATCTTTGGGGCGGCTTCATCTTCGAAGCGATCCATCAAGTCCAGCACGCTGAACCGCAGTTCGGTGGCTACCAGGAACACTTCTGTTTCGACGTCGCGAGCGAGCACGTCATCCAGTGCCACTCCCATCTTGTGAAAGTGTTCGAGGACGCCTTCTCGGGTCCGTTCGGTGGGAGGTGTACGTGCAATGCGATTGAGGAACAAACGCATGACCGTTGAATCGGTACCCTCGGGAACCGCAAACGGATCCGGCGCCGCAGCAGGCTCTGCCGTCTTTTCACCAGTAACCGGGGGAGCGTCTTGAGCACAAAGCAGTGCCGGGGCTGCGCAGGCAAAAGCCGTCAACAGCAACCAGGAGTGGCGTCGCATGGAGGGAGTCCTTTGTTAGTTCCTTGTCGAGCCGATGCAAACGTATCGACCCAATCTCGTGTCCGGAGAACCGGGGCGGGAGAATCTGGAAAGTCGCAAGAATTGTAACGCGGCGCGGGCACGGGGAATAGCCAATTCGCGTCACAGACACGTTTGTGGCACACCTCTCGTGGCGAAGCCTACGAGCGTTTTTGGCTTAAACACTGCTCTAACTCAACCAGCTTCGTATTGAGCAATGCCAGTTCCTGAGGCGAAACATCGTGGTGCCCAAAACGGACATCGTAGAAACGCTGGGCCAGGTCGCGCGGCCAGCCATCGAGCCCTGCGGCCTGCAGAACAGGATTCAGTTGCAGCACCACGTCTTCCGCAAATTCTACGGGGGTTTGCTGTGGTTCCCGTTGCAGCCCATGCCGCCGAAGAATGGCCTGAAACTTCTCGAAGAACTCCACACGCGTTCGCGTCAGCTGAGCTTTTCGGCCCAGCCGCCAGCGCGGCGAAAACCGCAACAGCCAGCGAATCCCGAACGCGAGTCCAGCGACAATGATCAGGAGCACCACAACGGCGATCACGCCATTCAGAACCAGACTGCTGCCCCCAAGCTCCGAGGAGCCACCCGGGTTCAGGATGGATTCGAGTGGATCCTTCAGCAGGCTTCCAATATCCGAGGCCGCGCGCAGAACGGGAGCGTACAGGAGATCTCGCTGCTGCTGCATGTTCATCGCGACACCCTGCGACCACAAGGTGCGATATGTCGCCCCGAAACTCGGAGTCAACGGCGCCTCCCCCTGCTGGAGCAATACCGACTCATTCCGAGCTGCCGGCGTGGGATCAAACGTTCTCCAGCGTCGATCGACGAACGCTTCGACCCAGGCATGGGCATGCAGTTGCTGCACCACGTAGGCCTTTCGCGAATCGTCCCACGATCCCCCTTTGAAACCTGTCACAACTCGAGCCGGAATACTGATCGATCGTAGCATCAGTGCCATGGCCGACGCATAATACTCACAGTGCCCCTGCTTCCGGTTGAACAGGAAATCCTCAACCGGATCAATCGTTGGATCATCAATCGACAGATTCAATGAGTACGTGAACTCTCCCGACTCCTGCAAGTACGACTGAATCACGCGGGCCGCTCCGGACTCGGTCCGTTCGTCACGCGTCAATTCCTCAGCTCGAAATTTGAGCCGCCGCAGATTGTCGGGCAGTTCCATCATGGACCGCATGTACTGGAGCACGGCACCCGAATCGGCTCGAATCCCCAGCAATCGATGCGTGTCGCGGGGATCATTGGGATATTCGTAGACCCAGTAATCCAGCGTGCCCCAACCGAAGTTTCGTTTGTGCAGCAGTTCCCCCGAATGGAACTCGCGACGCACCGGGAACAGCTTGTCACCTGCATCAACAGTTAAGACCGTTCCAAAGGCGGGCAGTATTTCCGACGCCATCGGATACAGCTTCATGTGCTGTTTCACCGGGCAAAACTGCTGAAACGGCTGTGGCAATTCGCTGAATGGAGGGAGGGAGTAGTCATCTTCAAAGTCGCTTCGTCGCCAGGCTCCATTGGAATACTCTTCCAGAACGGCTCCACGAAACAGCGGTTCATCTCCCATGAAGCGGAACGTTTCGTCCTTCGTGAAATCCCGCTGTTCGAGCATGTTGAAGACGGTCACTTCGATCGCGGGCTCCTTGCTCTCCAGCACCGAGCCCATATCCCCCAGCCGCACCGTTTCCGAAAAACCGGACGTGCCCCCTCGTCCGCCTCGCAGGTCGCTGGCGATGCTCGAATTGGTCATCCAGATCCGCGGTGTAAACAGAAAGAACACCACGCTGACAAGCAGTCCCGCCACGGACAGCGCCATCGAATTGCCCACGAACCGCCAATTGATCAAGTGATGACCACGATCATACGCGAGCCCGACGATCGCTTGCCCAACGGACTGCGCCGTGTCGTCGACTTTCCAGCGTTCACGATTGAGTGCGGGCTCAACAGTACGCACAACCAGGAACAGCGCCATGCTCCAGCTGCCCAGAAACGCAAACACCACCACCGCCAGTCCGAACCAGGGCTTCGACGTCAGCACGGACGAGACCGCAAGCTGCAGTACAGCCAGCGCGTGAATCCACCAGTATTGCCGCGAGGCTTTCTTCTGTAGCAGGAAGATCCAGGTCAAATACACCAGCAGGTGACTGGCCGCGAGCAGCCGGGATTCGATTCCGCCTGAGGTAAACTCGGCAGCAGCCAGCAAGAATGCCAGGGCTCCCAGCAACGTGGCCCCCGCTTCCGGCAGGGCGATCAGCCGCTTGCGGTCAACCAGCAGCAACGTCGCCAGCGAAACGGGGATCGAGAACGCCCCCAGGGGAGAACCACTCGGATCTTCCATCTCGGCTACAGCGAGCACAGTGCCCGCGAACGACACCAGAACCGCAATCGTAATCTGCAGTGCAAATTGCATCGTCCGAGGTCTCGGGACAAGTGATCATTGGAAGCTTTCACAAGAAGCGTAGACCGGGCAGCAGTGCGATTCAAGACGGTCGGCCCCCTTCCTCGATTGCTTTCGCGTCTTTGTGAATTGCGTTAAGTTGCCTTGCAGATTTTCATCCGATTCGGATTGCCAAATTGCAATCACGCACGAAGGAATTCCCGCTCATGACTCTTGCGTTGCCCAAGCCCCTGCGGCCCATTGGCCTGTCTCTGTTCTGCCTCGGATATCTGGCCGTTGTGTGTCCGGCGGCGGACATTGCCCGTCAGGGCGAACTCGCTGCTGTGCAGTCGATCCCCGGCGCCAAACCACGCAACGTGATTTTCATCCTGACGGACGATCATCGCTACGACGCAATGGGCTTCATGGGCCACCCTTTCCTGGAAACGCCGCACCTCGACTCACTGGCTGCGAACGGCGTCCACCTGAAGAACGCCTTTGTGACAACCTCACTCTGTTCCCCCAGTCGGGCATCGATTCTGACGGGGCTCTATACGCACAAACATCGCGTGATCGACAACAACCGGCTGGTCCCCGATGGGACCGTGTTTTTCCCGCGATACCTGCAACGGGCCGGTTACCAGACCGCATTCATCGGCAAGTGGCACATGGGCGGCGACACCGATGAGCCACGTCCCGGATTCGACCACTGGATCAGCTTTCGCGGCCAGGGGAACTACCTCTCTCCCGGCCCCCGGTACACGTTGAATGTGAACGGAGAACGAGTACCACAGAAGGGCTACATCACCGATGAGCTGACCGGGTACGCCGTCGACTGGATGAAGCAGCGTGACAAAGACCGCCCCTTCTTCCTGTATTTGTCCCACAAGGCCGTGCACGCCAATTTCACGCCGGCGAAGCGCCACGAAGGCCGCTATGCCGACGTGAAGCTCAACCTGCCGCGCGGCGAAGGGATCACTGCCGAAAACAACGCACCGCGCTGGGTTCGCGATCAGAGGAACAGCTGGCACGGCATCGATTTCTCCTACCACAGCGACGCCGGTCTGGACTGGCTGTACCGCCGCTACTGCGAATCAATTCTCGCGGTCGACGACAGTGTCGGCACCGTGCTGGCGACCCTCAAGGAACTGGGAATCCACGACGAAACGCTGGTCATCTACATGGGCGACAACGGCTTCATGTGGGGTGAGCATGGCCTGATCGACAAGCGCGTCGCCTACGAACCCTCCATTCGTGTTCCGATGATGATGCAGTGCCCGGAGCTGTACGAGGGGGGACAGGTCGTTGAGCAGGTGATCGGCAATATCGACATCGGTCCCACCATCATGCAGGCCGCTGGAATCACCACTCCGGAATACATGGATGGCCAAAGCTTCCTCGACCTGCCGAACAAGGGTGACATGCCCTGGCGCGATCATTTCCTGTACGTGTACTACTGGGAAAAGAACTTCCCGCAAACACCCACGCAGTTCGCTTTACGCGGCGACCGCTACAAGTACATCACGTATTACGGGCTGTGGGATACCGACGAACTGTACGATCTGCAGGCCGACCCGGGAGAAACCCGCAATCTGATCTACGATCCTCAGCACCAGAAGATCGCCAAGGCAATGGAAAACCAGTTGTACAAGATGCTGGGCGAAGCGGGCGGAATGGACATCCCGATGAATCAGCCGAGTGGCGGCTCGCAGAACAAGCGCTGGCAGAAAATGGGCGGAGACAAGGCTGCCAACTTCCCCAAGGCCTTGGTTGTCGATGAACCCATCAACAAGAATGCCCAGTAACCTGACCAGCCTCGCGGCAATATTCGTCGCCAATTCCTGAAAAATGGCCAGTGCGTTCCGGTGTGCGCTGGATAGAATCGCGGTCAGGAGAAATTCTCCGACCGCGAATTCGGCGAACTGGTCTTCTTGATTCGAACGCCTCCCCCTCACGGTTCCATTCGGTCCGTATTCTTTTGGCCCATCTTCAGGAGTGCAGTGGTGAGTGAACTGCCACGTGTTGGAATTTTGACTTCCGGCGGGGACTGCCCTGGGTTGAATGCCGTCATCCGCAGTGTGGTCAAAGCGTCCACTCGCTTTGGATACGAAGTCGTTGGATTCAAACGTGGCTACGAAGGCCTGATCGATCCTCCGGACTACATGTTCCTGGATCGCAAGAACACGCTCGGCATCATTGCGCGTGGTGGAACCATTCTCGGCTCAACCAACAAGGGCCACTTCAGTGCTCGTCGTGGCGTATCTGAGCGAATTGACCTTGATCCCAGGTTGATCGACAAGGTTCGACAGACCTACAAAGACCTGCGACTGGAAGCACTGATCTGTGTTGGAGGCGATGGATCACTGGCCGTCGCCGAACAGTTTGAAGAAGCCGGGCTGCCGGTGGTTGGTGTTCCCAAAACGATCGACAACGACCTCTCCTCAACGGCCTTCTCGTTCGGATTCGACAGTGCCGTGGCCTGTGCGACCGACGCCATCGATCGACTGTACACCACGGCAATCAGTCATGAACGGGTGATGGTGGTCGAAGTTATGGGCCGTCACGCTGGCTGGATCGCCCTGCACGCCGGTATTTCGGGCGGAGCGAGCGTCATCCTCCTTCCGGAAATCCCGTGGACGTTCGAAAACGTCTGCCGGAAAATCGAGGAACGGGACCGGGATGGCAAGCGATTCTCAATCGTGGTCGTTGCCGAGGGAGCCCAACTTCCCGGAGGCAACCTGGTGACTATTGGAGAGCCTTCCGGTCCGGCCATGGCTCAGGTTCATCTCGGCGGAATCGGCGACGTGGTCGCCCGGGAAATCGAACATCGCCTGCAGCGGGAAGTTCGCTCTGTGGTGCTTGGCCACCTGCAGCGCGGAGGACCTCCCACATATTTCGACCGCATGCTCGCCACACAATATGGAGCCCATGCCGTGCGGCTGGTTGTGCAACGACGATTCGGCGAAATGGTCTGCTACCATCCTCCGGAAATCAGCAGCGTCCCCATTCGCGTAGCCGTGGGAAAGCTCTCCCAGGTCCCACGCGATGGATCAGCGATTCAAGCCGCAAGAGCATTGGGAATTTGCTTCGGCGAGCATGCTCCCGGTGAATCCATCCGGGCACTCGGCTGGCGTTAAAATTGGGGCCACCGCCACGCTTCAGCAGCAGCCTTCCGTGCTGCAGCATTCACCACCAGATTCGGCAATCAGACTCGTCAGATCGTAGCCCTGCCCTTTTGTTTCGCGCGGACTGCGAATCCGTCCATTACACGTATACGGTCTGGCCAGTTCCAATGGAACTTCAGAAAGCGGAGAGACAGCGAGGAACTGTTCCGCGTACGGTGCTTGCTGCAACAGATTGAACAACTTGTCACACACTGCGGTCCGCTGTCCGCGTGCAAATCGGTGCCCATCATCATCTTCCACAGCACTGAATGGACCGCGATAAATGACGGCCTGATTCCGTTCCAGGCATGGCCCCTCTTTTCCTTTCCAGGCCACCACAGTCACTGATCGAAACTCGATCCCCTCGACGACCTGCCACGGATCGGACTGATACTTGGCAATCTGCATCCCATGGAACCCGGCCCGTTCAAACTCGGCCAGAAACTCGGCCTCCTGCCAGGCCCCGGAGATGCAACCGGACCAGAGATGTCCATCTCCCTGCAGATGCGCAGGCACAGGTTCATCGGAAACAATGTCACTGATCGCGGCACGACCGCCTCGCTTCAGGACTCGAAAGATCTCTCGGAACAGCTGTCGTCGGTCCTCAGGACGAACCAGATTGAGCACACAATTCGAGACGACACAGTCCACACTGTCCGATGCAATCAGCGGAGACTCGTCCCGCAACGCCTGTTCCAGATCGCGTTGCTGCAGCCAGCGGTCGACCCCAGTCGTCTCCAGCTCAGCGGTCCGTTCAGCAAGCAGTTCAAGATCGAGCTGCAGATCCTGAATCATCCCACAGCGAAATTCTGTGTTCGCATACCCCAGCCGCTGCGCCATTTCCGCCTGATACTTGCGTGCCAGCGACAGCATCTGCGAGTTACAGTCCACACCAATCACTCGCCCCTGCGGGCCCACTACCTGAGAGGCAATGTAACACAGCTTTCCCCCGCCTGATCCCAGATCGAGCACCGTATCTCCCGGGCGTACGTAAGGTGACGGGTCACCACAGCCATAGTCCTTTTCGATAATTTCCTGCGGAATCTTTTCCAGCAGATCGCGCGAGTATTCGACCGGGCAGCACAATGCTGCTTCTGGACGCTGCGATGCCGCCCCATATCGCTCCCGCACACTCGATTCGCGTGACAGGACAGGCAGTTGCTCAGACATCGATTGAACTCCAGAAAACAGGACCGGGTGAACAGATCGAAACCATACCGGCGGGGCAGCCAATCCTTCTGTGAAGCGACTCACATCCCGACAAATCTGCCCCAATCGCATTCCTTTGCAAAGCATTCTACCAGTGCCATCCCCCCCTTGTAACCGAGTGATTCCCCACTGTTTTCTGCCCGCCCCTCCCATCCAGCCTCGCAACGACCTGCTTCAATTCGCAAACGCATCGCGGCCCACCGAAGACAAGAGCTGCCGGTTCCCTGTTTTTCCCCGTCCATTGGCGTTTACACGTTGTCGGAAAGCCGTTATATCTTCCGGCGGTCTCCGCCTTCAGGTGGAGATTCTCTTGGGTATTTCGTGTTCAAAAGTCGTTGATAACACAACAAAACACGTCTCATCCGAGAGTCAGTGGAATCGCGTCAGCCAACTTGGAAGAACTTCTCCCAAGTCGTCTTGCAAGATTCGGGATTTCCCCCTCAAATCCAGCCGTCCGGCCGAGCAACCACTCACCAGGCGGAATTCAGAGATTTCACACGCTCGACGGAGCGGAAGAAGGAGCAAGTCGTGTCGCTTGAAGAAAAAGTCATCGCCATTGTGAGCGAGCAGCTGAGTGTCTCTGCCGACGAAATCAAGGCGGAAAGCTCACTCATCGATGACCTCCACGCGGACTCACTCGATCTCGTTGAACTCGGGATGAAGTTTGAAGAGTCATTTGGCGTGGCCATCGCAGATGAAGACCAGGAAAAGATCAAGTCGGTTGGCGACGCGATCGAGTACATCCGGGCTCGGGAGAATGGCTAATCCATGTTGAGGCGTGTCGTCGTCACAGGGTTGGGAGTCACGACATCGCTCGGGTGCGAAGTGCCCGAGTTTTGGGAGAAGATCTGCGCAGGGAAAAGTGGCATCGGTCCCATCCGACGCTTCGACTGTTCGAACTTCAAAGTGACTTTCGGCGGCGAGTTAAATGGCTTCCGTCTGACTGACCATCTGAATCTCCTGGAAAAGGAGGTTCGGCGGTTGGATCGGTTCGTGCAGTTCGGCATGGCCTCAGCTGCAAAAGCTATTGAACACGCTCGACTCAACTTCGAAGACGTCGATACCCTGATGGCGGGCGTGCTCGTCGGCAGTGGAATCGGTGGACTGAACGAAATCGAACAACAGCATTCGGTGTTGTTCGACAAGGGCCCCGTCAAGGTGTCTCCGTTGATGATTCCCAAGCTGATGGTGAATGCCGCCAGCGGGAACATTTCCGTCCACTGGAAACTGCGCGGTCCTAATAGTGCGGTGGCTACCGCCTGTGCTTCGGCCACCAATGCCATTGGCGATGCGTTTCGACTGATTCAGCACGGACACGCCGACATCATGGTCAGTGGAGGGAGCGAAGCGGCTCTCACCCCCATGGGGCTTTCCGGCTTTGCCCGTATGAATGCCCTGTCCACCCGCAACGACGATCCCGAAACCGCCAGTCGGCCATTCGACAAAGGTCGCGATGGATTCGTGATGGCGGAAGGGGCTGGCATGTGCGTGCTGGAAGAATACGAATTT
>JAGQPW010000034.1:0-4273 GCA_020426515.1 Planctomycetaceae bacterium | reverse complement strand
GCTGCACGGGCCATGTATCTGGCTGTCAAAGATGCCGGACTCAACCCCGAGCAGATTGACTACGTGAACGCCCACGGCACCAGTACTCCACTGGGAGACGTCGCTGAAACAGTCGCAATCAAGACCGTCTTTGGCGACCATTCCCGCAAGCTGGCCGTCTCCAGCACCAAGAGTCAACTCGGCCACTTGCTGGGGGCTTCTGGTGGCGTCGAGTTTGTGATCTCCACGCTCGCCCTGCAGGATCAGGTCGCTCCACCGACGATCAATCTGAACGATCCGGACGATGGCTGCGATCTGGACTATGTGCCTCACGAAGCCCGCCAGATGCCGATCACGCATATGATGACCAACAGCTTCGGCTTTGGTGGTCACAATGCATGTCTTGTGCTGAAGAAGATCTAGGTCGTAAGTCCACGACGATCGAAGGGTCCTCGCCGCGCTGGCATCTGTCGTCGGTTGATCCACCTGCAATCCCGTTGCTTAGTGGACTGGTTGAACTGTCCCCTTCGGCTCATCAGCCCAGAGATCTCCCTGGCCCACGGTAAAGCCCATCCGTGCGTAGTCCTCCTGCCCACGATCTCGCGCCGCCAGATAGCGTGCCAAGTGCAGAGCCCGAGCAGGCTGACTCGACCGGGCCACCACTCCTACGGAAATGTGCGCCACCCCGGCATCCAGCTCCGGCACGAAGACCGCTTCCAGCTCTGGATAGGTTGACAGCACAGCGTCGAACACGATGCCCGCATCCGCCGCTCCCAGTTTGACGTCGTTGGCGACTTCGGTCACGGTGGAACGCAGGGCAATGGTCTGCTGTCGAAGCGGCTCCCAGAGACCTGTCGGAGGCCAGAAGATCATGCGTCAACTTGCCTACGGCGGCTGCATCGGGTTGTGCCTGCACGAGCCGCACATCACGCCGCATCAGATCTCGCAGCGTCGTGATCCCTGCCGGATTGCCCTTGGGAACGCACACAGCCAACCGCATGGACGCCAGGGGGACAACGTCCCGCACTATCCCGCGTTCCCTTGCCAGTGTGAGATAACTGTCATCGGCTGGCAGATACAGGTCGCCCTGGCCACTCACTTCGATGGACGACAGCAGCGTCTGGGAAGGACCAAACTCAATCTCCACCCGCCGTCCGCATTCCGCTTCATAGCGCTGGCGAATGGCCTCCACGACGGCGCGATTGCTTGCAGCACAATACAGCCTCAATGCTGCGGCCTGTTCTCCCTCTTCCACCCCAGCCCCATTCTCCGCGCTCCCGGGTTCCCGCATTGAATACACCAAGCCCACGACGACAATTCCCGTGATGAGCAACAGAACAAGGGGATGTTTCATGCAGAAGACTCAACCGATGGGTTAACCCGGCTCGCGACCAGAACGTTTAATATGGTGACGTTCCGCCTTTCGCGGGGTCAAGCTGCTCAAAGAACACGCTGGAACCGAATTTTCAGCAGCCACCGTCCGTTATGGAACTTGCCAATTGACCCATCGTGATGCGGTGCGCAAACTGAATGCTGACAAACCCGATTCACGGTAACACAGGGTGGGAGTCATGTCCGGAAATTGGATCGCCGTTTACAGCCTGTTCGTCGTAAGCAGCCTATGCGCTGCGGCCGAGCCCATTGGGGCACACAACCCCAGTGTTCCTGAGCTGGAGGTTCTGGAGCGCATGGCAGGAACCTGGGAAGCCTCGTTCGGTGGATCAGATGAGGTCATCCGCTCCACACGCATCTGGGTCCTCGATGGACGGTTTCTGAAACATGAATTCGCGGTCTCCAATGGAGCGCTGCGAGGCATCATCTACCGTGGATACGACCAGAAGAATGCTCGTTACACCCTGACCTTTCTCGACTCTCAGGGAAACGTCTCCCTGCTGGCCGGACACTGGGATGCCGAGCAGAAGACCCTGCGGCTCGACGCGGTCGACAGTTCATGCCCAGTCCGTCGCTACGAGTCGAGCTTTCTGGACGATTCCACGGAACAGTGGACGATTCAAATCCAAGGCGACGAACTCACAGAGGTCTCTGGAGTCGCAAAGAAAATCCCATAACCAACCCCAACAAAACACTTTACGAACGACCACAACCTCAACTTGACGGACAGTTTGGCGATTTTGCACCAAATGAACGTTTTGAACGTTTCATTTTCCATCCAATCTCGGTACCCTTGTGAACGATTTGCACGTTTACACACATCGGGTGCCCTATGCGAATGTTGTCAACTGAGCAGAAGACGAATCATCTCACACAGAATTCCTCGCTTCGCGAGCGAACCGTACAGCTCCTTCGACAGGAGTGCCAGTACATTCATTCTCGCTCCTACGAGACATTGTCCGTGGACGAATTGAATGATTCGTGCCCGGAAGATGCGTATTCGGAGGCGGAATCAATCGTGGAGGGCCAGGTGAATGGACTGGGCTTGGTCACCGGCTCCGACGTCCGCCTGCTGACAAAGGAAGGTGAAGAGTACCTGTTCCGCAGAATGAACTTCTTTGCCTATCGGGCCAACATGCTTCGTTCGCGGCTGAATCCAGCGCGTCCACGACGGGCCATCGTGGAGGAGACGGAATACTGCATTCAACAGGCGCAGGAAGCGCGTAGCCAGTTGGTGCAGGCGAATGTCCGTCTGGTGGCGTCTCTGGCCAACAAATTCTCCAACGCCCGGGTCGACTTTGACGAGCTGGTCAGTGAAGGCAATCTGATCCTGCTGAATGCCATCGACAAGTTCGACGTCGATCGTGGTTTCCGATTCAGCACTTACGCCACGCATGCGATACAGCGCCACTACTATCGCGTGATTCAGCGCAAGCAGCGTCGTAGGGGAATCGAAGTCAGCGCCCCTTCCGAGGTGCTGGCCGACTCGCTGCCAGTCTATGATCAGGATGGAGACATGATCGACGATGCCGCTGCTGGAGAACTCATCCGGCGACTTGGAGAGTGCCTGGATGAACGTGAACAGCACATCATCCGGGACCGATTTGCCTTGGAAGGAAAGGGCAACCGCAAAGCGAAAACACTGAAGACGCTGGCGATTGAAATGGGCCTCAGCAAGGAGCGCGTGCGACAGCTGCAGTACAGAGCACTCGATAAACTGCGAGAACTGTGTCGCGAGCTCAACCTGTTTCCGAATATGGAACTGTGCTAGTCGACCGAACTGCGAGTCGCCAACCTGCTGGAGAGTCCGATGCTGAGAAGTGTTTTTCTTCTGCTCCTGTGTCTGCTGCTGACAGAATCGCTGCACGCAAGTGACTGGCCCCAATGGCGCGGACCTCAGCGTAACGGTGAAGTTGCCGAACGGGCGGTCCCCTGGCCCGACCGTCTCTCCAATGACAATTTGAAACAACGCTGGCGAATCGAGCTCGGCCCAAGCTACTCCGGCCCCGTGATCTCCGGCGAACGCGTGTTCACAACGGAAACAGTGAATGAGGAAGTCGAAGTCGTTTCCGCGTTCGAACGGAAAACGGGCCGGCTGCTATGGAAAACGGAATGGACAGGCGCGCTCAGCGTGCCATTCTTCGCAGCTTCCAATGGAAGCTGGATTCGCTCAACTCCAGTCTGCTCGGGAAATGCATTGTATGTGGCTGGAATTCGCGATGTCCTCGTGAGTCTCGACGTCGCCTCTGGCAAAGAGCACTGGCGGGTCGATTTCACAAAGGAGTTCGATACGCCGCTGCCGGCCTTTGGCTGCGTTTGCTCACCGCTCGTCGATGGCGATGACATCTATGTGCAGGCGGGCGCTGGACTGGTCAAGCTCGATCGACATACGGGCCGCATTCAGTGGCGGACCTTGACCGATGGTGGCGGGATGATGGGCTCGGCCTTTTCGTCGCCAGTCTTCGCAACAATTCAGGGTGTTCGACAGTTGCTTGTCCAGACACGCACGGAATTGACCAGCGTCGACCCCACGAAGGGCGCAGTTCTCTGGCGCGTTGAGATCCCCGCATTCCGCGGCATGAACATCCTGACGCCGATTGCATTTGGCGACACAGTATTCACATCCAGCTACGGCGGTGCCTCGCTATTGTTCAAACCGGAACGCTCCGACGACGGCTGGGCGGTGACTCAGGTGTGGAGGAACAAACTGCAGGGCTACATGTCCACGCCAATTGTCCGCGGGAACTACGCATTCATGCATCTCCGCAATCAGCGCTTCGCCTGCCTCAATCTGGAGTCCGGCAAAGACGAGTGGATCACCACGCCATTCGGAAAGTATTGGAGCCTGGTATCTCAAGGTGACCGACTACTCACTCTTGATGAGGCCGGTGATTTGAGACTG
>JAGQPW010000349.1 GCA_020426515.1 Planctomycetaceae bacterium | reverse complement strand
GCAGCCGCATGAATGGCGTCATGGGAGACGCTGGCGACAACACGTTGGCGGGCTGAAGGATTCTAGCTCCGCGGGAGTTGCTGTCGGCGACGCTGGCGGAGACGGTCGAAAAGCAGCTCATACACATTGCGTACGTCAGTCGACTCTGACTCGACGAGCGGCACTTCTTCCGAGTCGGTTTGCTCGATGGTCATCGGCGGTTCGCACGGTTCCGGACCTGTTGTGGCAGGTTTAAACGTCGATTGCTCACCTTGGACGTCGGCGTCCGCCGGCTCAATTCCCTCTTCCGGAATCCAGGCCGGGTCCTGCATGCAGCCAGGCTGAATCACATCATATTCCAGCCAGTCGAAATTCGCGTCTGCCTCTTCCCCTGGTTGTTTCGGCAGAGGACGATGTTCGATCATTCCATCCAGATCGTCATGCAGTTCCCGAATCGAAGCCAGCAACTGCTCTTCGGTCGTCGACTCCTGATCGCCACAGGCATCTCCCGTGACATACTCCAGAGGCTCAGACGTGGTCGCTGACGATGCGACATCGTCAGCAGCAGGGATTCCGAGGCTCACAACGGGCAATTCTGGCAAAGTACTCCAGGCCAACTGTGCCAGATTTCCATCGGCCCGGCTGAATTGATCGTCGAGGCGGGCATAATGATCAGTCACGCCAAACTCTTGCATTTCGCCGTCGTCTTGACCATTCGCAGCGACTACGTCCGGCGACTGGGCAGGGAACAATGGTGGAGTTTGAACGACATCCATGGCGGTCTCTTCCTCGTCGACAAGAGGCTGTTCGGCAGCGGCGTCCTCGATTCCCGCTCCAACTTCCAGAACAGAAAACTCTGGAGACGTCGCGGGACACGGAGTCTCTTCCGGTGAATCGGCCTCGGTCTCGTCAACCTCTGCGACCTTCGCAGTGGCAAGCGACTCGGGTTGCCCAAACAATTCCAGCAATTCCAGTTC
>JAGQPW010000348.1 GCA_020426515.1 Planctomycetaceae bacterium | reverse complement strand
GCGAACGGAGCCAGCAGCAGTACGAACGGTTCCAGCACTGCGCGAGGCCGAGGCTCCACGTTGGTGAAGAAGTTCGTGAACTCCATCATCTTGCTGATGGCTGTATTGAAGCTCAACTTCTCGATGTCGAGTGTCACGCCCTTGATAGTCTTGTGCAGCACGCGTTCCTGTTCGGCAGTCAGCGGAACATCCTGCACAGCGGCGTTGAGCTGGATGTCGTCAGCCGCATCGTCGGCCACCATCCGCCAGACGCGACCGAGGAAGCGATACACCCCTTCAACTCCCTTGGTGTTCCAGGGCTTCACTTGGTCGAGAGGCCCCATGAACATTTCGTACAGCCGCAACGCATCGGCCCCGAACTCACGCACCACATCATCCGGATTGACGACGTTACCGCGCGACTTGGACATCTTTTCGTTGTTCTCGCCAAGAATCATTCCCTGATTCACGAGCTTGTGGAACGGCTCCGGGGTTGTCAGGTGACCACGGTCGAACAGCACCTTGTGCCAGAACCGTGAGTACAGGAGGTGCAGCACCGCGTGCTCCACACCGCCGATGTACAGGTCGACCGGCAGCCAGTATTTCTCCAGCTCCGGGTCGATGAAGAACTCGCCGTTCTTGTTGTCGCAGAACCTCAGGTAGTACCAGCACGACCCTGCCCACTGCGGCATGGAGTTCGTTTCACGCTTGAGCCGCGTCCCGTCTGCGGCGGTCATGTACAGCCAGTTCTCGGGCGCATGATTCAGCGGTGGATCAGGGGTTCCCTTCGGCTTGAAGTCGTCCATGTCCGGCAGCGTGACCGGCAGTTGATCGGCATCAACCGTCCGCATTAGTCCCGTCTGCTTGCCTTCGGCGTCCACCTCATGCCAGATCGGAAACGGCTCGCCCCAGTACCGCTGACGTGAGAACAACCAGTCCCGCAGCTTGTAGTTCACCGCTTCGCGACCCAGCCCGGAAGCAGC
>JAGQPW010000347.1 GCA_020426515.1 Planctomycetaceae bacterium | reverse complement strand
TGCCACCAGAAGCTTCCCCCGAAAGCCGTGGCGGTTACTTCGCCGCGGTTCCGCTCACCGCCTACAACGCGCTGACCGAAGTCGAAGCCAAGGCCACGCAGCGTTTGCTCAGCAGTCTGCAGCGCAGCGACCTCGGCAACCGATTGCAACAGATCATGTGGGCAGCCTCTGGTTCTGAGGCCGTCCAAAAAGCCCTCTGGGCCTGCCTGCACCGCGATCCACAGCGACCACTGATCGTCGCTACACGGCACGGTTTTCACGGCAAGAAGGGTCTGGCCGGAGCCGTAACCGGTTCGGAACAAAGCCCTGATCGTGATCCACGGGTGAAGTTCGTCAGCTTTCCGATGGCCGAATGCGACGACATCTCCAAACGTAACCAGCCTTTTGATCCTGCCCCGTATCAGGCGGAACTCGATGCGCTGTGGAATGAATACGGAGCCCAGCTGAACTGCCTGATCACCGAACCGTACCTCGGTGGAGGCGGCAGCTTTCATCCTCCCAAAGAATACCTGCAACTGCTGCAGTCCTGGTGCCGCGCACACGACATCCTGTTCATCTTCGATGAGGTCCAGGCCAACTTCGGACGCACCGGCGAGATGTATGCGTTCGAGGCTTATGGCGTCGAGCCGGACTTCGTTTGTCTCGGCAAAGGGCTGGGCAACGGCATTCCGGTCAGCGCTGCTGCCGGACGCGTCGATATCATGTCCAGCCTGAAGTACGGCGACGCCTCCGACACCTGGAGCGCCAATCCGCTGGGGTGCGCCGCAGTGCTCGCCACGCTGGATGAATTCGAATCGACCGACGTCATCGCTCATACGAAATCGCTGACTCCCATCTTCGAAGCGGGACTCAATCGTCTGAAAGAGACCGGTCTGATTGCCAAGGTGCGAGGCGAAGGTCTCGTGTTCGGCATCGAGTGCCAGGCCGCCGGAAACCTCTCGGCAGCCGAAGTCAGTCACGCCATTGTACGGGCCGCTTATCT
>JAGQPW010000346.1 GCA_020426515.1 Planctomycetaceae bacterium | reverse complement strand
GTCTCCTGCGATCCTCCGCCACGCACCGTTGTCGCACGATGCTGTCGGAAAAAGGGGTCTCGCTCGGAGAGTAACGCGGCCAGTAACGTGACAGCACCCGTTGCCCCGTGGCGATGGCCTTCCACAATCAGCCGACCCAGCCGAGGCTGCACCGGCAATTGAACCATCACCCGGCCCAACTCGGTAATTTCCGGCGGTGTTGCTGAACCTTCTTTCGGTGAGGTGAGCGCGCCGAGTCTCGACAGCAGTTGCAACGCGTGGTCCAGAGCAGCCTCTTCAGGAGCCTCGTACCAGGGGAACTGCCGCACATCACTTTCGCCCCACGCCTTCAGTTGCAACACCGGACCGGAGAGATCGACGCGTTTCACCTCCGGCGTTTCATACTCGGGTCGATGGCGATGCGAGACTTCATCCCACATGCGGAGGCACGTACCCGGCTGTGTGCGTCCCGCCCGTCCGGCCCGTTGGTCAGCGGCGGCTTTGGAGATGGGGCCGAGTTCGAGTCGATCGAGACCAACCTCGGCATCGAACTGCATACTGCGAGCGAGGCCGGAATCGATGACGGCAGTCACTCCTTCGATCGTGACCGAAGTTTCCGCAACGTTCGTCGAAAGAATGACCTTCCGCAGCGGCCCCGGCAGCAGCACACGATCCTGTTCTTCGGCAGGGAGATCACCGTACAGCGTCATGATGTTCACATCCTTGAGACGCTGCTGCTCCAGCTCTCGTTCTGTTTGCCGAATCTCTCCTACGCCCGGCAAGAATATGAGGACATCGCCGCTGGTGCGTTGCAATACATCGGGAACGACAGCGGCAATCTGCTCACTGAGCTTGACCCTTTGCGATGCCCGACCGGAATAACGAATGTCGACTGGATACTGCCGACCAGGCGATTCCAGTGTGGGACAATCACCGAGATATGCTGCAACAGGTGCGGGATCGAGCGTGGCCGACATGACGAGCAGCCGGAGATCGTCGCGCACTGT
>JAGQPW010000345.1 GCA_020426515.1 Planctomycetaceae bacterium | reverse complement strand
GCCGTCTTCAGAGCGGTATCGGCCAGTCCCTTTCGGGCACCGTGGGTGGAGGAGAAGTACTCCAGCACGGTCAGACCTTCTTTGAAGTTCGACTTAATCGGGGTCTCGATGATTTCACCACTGGGCTTCGCCATCAGACCACGCATACCCGCCAGCTGGCGAATCTGCTCGACACCACCACGAGCACCCGAATCTGCCATCAGGTAAATCGGGTTGACGTACAGGCCTTCATCGCGAACGTCGTGTTCGAGCTGCACCTTCATCGACGCCGTGATTTCTTCACGAGCATGAGTCCAGATGTCGATCACCTTGTTGTAGCGTTCCTGACCGGTGATCACACCGCGATCGTACAGCTTCTGCTGCTTGAGCACCTTCTCTTCGGACTCGGAGATCACCTTTTCCTTGTTCGGGGCAACCACCAGGTCGCTGGTTCCGAACGACAGACCGCTGCGAGTCGACTCCTGGAAGCCAATCCGCTTCATGTTGTCGAGCAGGTCGATCGTCGCCCGCTGCCCACGTTCTTCGTAGCAGTCGGAAATAACGTTCGACAGGTCCTTGCTCTTCAACGTGATGTTGTAGAACGCCATCCGCGGATCAAGGATATCATTGAAGATCACGCGACCCACCGACGTCTCGATCAGACCGCCAGCGCGGTACTCGTCGGCGCCATCTCCCTTGACCCGCTTGTCCTTGGGCAGTCGCACCTTCACCGACGCATGTCGCAGAATGTGCCCCTGCTGGTAGGCCGTCACCGCTTCGGCAGGCGAGGCGAAAATCATGCCTTCGCCCTTCAACCCGGGTCGCTTCTGAGTACAGTAATAGCAACCCATCACGATGTCCTGAGACGGCGTAATAATCGGGTTGCCGTTGGCCGGGCTGAAGACGTTATTCGTTGACATCATCAACGTCGTCGCTTCAACCTGAGCCTCAATCGACAGTGGCAGGTGTACCGCCATCTGGTCGCCGTCGAAGTCGGCGTTGAAGCCTTTGCAAACCAGCGGATGAACGCGAATCGCGTTTCCTTCCACCAGCGTTGGTTCAAACGCGTGAATTCCCATTCGG
>JAGQPW010000344.1 GCA_020426515.1 Planctomycetaceae bacterium | reverse complement strand
AAGAGCTGGCGGATGTCGCCGCAAACGTTGCGGCAGTACATCGCTCAATACTTCAACGCTCAACCTTCCGGAACCGCCGAGGTGACCTTCGCCTGGCAGGGCGGGGAACCGACTCTCCTGGGGCTGGAGTTCTTTCAGCGCGTGGTCGAACTGCAGGATGAACTGAAGCCGGCAGGGATGCGCGTGGCCAATGCACTGCAGACCAACGGCGTGCTGCTGAACGATGACTGGGCCACGTTCTTTCGCGAGCAGCACTTTCTGATCGGCCTGTCGATTGATGGCCCTGCCGAGTTGCATGACCGTTACCGCTACGACAAGCAGGGCCGTCCTACGTTTGCAGCAGTGTTGCGGGCCATGCAACTGCTCAAGCAGCACCGCGTGCCGTTTAATGCCCTCGTGGTCGTGAATCGGCACAATGGAGATCACGGTCGTCGTGTGTATACCTACCTGCGCGACAATGGCGTTGAGTTTCTGCAGTTCATTCCAATTGTGGAACGTCGCGGGGAAGGGGTGCATGCCGAGGAGGCACTTGAAGGTGAACAGGGATTTGATCAGCTGGTGAGTTCACGCAGCGTTCGACCGGAACAGTGGGGACGGTTTCTTGTCGAAGTGTTCGACGAGTGGGTGCGCCGCGACGTTGGTCGCGTGTTTGTGCAACTGTTCGATCAGGCGCTGGGGGCCTGGATGGGTGTGGAGCCGAGCCTGTGCGTACTCCGCAAGCAATGCGGTCGGGCACTGGCGATGGAGCACAACGGCGATGTGTATTCCTGCGATCACTTTGTGGAGCTGGACCATCTGCTGGGAAACATTCAGGAGTTGCCGCTGATCGAACTGGCCAACTCGCCAAAACAGCGTGCCTTTGGAGCTGCCAAGGAAACGGCATTGCCGCAGTACTGCCGCGATTGCGAAGTGCTGTTCGCCTGCAATGGGGAGTGTCCGAAGAACCGTTTTATCAGCGCGCCCGATGGTGAAGCGGGGCTCAACTATTTGTGTGAAGGATACCGGACGTTCTTCAATCATGTGCGGCCCGCTATGGAATTGATGATGGAAGAACAGCGGGCCGGACGACACGTGTCGAACGTTATGCATC
>JAGQPW010000343.1 GCA_020426515.1 Planctomycetaceae bacterium | reverse complement strand
CGGTTAATGGTGAAACCCCTGCGGAAGCACGTTGCCCCTCACGGATGAGGTGATTTGGTGTACGAAGAGTTCTTCCACTTGAAGAATCGTCCCTTCGCTCCGGTTGGACCCGTTGAATCGTTCGTTGGCATTGGTCCTTTGGGCGATGCCCTGCGGCAGCTCCAAAGGTCCCTGGCCCAGGGACAGAGCATTTCGCTGCTCATCGGTGAAAATGGCAGCGGCAAGTCGCATCTCTGCAAATATCTGGCCACAGTCGAGACGGCCCGACATCGCCCGGTCTACCTGAGTACGGCGGGATTTCATACGCGCCGCGCATTGCTGCAGGCCATGCTGTACGAACTGGGCGCGGACTACGTCGGGCTAACAGAGCAGGAAGCGCGGCTGAAATTGCTGGAATCCGCCCGCAAACTGCAGGCGGGTGGCCGCAAGTTGCTGCTGATACTCGATGAATCGCATCTGCTGAGCTCCAAGATGTACGAGGAGCTGCGCACACTGATTGATCACACGCCCACGGGTCAGCAGCAGATTCAGCTGGTTCTTGCGGGGTCGATGGAACTGGAGGAGCAGCTGTTTGCTCCGGAACTTCAGGCATTCAATCAGCGAATCGGGGCACAGATCGTGCTGGAGTCGCTAACGCTGCAGCAATCGGCCGAGTATCTCGAGGCTCGTCTGCACTGGGCTGGTGCCCAAACCTCGTCCCAGGCTTTCTCCGAAGAGGCTCTGGAGATGATCTGCCGGGCGTGCGATGGCAACATCCGCTGTCTGAATCAACTGGCTGATCATTCTCTGTTACTGGCGTATGTGGAAGAGGTCTCCCCAGCGACTCCGGAGCATGTGAAGGCGGCATTGAAGGATCTCAAGGCGTTGCCGTTGCAGTTCAGTTCGACCGGAATCGCAGAGGTTGAATCGTCCGGTCCGGATCTGAGCAGCACTGCCGAACTGGAAGCACTGGAGGAGCTTGATTCCGAGCCGGTGTCTTCGCCAGCACCAGCGTCGCCGACAGTGCCCGTCGACGAACTGGAATTGCTGGAATTGTTTGGGCAACCCGAGTCGCTTGCCACTGCGAAGGTCGCAGAGGTTGACGAGACCGA
>JAGQPW010000342.1 GCA_020426515.1 Planctomycetaceae bacterium | reverse complement strand
AGAGCCTGCCGTTCACTGGCCCGACGGCAGCCCAGGGACTGAGCCACGTTCAGAATGGCATCTTTCGTGTTGTTCACCCGCACGAAGAACGCGACTTCAATATCGGCGCGAATGTTGTCGCGACAGATCAGACCCGCCTCGCCCCGGCGCGCAATCTCAATGCGTTTGACCGACAGATCCATGAGATCGGCCCGGTGCATGATGGGGACAACAATAATGCCTCCCCCGGATGTCACCTGCATGCCGCCCACGCCTGTGCGCACAATGGCTTCTTCCGGTCCCACCTTGCGGTAGAAACGCGACAGCACAAACAGCAGGCCCATTGTGACCAGGACCAGAAAAATGCCGGCAATAATGAATGGTTCCATTGTGAACACCTTTCCCGGTGTAGCAGCTGCGTCCGTTGTCTCCGCCTCGCAGACGGAAAGTCGGGTTGAGTGGCTGGTTCATTTACTCCCCGGATGAGGGAGCGACGTAGTAAATGTGTTGTTCAGGTTCGCAGTCGACAATTTCCGCAGCAGCCCCTTTGGGCAGCGAGCCATCGATCGTTCGAATGTGAATCTTGAGTGGGGCTCCATCCTCAACCTGGCATTCCGCCTGACCAAACTGCGGAGTCACTTCACTGGAAGTCACAACGACAGTGCGTCCCAGCATCTCCTTCCACGTGTTTGGTTCTCGATGCCGCAAACGGCCTTTCATGGGCTGAGTGAGTACCTTGGCCGCAAATACGCCAATCGCCCCGTTCCGCAACAGTGCGAACCAGGAATCAGCCAGTGTGACTCCTTCCAGCGCAAGTTCCCGGTCAAACAAGGCTGCTGCCAGCCACGCCGTGACGGCGAAGGCACTCACCCACACCATCAGCGGGACATCACCCAGATTGAACCACCGCAGTCCCAACATGCCCCAGTCCAGAACGGACGCATCGGCACCAGACCCCAGTTCGGATCCCGGATCAACATCCAGCAGTTCGACATCAATCGCTCCCACGATCACGACGATCCAATAGATTGCGCACAGACCCAGTACGACCGTAAACGGCAGCACCGGCATATGGATCGCGATCTGCAGGAATTCGCTCATGAGAACTCTCAA
>JAGQPW010000341.1 GCA_020426515.1 Planctomycetaceae bacterium | reverse complement strand
ATCCGCCATCGTGCCGTTGTAATTGGCGCTGGGCTGGAAGTAGAGGCGGGTATTGGCGTCAGCGGCCAGCAGCCGGGAGCTGGCATCACTGACGGAATCCAGTGCATTCCAGGTGGACCCGTTGTTGGTGGAGTAATGCCAGGTTCCATTGCTGGTGTTTGCAGCCGTGACCGCGATGCCGAGCATCGCGCCGCTGTCAGGATCCTTCACGTTGTCGAGTTCGCCGGCCGGAACGGAAAAGTCGACCAGCGTGGAAACCAGCGTTCCCACTGCCCCACTGGGCGCACCGGAATCTTCATTCACTGCAGTCAGCGCGGGGTTCTTGGTGGTGTCCAGAACAGGGGCCGTGTTGGGAGGCGTGTAGTTCACCGTCAACAGGGGGCGCCAACTGGACGTCGAATTCTCGGAGCTGGCAACGTCCCAGCCGTCAGTCGAGGTTGTGACAATCACCCAGCCATAGTTGGCGGCCCCACCTGACCAGGCCTGCAGTGTACTCGCCAGGTTCGTAATGGTTTGAGTTCCGGTCGCGGTCGGGGAACTCACAGTGCCAGCCGCAGCTGTCATCGCTTCAACATTGTTTAACTGGACACCGCTGCCCAGAGAACTCCAGGTGGAGGATTCACTCCAGTTGATGAGCATCTGGTGAAGCGTGACTTGCGCCCCGGAGTCAGTCGGGTCAGTCACGTACACCGTCAATGTTGCCGAATTGATCGTGGACCCCAGCGGAATTTGGCCCGGTCCCGATCCGAAGAGACCGCCAAAGCGAATCAGTCCCTGAGTGACTCCACTTCCGTTGTCCTGGTCGACGGAAATGGTTGCATTCGTACCGTAGGAGCTGCCCGATGAGCTCTGTCGAATTTCCGTATCCTGTGTTCCCGTGTACCCGCTGGTTCCTTCCTGGAAGGAGACAGTTGTGGGTGACAGCACCGCGATCCAGTTTTGCTGCAACGAACTGGAGAACGCCACCGTGGTTTCAATTTGCCCGACGTGGTACTCCATGTCCCAGTCGCCACCCAGAATAGCGGCCCCGGTCTCATCCGTACTGGCCGCGATATCGGCGCCGGTCAGGAAACCGAGGGAATCGACCAGTGATTGACCATCCGCCGA
>JAGQPW010000340.1 GCA_020426515.1 Planctomycetaceae bacterium | reverse complement strand
GGCTGTTTCAATGTCGGAAGCACAAAACGGGAATCCCTTGATGTGACAATGCCGCATGGCGAAGCGATTCGCAAGTCGTCGCGCGAACAGCGGACCGAAATCGCGTGCTGAAAGAAGTCACCACCGAGCACGCAGCGCGGTCGCTGGGACCCAGATCGACTTTTCTTTGGGGTAATAGCCAGTCCGATACCCGACGGGCTGGGATCGCGATGCTTTCGCTTATGTGAATTCTTCGTGGCTGCGAGTCTCATTCTCCCGGCCCGAGATCTCACTCACATTCCGAAATTCAACGGCACCCCACCAACACTTGGCGAATGCACCCCAAGACCGATTGCAAATCGCCCGAGTTGGAATCTCGAATTCGTGGCAGCCCGCTGCTACAATTCAGCATTCCCCAGCGTTCCCTTGATGCTGGGATTGCCCTAAGTGTTTGTGGAATCAAGACATGAGTGACTCGCTGAATCTGTTCGAGAAGGTCTGGAATCAACACACCGTCGCCACGCTTCCCTCCGGGCAGACGCAGTTGTTCATTGGCCTGCACCTGATTCATGAAGTGACCAGCCCGCAGGCGTTTGAAATGCTGCGGGATCGCGGCCTGAAGGTGATGTATCCCGAACGGACCGTCGCCACCGTCGACCACATTGTGCCAACCGACAATCAGGTGCGTCCGTTTGCCGATGGTCTGGCCGAGCAGATGATGTCGGCCATCGAAAAGAACTGCCGCGAGTTCGGCGTCACGCTGATGGACCTGAAGGACAATCGTCAGGGGATCGTGCATGCCATGGGGCCGGAGCAGGGGCTGACACAGCCCGGACTGACGATCGCTTGCGGTGACAGCCACACTTCGACACACGGAGCCTTTGGTGCGATTGCGTTCGGCATCGGGACTTCGCAGGTGGCCTTTGTACTGGCGACGCAGACTCTCGCCATGAACAAGCCCAAGGTGCGTCGCGTGGTGGTGAATGGCGAACTCTCCAAGGGAGTGTTTGCCAAGGATGTCACGCTGTACATCATCCGCAAACTCGGTGTGAAGGGAGGCATTGGATACGCCTACGAATACGCGGGCGAAGTGTTCGATCGGATGAACATGGAAGAGCGGATGACCGTCTGCAA
>JAGQPW010000033.1:35542-43439 GCA_020426515.1 Planctomycetaceae bacterium | reverse complement strand
GGCATGCCGTACCGCAGGATGTAACGCAGTGCGTGCAGGTAGAAGAATTCCCAGTTCGCAGGAGGTGACTGCGGATTCAGAAAGGAGTTGAAATGCGGATATTTTTCAGGACAGCCACTGAACGGTTCGCCCGGCAGCAGGAAGTTGCGATTGGGGTCGATATTGTCGGCATCGAAACGTCGGTTCCAGGCGAATCCGTGCGGATTGAGCCCGTGAATGAGCACACAGCGCATTTCACTGAGGTCAGTGGCTCTCTGTTCGAGAAAGGCGAGTTGCACAGCGGATCCGAAGAAGCCTTCCACGCCATGCAGCCCGGAAGAGAGGATCAGCGTCCTGATGGGAGCGGGCGTCTCTCTGGCCGGCGCTGAAACAGCAACATCAATCGTCAGGTCTTCGCCATTGGGCCCCTGACCCGGAATGAGGTGGGATTCGCGCGGCCAATTCAGTCGGTCCACGGCGTCGCGAAATCGCCGACGGGCGGTTGCGTAGTCCGGCGAGAAATACGAAGTGGCTGGCGTCATCGTTCCGGGAGAGTGGATTGCGGTGGAGGTGTGCGGGGCTGCGCAGCGTCGTTGATGCTGGACTGTGGGTTGACTGGCGGTCCTTCAAGGCCTGAACGTTCCGTTAATCTTATGAGTTTGCGTCTATCTGATGGCGAGTCTCGTCCAGATTCCTTACGAGACTGTAATCGAACTGGCCATGGCGCCTCCCCGGAGACGGAAGCAACATTACGTTTCCGGTGAATTCATCGGGGGAAAACTTCGCGTTAATGGAAAGTTCACATGGCGTGTCATGCTTCGTCGCTTCGGTGAGGACCAGTCAACACTCGCATGGTGCGAAGGGACAAGGTTCGCCCGCATGAACGAGGAGTTGCCTGATATGGACTTGAACCAGAATGTGCGTTCCCCCCGGGGAAGCAAGCGCGGATTTACGTTGATTGAGCTGTTGGTGGTGATTGCGATCATCGCCATCCTGATCGCACTGCTGCTGCCCGCCGTGCAGCAGGCCCGTGAAGCGGCCCGCCGCTCACAGTGCAAGAACAACATGAAGCAGTTGGGACTGGCGATTCACAACTACGAGTCGACCTACAACACGGTGCCGACCAGCGGTGAATACACCCGCTACGATCTTGGAACGGCCAAGACTTCCGGTGGTACCCGCGTGTTCGCTCCGCATTCGTTCTTCACCGCGATCCTGCCATACATCGATCAGGCTCCGGTGTACAACCTGATGAACCTCAACTACCCCTACAATGTGGCGACGACTGTCGCGGCGAACAACCAGGCGGCGGCCAAAACGAGCATTCAGGCCTTCCTGTGTCCCAGCAACGGGAACTTCAGTGACAACGGCGGCGGCGGCTACGGTCAGGCCGACTACATGCCCATTGCTTACTGCAACGTCTCTCCTGCTGGTGGCACAACGGCCAGTGGAAAGATCAGCGACAATGTGTATTTCGAAGAAGGAATGCTGGCGGGACCAGGGAACAAGCGGTTCCGCGATGTGACGGATGGGTTGAGCAATACACTTGCCCTGATCGAAGATTCAGGCAAGCCGGCAAACATTGTCGGCAAGTATGCTTCCCCTACGGGTTTCGGTACGCTCGATGATTGTTCAGGAAATCGTTGTCCGAACCGCTGGGCCGATGGCGACAGTGGAAACGGCGTGTCCGGTCCTCCATCCACCTCGGTTTCCGCAAGTCTCATCAACAACAACGCAACACCCAAAGGTGGGCCATCAACTTGCCCTTGGACCACCAACAACTGCGGACCGAACGATGAACCGTTCAGCTTCCACACCGGTGGTTGCCATGCTCTGCTTGGTGACGGATCGGTTCGCTTCCTCTCGGAAAACCTGAGTTCGAACATCCTGCGAAATCTCTGTATCGGCAACGATGGTAACGTCATCGGCGAGTTCTAATTCGCTGAATTGATCTCATGCTGAAACTTGAGCAGGCGTCTTCCGATTGGGTTCGGGAGGCGCCTGTTTCGTTGGGCCGGAGCGGCCGGAGTTATTTCAGCAGTCCGATTAGAAATTTGGCCAGTTGTGCACTCGATTTCAGTGCCCGCTCGCGGAGTGTCCACAGGTCTTTCACGCAGCTGGGCCGATTGAACAGGGCGGCAGCGATGGCGCCCGCCCGCACGGTTCCCTTGGGGCCCATGATCCCCATGATTTCCGGCGGCAAATCGGCCGAGAGGTCATCGCTGATGCAGCGGATGGCGGTGAATGGGGTGTTGCGTTCGATGCAAATACGGGCGACATGGTAACTCTCCATGTCGACCGCCAGTGCTCCGGTCTGTTCGTGGAGCTGTTGTTTCTCGGACACGAGCCGGACAATGTGCCTGGAGGTCAGCAGTCGACCGACATGCAGTCCGGGTTGTGGTTCGAGTGTCTGCAATGGAATGGCCAGAGTCGGTTCATTCTCAATGCTGACCTCGGAACCAAAGACGATGTCGCCAATGCGGAGTGCTTCCGCCAATCCTCCGGAGAGTCCGGCGGAAATGATCCAGGGAGGTTTGTGGCCGTCCAGCAGGGCTTGCGTGCCGCGTTGAGCCGGCTTCGCTCCGGCCCCGGTTTCCACGATGGCGATCTTCTTTTCGCCCAGTCTGACCCCATAAAACGTGAAATCGCCGCCTCGGACCTTGTGGACCTTGTCGGCCCGTTCGAGGAAGGGGGCGATTTCAATTTGCAGCGCGCAGACAATCCCCACATCACAGGTCGGATCAGTGCTGGCAGATGAGGCGGACATGTCGAATCGGGTTCGGAGGTGTAGTCGTTGTCGGGCATCGTACCGTCTCGCCCGAGGAACCCCAATCCAGTCGTTCGTGACCCATGGTCACCCGGCAGTAGTGCGGATTCCTTTGAGAACTGCTCCTCGCCGGATGGATTGCTGTCTATAATCTGCGGCGTCCAGTGATCAGCCTACGGCCTTAAGTCTGCTGCCTCTATGTCATTGCCTCGTCTTAGTGTCGAAAATCCGGTGATGGTCAACATGATCATGATCGTCACCCTGCTGGCCGGAGCCGGCTTCGCCGCCACGCTGGTGCGGGAAATGTTCCCGGAAAGCCGGCCCAATCAGATTGCTATTGTCGCGGTTTACCCGGCGACGCAGCCCGACGAACTGGAGCGGGCCATCACCATTAAGGTCGAGGAAGCGGTTCGCGATGTGGACGGAGTGGAGAAGGTGGACTCGCGCGTTTCCGAAGGGATCAGCTCCACGACGCTGACGCTGTACAACTGGGTCAAGAATGTGGATGTCGTGCTGCAGGAAGTGAAGAACGAAATCGACACCCTGCAGGACTTGCCAGACGACCTGGAGAAAATCACCGTCACCAAGATTGAGCCGACACTGCCGGTGATCATGGTGTCGGTGTATGGCGACGGGGCAGAAGCGGATTTGAAGCGGGCAGCGAGGCAGGTTAAGGACGATCTCCTGACATTGCCCGGCGTCAGTGATGTGCAGATGTCGGGGCTGCGCGACGATGAAATCAGTGTGGAGGTGCTGCCCGAACGCCTGCTGGAATACGACATCACGTTCGATGAAATCGCCCTGGCGATTCGTCAGGGCAACCTCGATATCTCCGGCGGCAACCTGAAGGGCGAACGCTCGCAGGTCGCCGTTCGAACCATTGGCGAAGAGCGCGAAGGAAAGGACCTGGAGAACCTGGAAGTTCGTGCGTTGCCGGATGGCCGGGTGATTCGACTGCGTGATGTGGCGGTCATTCGCGATGACTTCGTCGATACGGACGTCCGCAGCTATTGGGGTGGAAAACGCTCTGCCAATCTGATCGTCCAGAAAACGTCTTCGCAGGATGCCATTCAGATTTCCACGTTGATCAAAGCGTTCATTGCCGGGAAGCAGGGAACCCCGTTTGATCCGTATGCCATTCCAGCAGACCTACCGTTCTACGAGCGGTGGGGGATGGCCTTGCAGTCTGGAGTGAGCCGCAGCGTGGACCGGATTGCCGGTCGGCCCGATCCCATGAAGATTTATGAGGAAGCGCGGCAGACTCCCTACCCGCACGGGTATCATCTGGCGACTCACACCGACCTGGCCCGCTTTGTGGAAGGTCGACTCGATTTGATGATTCGCAATGGTCGGGCCGGTCTGGTGCTGGTGGTCATTTGCCTGATGCTGTTCCTCAACTGGCGAGTCGCGCTGTGGACCGCGATTGGATTGCCGGTTTCGTTTCTGGGGACGTTTGTGGTGATGGCATTCTTTGGTGTCTCGCTGAACCTGCTGTCGATGTTTGGGCTGATTATCGTGCTGGGCATTATCGTCGATGATGCGATCGTGATTGGCGAGAACATCTACCGCCGTGTGGAAGAGGGGATGCCGGCGCGCGAAGCGGCCATTCAGGGTGCAGAAGAAGTGATGTGGCCGGTGATCGTCGCGGTGAGTACGACGGTCGCTGCGTTCTTCCCGTTGATGTTCGTCAAGGGGCGGATCGGCGACTTCATGAAACAGCTTCCGCTGGTGGTGATCGCCGCTCTTTCCGTGTCGCTGCTGGAAGCCTTGGTTGTGCTCCCTGCTCACCTGCGGCACCTGCCGAAGTTGCGCAAGAAGCAGGAGCATGTTTCGCATACGGCGATTGGTCGAGTGCTGCATGCGGTGTCGAATCTGCAGCATCACTTTATGCAACTGTTGATGAAATCCTATGGGGCGCTGCTGAAGATTGCTTTGCGCTGGCGGTATGTTTCCATGGCCGTCGCTGTGGGGTGTTGCATGATGTCGCTGGGGCTGTTGTTCGGAAAAACTCCCACCGGATACACAATTGGCAACATCGTCGAATGGCAGTTCATTCAAAAAATGGATGCTGAATCGATGTATGCCCAGGTGGAAATGCCCGTTGGCTCGAATGCCGATGCGGTGGAAGAGCGGATGCGCGTGTTGAGTGACTTTGCCGGGACGCTCCCTGAGATTAAGAGCGTCTCGATGGATGTGGCTTCGATTATGAGTGTTGGAGGCGAAGGGTCGGCATCGGCCAACAGTCAATCGCACCTGGGGCAGGTGTGGGTGGAACTGCTGGCTGCCGATGAACGAGAGGCCCGTGGGATGTCATCGAGCCAGGAAGTGCTGGCGAAACTGCGTGAGATTTCCGAGTCATTGACGGGCGTGAATTCGATTAAGTGGGAGGTGATGAATGGGGGCCCCGCTGGAAAGGACATCGAAATTCGCGTTTCTGGGCCTCGATTCGACGAGATCCAGACGGTGGCGGATAAGTTTCGTGAGCACCTGGCCACATACGAAGGTGTCGTAGATCTGGGGGATGACTTCGATGAGGGAAAACGCGAACTGAGGCTGGAACTTCGTGAAGCGGCTCGCCCGACCGGAATCACCAAAGCAGCTTTGGGATCGCATGTCCGTGCGGCGACCTACGGGGCGGAAGCCCGACGGATCACGCGGAATCGCGAAGATGTCAAAATTATGGTGCGTTATCCAGAGGACTCACGGCGAGATGTGTACAACATCGAGTCGATGTGGTTGCCGACGCCAGTTGCGAACGGAAAGCGAGGCTGGGTTCCGCTGGAAGAAGTGGCTCATCTCGAAGAGACGCGAGGTTACACGCAAATTCATCGGGCTCAGCAGCGGCGAACGATCACCGTGGTGGGAGATATCGACACCGCTGTGACCCGCACCAGCGATGTGATGACAGCGGTGCGAACGGAGTTCCTGCCGGAAATTCAGCGGCAGCATCCAGGCGTGAAGGTCGAGTTTCTGGGGAGCCAGGAAGAGCAGGGGAAAAGCTTTGGCAGTCTCGCACTCGCGTTCCCATTAGCGCTGGTGATGATCTACATGATGCTGGCGGGGCTGTTTCGTTCGTATGTGCAGCCTCTGGTGGTGATGGCGGCGATTCCGTTTGGAGTTCAGGGAGCCATTATTGGTCACTGGCTGACGGACAACCCCATGACGATTCTGAGCGCGATTGGGCTGGTCGCCCTGACCGGCATTGTGGTGAATGACTCACTGGTGCTCGTCGACTTCATTAACCGTCGGATTCGTGACGGGATGACCCCGTTTCAGGCGAGCCTCGATGGGGCCACATTGCGGCTGCGACCGATTCTGCTGACCACACTCACGACGGCCGCCGGACTGACGCCGCTGATGTTTGAAAAGAGCTTCCAGGCCAAGTTTCTGATTCCAATGGCCGTGACCCTGACGTTTGGACTGATCTTCGCGACGGTCCTCACGCTGTTGATCGTGCCGGTGATCAACCTGATCTTTTTCGACACTCTGGCCGGTTGGAACTGGCTGCGCGGGCGCCCCCGATGGAGTGGCGTTCAGGAGCAGGTGAGCGAATAGCTGCGTGTGAAACGTCAGTGGGCCAGGTCCGGTGAACCATCGTTTCATACCGGTCCGAAACGCAGGTGTGGATGATCTGGATGCTCTTGTTTGCGGGGTTTCACTCGCTGGCGCTTCGTGCTGGTTTGGGCATCCAGTGTTGGATGTCATCAGCCAGGATGATACGGCCTAATCGAGTTGCTCGATCTGTTTGGTGGGCGCTGTTCGAGGGTACAGCCCTTTTCTGCCGACCATGTACGTGAGCATGGCATCCACACCATGAGCGAACAATAGAAAGATGGCCAGAGCAGCGATTCCGCCGATGAGTTCATCGGGGCCATCGGAGTTCGTGAGCATGATGATGACAATCGTGAGGCCGATCAGGTAGCCGAACATTTCCATGGAAGCGAACAGGTAGTGCTTCATCAGAATGTCGCCCCAGGAGGGGAACAGGAGACTGCGCAGAGAGAGCTCCATCGGCTTCCAGAAGGTGGTTCCGCAGGTCACACAGGCGAATGACTGCTCGGGAACTGCGTCATAGCAGTGACAGCAGAGTGTCTCCATCGACTGCGATGCATCTGGTGTGTAACCGCTTTCCTCATGTTCGCGGAGGACGGTGTCGAACACGGCCTTCATCGCGGCGCGATCCGCTTTGGGAAAACCACCAAAGGAAGGCTTCTTTCCATCCAGCAGTTTGAGCTGTACGGCACCTGTCCACGAGGTTTTGATGTCGTCGACTTCGCTGTAGTAGATGACCCAGAACTGGTGCTTGGGATTGCCGCGCGTATCGGTCCGAATCATCAGTACGCGATCGCTGGTTAACACGAACGCCATTTGATTGAGCATGGCGGCCCACATCGCCCCCATGAACATCGACTCAACAAATGAGTGCTGCACGCCTTTGGCCACAAACAGCACTCGTTCGTTCGGTTTGAGCAGCTCGATGAGGGTGGGCTCAAGCAGGTGGATGAGCTTGGCCTTTTTCTTCACTGGCCCATTGGCAAACCAGCCCTCGATTTTCGGAAACATGCTGTCGAGCGCGTAATTGATTTCCGGGTCCAGCGAGAGCTTCAGGCTGGCGAGCTTTTGGGCAACCTGGTCTGAAGTGGGGGGGATCGGTGGCGCGCCCATGATGTCAGGTTCCGAATGGAGTCAGCGAAAGAGAGAAAGGATCGCCAATTGATAGATCATCGCTGACCCGGCAGGCAAGCGTACCGGGAGAGGCTGTGCGCATCGGCGATTCATCACCTGACGTACGCTGGTCCGCGACAGGGGACAGCGACATCGCGAAAACACAACCGCAGGGGAGCGGACTAGTTGGGCAGCCGCTCAGGCTTGCAAAGCAGCTTCTTGCTGTTGGCGCAGCGTCCGCAGCGTTTGCAAACGTGGGTCGGCTCGGAGACGAGTTGCACGAATTGCGTGAACTCGGTCTTGAGGACCTTCTTGAGTTCGCAGAGTTTTTCCGACATGGGAGGAACTGCGGGCAAGGTGTTATTGAGACTCAGTTGCAATATGGTAGCCGTTTGAAATCTTGAATCAAGGGGAGAGCAGATTGCCGGATGGGGAATCCCGGTTTTTCTCGCAATTGGCGATTCTTGTGCGTTCCCGTGGCCTCAG
>JAGQPW010000033.1:0-35444 GCA_020426515.1 Planctomycetaceae bacterium | reverse complement strand
GTCAGTCTTTGTAACGTGTTGAAGAAGAGCAGCGGATTCAACAACGGGGGAGCAAGTCATGCGTGAGATTGCATTCGTCAACGGCACTGTCATTCTGCCGGACAGACTGCTGGAGCGAGGTGTTGTTCGCTGTGTGGGAGACCGCATCACCTATGTGGGGCAGAGTGCGAAGTTGCCTCAACGAGTTGAGGTGGTGGATGCCAAGGGAGGATACATCTCGCCGGGATTCATCGACCTGCATGTCCATGGCGGAGCCGGGGCGGATTTCATGGATGGAACGCCACAGGCCGTCCACCAGGCGTGTTGCGCCCACCTGCGCCATGGCACGACGACAATCTTTCCCACGAGCACAACCGGTACTCCCGAAGAGCTGCATGCCTTTTTGCACGCCTGCGCGCAGGTTCAACAGGCCGATGTGCCGGGCCTGCCGACGATTCCCGGCGTGCATCTGTATGGGCCGTATTTTGCGCCGGACAAGGTGGGATGTCATTCACAGGCGGGGCGACGGAGTCCGACGCCTCAGGAGTTCAAGACGTACTTTGCCACGGGGCTGATTCGGATTGCGACCTGTGCCGCGGAGCTGCCCGGGGCGGATGCGTTCTATAAGGCGGCGCAGCGGGCCGGGTGCCTGATCACCTGCGGGCATTCGAATGCCAGCTGGTCGGAGATGGCTCGGGCGTTCAAGTTGGGTATGCGGCATGTGGATCACTTCTGGTGTGCAATGAGTTCCGTGCCGGCGCTGCGGCAGCGATTGGGAACGCCGATGCAGGGGAGCATGGCCGAATTTGTGCTGATGCATCCCGAAATGAGTACCGAAGTCATTGCCGATGGACAGCATCTGGCTCCCGAACTGCTGGAGTTTGCCTTTCGCATGTTGGGCCCGGGCCGCTTGTGCCTGGTGACCGACTGCAATCGAGCACTCGACATGCCACCCGGCGAGTATCGATTTGGACCGGCGGACACCGGCTCGCTGTTCGAGAATACCGGGGCCGTGGGCTGCACTGCTGATGGTTCGCTGGCCAGTTCGGTGCAGGGGATGGATCACATGGTTCGCGAGATGTCACGATCCACGACGGCGACCTTGCCGGAAGTGGTGCGAATGGCCAGCCTCACTCCGGCGGAGCGAACGGGCATTGATGAGGACACGGGAAGTCTCACCGTCGGCAAGCGAGCGGATTTGCTGGTCCTGAGCCCGCGATTACGAGTTCGGCAAGTCTATAGTCGAGGAGTTGCAGCCGACTTCAAAACTCTTGCTTGTGCCTCGGGGGACGTGTATAACTGTTAGTTGATGGGTCGTCGACGGACGGCCTGTCAGCCCTCCCTGTGAGGGCCCCGCCTGCCGATAGAACGGCTACCCCTCCTGCGTCCTGGATGGTGGACTGGTGACTCATGGCCTGTGGTGCCGCGAGGTACCCCGGGCAGTTTCCTGCCTCTTGAGTCCTGATTCAACGCACTATGTCAATGCAACGACTTCTCACGTTGTGGGCCTTTGCTGTTTGCTGCGGCCCCTGGATTGTCTCCGCCGATGAGCCGTCTGCTCCGGTCAGCTACTACAAAGACCTGCGGCCGATTTTTCAGGCCCATTGCCAGGGCTGTCATCAGCCGGCGAAGTCGAGTGGTGCCTATGTCATGACGGACATGGCCGACCTGATCAAAGGAGGCGAGAGCGGCGATGCAGCGATCGTTCCGGGAAATCCAGAAGAGAGTTATCTGCTGAGTCTCATTACGCCCAATGCCGACGGCGAGGCAGAAATGCCCAAGGGGAAACCTGCGTTGACGGCGCCGGAAATCGAACTGGTTCGCCGCTGGATCACCCAGGGGGCAAAGGACGATACGCCGGACAATGCCCGGCAGCGCTACGATCTCGAACATCCCCCCATGTATACCCGCCCGCCGATTGTGACGTCGCTGGCGTATTCGCCGGATAAAACTTTGCTGGCGATTTCCGGATTCCACGAAGTGCTGCTGCATCGCGCTGACGGCTCGGGGCTCGTAGCCCGTTTGATTGGGGTTTCCGAACGCATTGAAGCCGTTGCGTTTTCTCCGGATGGCAAGCGACTCGCCGTGAGCGGCGGCAAGCCCGGTCGGATGGGGGAATTGCAGATCTGGAATCTCGGCGAACCAGCCGGGACAAGCCCCAAGCTGGCGCTGTCTGTGCCGGTCACCTTCGACACCACTTATGGTGTGAGCTGGTCACCCGATGGGACACTGGTTGCGATTGGCTGTGTGGACAACACAGTTCGCGGGTTCAATGCGGAAACGGGGGAACAGGTCTTTTTCAACGGGGCTCATGATGACTGGCCGCTGGCGACGGTCTTTTCGGTTGATGGTTCGAAGATCGTCTCGGTGGGTCGGGACATGGCGACCAAATTGTACGAAGTGGGAACGCAGCGGTTTGTCGACAACGTGACATCCATTACGCCCGGTGCCCTGAAAGGGGGCATCTCCGCACTGGCCCGACATCCCGAGCGAGATGAAGTGCTCGTGGGCGGTTCGGACGGAGTGCCTCGCATTTATCGCATGGAACGCATTACGAAACGCGTGATTGGTGATGATGCCAATCTGATTCGACGCTTCCCTCCCATGGTGGGACGCATCTATGGCGTGGCGTATGCTCCGGATGGCAAGTCTGTTGCCTGCGGGTCCAGCCTGGATGGGAAAGGGCAGGTCTTCACATGCAAGGCGGACTTTGATCCGGCGATGCCCGATGACATCAAGGGCATCGTTCAGAAGACCGTGTCTCAACAGAACCAGGAAGAGAAGGACAAGCTGGAAGCCTATGTGACAGCAGATGTTGGTGTACTGACCCAGACAGAGATTCCGGGCGGTGTGTATGCCCTAAGCTACGCGCCCGATGGATCCGCGATCGCGGCAGCCGGTGCCGATGGCACCATTCGACTGCTCAATCCAGCTGATGGGACGATCGTGAAGGAGTTTGCTCCGATCGAATTGTCGCCCGGTGACGGACTGACTCAGGCGGAGCACAATCCTGCTCATGCTGAAGCTGGCGACGGCGTTCCCGCGCCCGAGGCACTTCCCTCGGGGACGAAGGTGACGCAATTGACGGTCATTCCACAGCAGGTTGACCTGCATGGACCGCATGCTTACGCCCAGGTACTGGTGACCGCGACGCTCGATACGGGAGACGCGGTGGACGTGACTCGCATCGGCAAGTTGACGCTTTCGGGCGATGCAGCGAGTTTGAGCTCTCGTGGTCGCGTGACGGCATTGAAGGATGGTGAGGCAACATTGACTGTCGCTCTCGATGGGCAAACTGTTGTGATCCCCATCAAGGTTTCCGGTCAGACGAATTCCGGCCCCGTCAGCTTTATTCAAGATGTGAACCCTTTGCTGTCCCGGATGGGGTGCAATCAGGGAACCTGCCACGGTGCGAAAGATGGCAAGAACGGATTTAAGCTTTCTCTGCGTGGATATGATCCCATCTACGATGTGCGGGCTTTTACTGATGATGTGAAGTCTCGTCGAACAAATGTGGCGTCGCCTGACAACAGCCTGATGTTGCTGAAAGCTACCGGAGCGGTCCCCCATTTTGGTGGTCAGCTCACTACGCCCGGGCATCCGTATTATGAAACCGTCCGGCGCTGGATTGCCGAAGGGGCTCAGCTCGATCTGAATGTTCCGCGCGTGGAGAGCATTCGCCTGGAGCCCGAGAACCCGGTGGTGCAGCGGATTGGGGCCCGTCAGCAGATGCGCGTCGTGGCGACATATTCAGACGGTTCCATACGCGATGTGTCCGGAGAAGCCTACATCGATAGTGGCAACACCGAATGTGCCGAAATCAACCGGGCCGGAATTGTGACCGCCATCCGTCGCGGAGAATCGCCACTGCTGGCTCGCTTTGAAGGGCGTTACGCCGCCACCACACTGACCGTGATGGGAGATCGCACGGGATTTGTATGGCAGGAACCGGAAACCTGGAATGAAATCGACAAACTCGTCGAAGCGAAGTGGCAGCGGATGAAGATTGCGCCTTCGGGCCTGTGCACGGATGATGAGTTCATTCGTCGTGTCTCGCTGGACCTGACGGGATTGCCTCCAACGGCCGACGCCGTGCGTGCGTTCCTGGCCGATTCGCGTCCCACCCGGGAAAAGCGAAATGCTCTGGTTGATGAACTGATTGGTTCCGAAGCGTTTGTCGATTACTGGACCAACAAGTGGGCGGACCTGCTGCAGGTCAACCGGAAGTTTCTTGGGGCGGAAGGGGCGAAGCTGTTCCGCGGCTGGATTCGCGAACAGGTTGCGGCGAACACACCGTATGACGAGTTTTGCCGTCAGATTCTCATCGCTGATGGGTCAAACAAAGTTCACCCGGCCGCGTCGTACTACAAGATTCTTCGCGAGCCGACGGAAATGATGGAGAACACAACGCACCTGTTCCTCGGAGTGCGGTTCAATTGCAACAAGTGCCACGACCATCCATTCGAACGCTGGACCCAGGACCAGTACTACCAGACGGCTGCGTTCTTCAGTCAGGTGGGGTTGAAACGGGATCCAGAGAACAAGGACGGCAACATTGGCGGAACGGCCGTCGAGGGAGCCAAGCCGTTGTGGGAAGTGGTCTTTGACAACGACAGCGGCGAGATCAAGCATGACCGCACCGGGGAAGTGACGGCTCCTCTTGTGCCGTACGACCGCGAAATACCAGTGGCCGAGGAGGGGACTCGGCGGTTGCATCTGGCGACCTGGATCACCAATCCCGATAACGACTACTTTGCCCGCAGCTATGCCAACCGAATTTGGGGCTACCTGCTGGGGGTAGGGCTGATTGAACCCATCGACGACATTCGTGCTGGAAATCCGCCCTCGAATCCGGAACTGCTCGATTGGCTGACCGAGCGGTTTATTGAGTCTGGATTCGATGTTCGATTCCTGATGCGCACGATTTGCCAGAGCCGCACCTACCAGCTGTCGGTCGCCACCAACGACTGGAATGCCGACGATGTGACCAACTATTCCCATGGCATGCCGAAACGACTGCCAGCCGAGGTGCTGTACGATTCGGTTTACACGGTGACCGGAGCCCGCATGACGATTCCCGGTGTGCCTGCGGGAACACGTGCCGCCGCATTGCCCGATGTCGGTGTGGAGTTGGCGGACAATTTCCTGGCGACGCTGGGGCGTCCCGTCCGGGAGTCGGCCTGCGAATGCGAACGGTCGGCTGATCTGCAACTGGGGCCAATTATGTCGCTGATGAACGGCCCGACGGTCAGTGAGGCAATTTCTCAGCCGGACAATGCCATCGCGAAACTCGTGAAAGAGATTCCCGACGATGCGGATCTGATCAATGAGATCTTCATGCGGGTTCTGAACCGTCCGGCTCACTCGGATGAGATTGCCGCGACCGTGCAGTTGATGCAGGACCTGCAGGCCGGGCATCAGCAACTGGAGCAGGAACTGGCGGCCTATCGCGAGTCGATCGCTCCGGTGCTGGCACTAAAGGAAGCGAAGCGGGAGCAGGCCATCGCGGCTGCACAGCAGGTATACGATGCCTACTGGGAGCCGATTCGTGAGCGGGAAGAGGCAGCCGAGAAGGCTCGTCAGGAGAAGATTGCCGCCGCGACGAAGGCCTTGGAAGACTACAAGGCGTCTCTGCCGGAGAAGCTGGCCGCCTGGGAGCAGGGGGTTGCTTCCGGAGAGACGGAATGGACGATTCTTGAGCCACGCGAGCTGAAGTCCACCACCAAGGCCAAGCTGGAACGTGAAGAGGACAACTCCATCTTTGTGACGGGGCCCAATGACCGGACCGGGAACTACACTGTCACTGCGGAAACCAGCCTGACGGGGATTACGGGGATCAAGTTGCAGTTGTTTGCGGATCCGCGCCTGCCTTCGAATGGCCCGGGGCGAGCAAGTAACGGCAACTTTGTGCTGACGGAGTTCACTGTCGAGGCTTGGTCGAAGGGGAAGCCCGAAGAGAAGCAAACGCTTGTGCTCCAGAATGCCCAGGCCGATTTCAGTCAGAAAAATTATGATGTGGCCACGACCATCGACGGAGAGAAGAAGAGCTCAGCCAATGGTTGGGCGACCAGTCCGGAAATCGGTAAGAACCGCGTGGCGACCTTTGAGTTGAAGGAACCACTGACACTGGAAGGTGAGATCGTTTTGCACTTCACCTTAGACCAGATGTATCAGGGAAAGGATCACACGATTGGTCGATTCCGCCTCTCAGTGACCAACGCCGCTCCGCCGATCAACTTCGGAATTCCGGAGAACATTTTGAAGATCGTTCAGACGGCTGAAGCCGAACGCACCGAGGAGCAGAAGAAAGAGCTGAGCGAATACCATCGCAAGATGGATTCTGAATACTCCAGGCTGGAGAAGACGTTGGCCGAGGTGAGTAAGCCGCGGCCAGAGGACCCCAAACTGGTTGAATTGAAGAAGGTTCTCGACGAGGTCAGTCAGCCGCTACCCAGGGACCCGCGACTGGCTCGGCTGGAACGGGCGGTCGGGTTGAGTGCGGGCCAACTGAAGGACATCCGGTTGACGACAGCACAGGATCTGACCTGGGCTCTGATCAACAGCCCGGCGTTCTTGTTCAATCGTTAGTTGGGTTTCAGGTGGTGACGATGTCGCAGTTCCGCTTGGGACTGTGACGTCGTTGACTCCGGGGCGGGGGATGTTACTGTCGCATCGCTTCCCCCGCGGTCGATAAGCTGCGCGAGGGAAATGTTTTGACTCACTGCGCATGCTTCCTGACTGGGCGTACTACCTGAGCGGCTTGGGACTGATCGTTGTCAATGTGGCGATCTGGGCGGGGAACGTCTGCCGATTGCCTGGCAACTGGATGCTCGTCGCTTTCGCAGCCCTGTATGCCAGCTTCTTCCCGGCCAGACCCAATGGATTGGGGTTTGGTTATTGGTCGGTCGCGTTCCTGGCGACACTGGCTTTGCTCGGGGAATCGCTGGCCTATGCAGCGAGACATCGGCAGCGACTGGCTCGCCAGAACCAGTTGGCCGGCCTGGAGAACACTGTCATCGGGGCTGGCAGCGGGGGATTGTTTGGGGCACTGATGCTGCTGTGGATCCCGCTGATCGGGACGATACTCGCGTTGCTGGGAGCAATCACCGGAGCCGCTGCGGGTGCCTATCTGGGGACGCTGTATTCACGCAGACGTTACCGGGAGACCGCGTCTCCGCCACAAATGAACCACCAGGTGACGCAAGGACTGGAGCTGATCTCGCGACTGGTGGTGGGCGCTGTGATGGTGCTGATTGTGACGTATTCGAGTTTCATGGGCTAAACCGACCACCGTTGCGAGAGGCCTTCGAGGTTTTCATCAGGCCGCAGATTCCAGTCCAAACAAGGCGAAACAGGTTCCGGCTCGTCGTTTCGAAAGGCTTGATGTTGTGCTGCTTACAGACGAAAGAGTGTGGCAAAGTTGAACATCCCCCGGTCTCGAAAGGGACAAACCGGGGTGAGTTTCGGAAGGAAAGAGTGACAATTGAGTGCTACAATCCGTATAAAATCGTGCTCTGTACGTGATTTCCGTCGTTATTTCCCATCCAGGCTTCGACCTTTCGGCCATTCGACGCAGGTCACGAATTGAGGGCAGCCGATAATAGTGATGGCTGTCGATGTGAAAGTTCGTTCGAAGTTTCCATCACCTGTTGCCAGCAGCGATTTTTGTATTGTCCTGTCGGCAACCTAACCAACTGCCTGAGTAAAATTGGTGCTTCTTGCCCAGTGGCGAGATGATCTCAGGGAAGTGTGCCTCCATGTCCCCATCCAATGATCACCGATTCGAGTTCGAACTCGACAACGACAAGTCAAAGGTCACGCCGACCGTTGAGCTGTTGCTTGATGCCTGCGAAGCCGCGGGTCTGTGTGATCTGGCTGGGCGATTTCGAATCAGCGTGGCATTAGAAGAGGCGCTGGTGAATGCCATTGTGCATGGCAATCTCGAGGTCAGCTCGGATCTTCGGGAGAGTGGCGACGACCTGTTTGAACAAACGATCGCGCAGCGTCAGGAGGATCCTCGCTTTCATCGCCGCCGAGTTCGGCTGCACTGCCGGATTTCCGGGGCCGAAGGATGCTTCACAATCCGCGATCAGGGGCCGGGGTTTGACGTCTCGCAGATTCCTGATCCGACAGATGATGAGACGCTCGATCGGCCCAGTGGGCGCGGCATGCTGCTGATGCGGTCCTTCATGGACGAGGTGGTATACAACTCCAAGGGCAACGAAGTCACTCTGATTAAGCGGAATGCTTCCGTCGCGGTCGGGTCGGACCCAGAGTTCCCGACAATGCAGTGTCACTCGGAGTGAAGTTCCCGTAGCCCAGGCAAGAGGTCGTAGCGCGTTTACCCTGCCTGCGACGCTTGGGTTTTCCTTCGCCTGCGTTTCGGGCAGATTTTGATTCTCTCGCTTGCGCTTCGAGTTAGTTTAGCTGGTCGAGGGCCAGCGCGGCGCGGTAGTCAGCCTGAGCTTTGTGATATTGAGTCAAAGCGTCAACCTGCTTCACAGCGGACTCCACAGCATATTGTTCGCGCAGTGAGACCTTGAGCATATCGGACAGCCCAAGTTCCTCGTTCCGCGATTCCCGGCGTGCAAGATCTTCAGCCAGAGCCACTGCCAATCGAGTTTCCAGGACCTGTTGATATGCCTTGTCGAGGGCGACATAAGCATTGCGGACCTCAACGGCGATTTTGTCTGTGGTTAGTTGCCGCTTGGCTTGCAGCTGCGCCAGCTTGGCTTCAATCGCCGCGAGCTTTCCATGGGCTTTGCGACGCTGCAATGGCACATCGGCAAACAATCCGGCTTCCAGTTCGAAGGGTGACTTGTCTCGCTTGCTGCTGGTGGGCAGTCCGACATCCTGTGATCCGGTGATGACGGCATCGAGATTCGGCAGCAGGTCATTCTCTGCATTCGCGTAATCAACGTTGAGCTGCTGTCGCTTCAGGTCCAGATGGACCAGTTCAGGACGGTTCTGGTAGGCAATCAGAAGGTCCGATTCGAGCTGGTCTTCCGAAATCGGTTGCGGCTGTGGAAACGTGGGGCGGCTGTCGATGCTGGGGATAATCGATTTCCCGTTTGCGTCGCGATAAAAGAGCGACAGCTTGATGCCTGTCTGCTGAAACTTCCGCTGGGCGTCGGCGAGTTTGGCTTTTCGATCAGCCACGAGCCGACGATTGTCCGTCAGCTCAGGCGGATCGAGGAAGCCCTCTTCCACCTGCCGCCGAATTCGTTCCATGCGGTCTTCGGCCAGACGGAGAAGGTTGCTGTAAATTTCCTGCTTGCGCGATGCGGCAACCCAATCCCAGTATACATAGGAAGCTTCCAGCACGAATCCAATGAGCTGGGCCTGAATGTCCGGTTCGGCGATTTGCCGACCGTAATCGCTGTTCCAGACACCGGCACGTCGATCGTCGATATCTCGGTTTCTCAACAGCGGAATACTGGCACCGACTTTGAACTCACCGCCATCGTTGGTCTGGCGTTCCAGGTACCAGGGTTGATAGTAGCCACGCCCCACGCGATATCCGGCGAAAACCTCCCCCCCGTTCCAGGTCGGTTGCGTTGCACCAATCGTGTGGCGATAGGTCTCGTAGTATCCTACCGGACCATTCGCTGTGGAGGCTTTGAGTTTGAGGTCAAACTCTCCCCATGCGGCGAGCTGCTCGCCCTCGGCAATGTTCCGCGAATACAGAGCCGATTCCAGCAATGGATAGCTGAAGTAGACCGACTCAATCACTTTGTCCAGCGTGACTGCCGTTACCGGATCGGGCAACTCATCGGTGGCTGGCCCAGGTGCGGGAGGCAATTCGGATTCCGGGGCGACGATCGATGGCCCCAGCAGATCTGATTCGTCGGTCGCTGTGAGGCGAATGGACGATTGCGTTTCCTGAGCATGATCGCTGTCACCATCGACCTTTGGTGGTGACTGAGCTGCGATGGAAATCGGATCACGATCCTTGGGCTGCACCTCGCTTTGAACACTGTGGTTACGGGTTGCGCAACCACAAATGGACAGCACGAACAACAGCAGCGGAGTCAGGCGCGTCCGTAGGAAAATTCGGGCGGTCATCACCGGAGAACCGTTACACTGAGAGAATCGGGAGGAATGCTTGCACATTGCAGCTTCCTTCTGATCGTCTCAATTGACGCCGTGTCTCGAGTCGATCGACCGCGTCCCGTGGGCAATTGTTCGATACGGTGTGCTTATTGGTTGCCGTCCCGAAAGCCATTGCAAACCATACAATCGGTACCACTTCCCAAGTCTGAACTGCGCTGGACGCGGGAGTGGCAGCACTACTTGGGAAGTTTGGGAGGCTTGCTTTTCTTGGCTTTGTCGCTGTCCGGAGCCGCTACGGACGGAGGGAAGCCATTCAGGCTGCGCCAGAACTCGAACCAGAGAGGAACCTGATTGAGCAGTACCCATCCATTGGCCCGCACTCCCTGGCGCAAGTAGCGGTCATCCGGCCAGGGATCATCATTTTCATCCGGGCGGACGAGAATCCGGAACTTCCCTTTCCCGTTGTCGGTGGAATCGATTGAGGAGACGTATCCTCCAAATGTTCCCACGGCGACTGATGGCCATCCCGAGAATTGAATGGCAGGCCAGCCTTCGAACTGCAGCCGAACGTGCCGGCCAGGTTCAATCAGCGGCGCATCGTTGCCATTGACCCAGATCTGCACGGCCCGTTCGCTGGTGGCGGGGACGATGGTGCAGATGGGATCGCCTTCCTTGAGGATGGCCGTGCCATTATTCGGGAGAATCTGCACGACGTATCCGTCAAACGGAGCCGTGATCACCTGTTGTTCCTGCCGGGCCAGTTTGGTTTCTGACTCGAGTACATCTTTTTCGGCCTTGTTGGTCTCCTGGGTCGCTTTGCCGACCTCCTGTCGGGCCTTGGAGACATCCTGCATGGCCTTGCGGAGAGACGCTTCGGCATAGTCGATGTCGACTTGTGCCTTTTCGATTTTCGCGACCCGTTCCCGCTGCTTGCCGATCAATTCGGCCTGGGCACCTTCGAGGTCAGCCTGGGCTTTGGCGACTTTGGCCTGCTGCCCCCGCAACTTGGCTTGCACTTCCTGTACTTTTTGCAGGGAGATGTTTCCTTCCCGGTGCAAGATCTCAAGTCGGCTGAGTTCCGCTTCCAGCTGGGGCAGGGCGGATTCGTATTCCACGAGTTGTTGCTGATAGGCGAAGATTTTCTTCTCTGCCATCTCGACGTAAGCATCCTGTGCAGCGATCGTTTCAGACTTCACTTTTGAATAGGCGACGACCTGGGATTGCAGGGATTCGACGACCAGATGTGCTGAGTCAACGGCCGCGTGCGCCGATTCCAACTGCTGATGAGCGGCCATGGCCGCCTGGCGGCTGTTGAGCAGTTGTTGCTGCAGACGCACGGCATAGCCTTCGTCCAAATCGGAGATGACGGCAATCAGGTCCCCCTTGCGAACAAACGTGTTTTCCGCGAGGTCATTTCCCAGACGCTCAATCCGTCCTTTGATCGGAGCCTCAATGGTTTGTTGACGTTCGGCGGGCGCGAAGGCGATCACGTCTCCGGTTCCAGTGATTGACTGCTGCCACGGGGCGTAGACCATGACCACGATCGTCGCGACCAGTCCGAAGAACAGGAATCGTGCGATCCGTCGGGCCAGCCGGGATGAGCGAGCCAGGCGCAGAGCTGGCATCATTCCTTCGTCGTAGGCAACCGGGCTGAGTCCGTTCTTAGGCCGGGGATGGGTCGCTTTCTGGGGGATGGTGGTATCAACCGACATGGTGAGAAGCCTCCGATTCCGAAGAGGGAGCTTGCGTCGTCGGGCCAGGCAGATGGATCTGGCGAAGTCCTCGCCGCAGCAGTTCGTGTCCAGAGACAATGAGCAATGACCAGGGTTGGTCGCTACGGCACAGCATGGTCATCAGGTCACGCGAAGTTTCATCCGGCAGGGCGTCGAGAAGTCCGTCAATCAACAGCAGCCTTGGCTTGGCGACAATTGCGCGGGCGAGCATCAGGCGGCGTAACTGGTTGGACGTAAGTGGTGTTCCATGAGGTCCCAATTCCGTTTGCATTCCTTGGTGCAGCCGCAGGACATCGTCGAGCAGGCCAACCGCACTGAGGGCCAGACGGACATCTGCGGAGGAAATGTCCCGGCGACCGAGGTGGATGTTCTCGGCGACGCTTCCCTCGAACACTTCCACTTCCCGGAGCAGGGAAACATGCCGACGGTACACATCCGGGCGAAAGTCGCGGACATCAATGCCATTGACGGAAATATGCCCGGTTGATGCCTCGCGAATACCAAACAACAGGTCCAGCAGCAGGCTTTTGCCACTGCCGCTGGGGCCCCGCAGAGCGGCGCGGGCTCCCGATTCCAGGTGCAGATTGACATGTCCCAATGCCTGACCGCCAACCTGTCCGGTATAGCTGACGCCGTGAACATCAATTTCCGCCGGCTGGTCGTCCGGAAAGCTGAGCAGTCCTCCCTGATCTTCAATGGGCAGGTCGAACAAATGGCCCAGTTTGTCGATCGCAGCCATCAGGTCGTAGTAGCTTTCAAAGTGCTTCCCGAGCTTCGCGAACGCCCCCACGATTGTGGCGACGATCAGTTCGGACGCCACCAGCTGGCCCAGGGACAACTGCTGATTGATGACCAGCCAGCCACCCAGACCCAGCAGCAGTGTGCTGGCCACGGCCTGCAGACCCAGAGCGAATATGATCTGCCGCATCAGAATGTGGAAGTGCTCGCGGCGGGCCATGAGGTACTTGTACGTCAGCCTGTCGGTCCGCTCGAGTACAAAGTCATGTGATCCACCGTGGCGAAACGTCAATTCGGTGCCGCCGAGATCTTCCAGCCAGGCCAGAGTGTCGTATTTCGCTTTGGATTCATTGATGGCTGTATGGACGGCTCCGCGACCCAGCAGCAAGGTGCCAAACACAATCAGCCCCAGCAGAATGACGTCGAAGCCGAGCAGCCACGGATGGTAAAACGCCAGCACAGTCATCCCGATGATCGTGCTCAACACAAGGTTGATCCCATCCATCAGAAACTGTGCCGCGACCTTCTGCACGGTGACGATTTCCATGAACCGGTTCACGAGTTCCCGTCCCGATTCGCCGTGCAGGCCAGCAATGGGCGTGCGTGGCATTCGGTAGGCAATGTCTCCGGCGACACGTGCAAACAGTCGACGCTGCAGAATATCGACAACAACGGTTTGCAATGCCCGCAAGGCTGCCTGGAACGCCAGAAACGCCAGCAGCATTACGGAGAGAATCACAACGGGCTGGAACAATCGCCCGAAGGCAACCGTGTTGACCAGCGCCTCCACGGCCAGCGGCGTGGCCAGACCGAGTAATCCGGTAACAAGGGCGAAGGCGAAAACTGTCCACATGTCGCCCGTTTCCGGACGCAGCAGAGTCCAGAGTCGTCGCAGTGGCGAAAGATGGTGGCCATGTGGCTGCGTGGAGTGAGCGATGACCACCAGACAGCGATATCGGCCATCGTCAACGCGGAGAGACAGCTCCGACAGCAAGTTGCCGAACCTCAATCGCCGACCAGAATCCGGGGCGACGATGCGGTACTTGCGGCCCGAAGACGGTCCGATGGAGGCAATCCCATGTGTGAGTGTGGGGGCAATGACCCACGCGCCGTCGTCGAGCAGACTGCGCAGTTCCCCGGCAGTACAGTCGGAAAGGCGAAACCTCAGGTTTTGCCCTTCTCCGGCTTCGACAAACGCCTTCCACCAGTTCCCATCATCAATCGCGGTCCATGCGGCACGCGATTCTTCGAGTGATCGACGCAGTTCGCCACGTTCGGGTTCATGACCAAACTCCCGTCCCAGCTGCTCCAACAGCCAGGCCACGCGTTCCAGGTCGAGCTGCCCGATCTTCTGTGCCGTCATCCTGCGTCCTTCATCCGAATCTCGCGCTTAAGTCATGAACTCAACATTGCCGGGGCGATTCTAGCCACGGACGACTTTCCGTCTACCTTTTTGTCGGCACAGCCCCAAAAGAACCTTGGGGCTGGCTGGCTGGAATTGCCAACGCTCTGTGAAAAATGTGCTGTGGAAGAAACGACTTAATGAATTTTGTTGATCGGTCGGCCAGATAGCAATACCGGATGCGATTGTCCAATGTGGTCCTGGCAGGGCCAGGTGATCTCGATTCCCGGGTGCGGTTGATCGAATTGTGGCCAGTACATCTTGCGAAGGCCTGAGATTGTCCCGCTCAATCGTTGTGTCGACGTCGGTCATGCCAACCGTCTATCGGCCCGGAATGTCCCCGTCCGGCATGCGGCGTTGTCGATGTTTACGTTGTGGTGGTGTTCGAAAGTCTAGTTGAAGAAAGGAGTTCTGTTACGGAGGCTTCGATTGTGTGGCACAGGCCATCCAGGTCGAGGTCGTCATCATCGTACCCAAATGGCTCTTCGACGTGTTCCGCCACGATTTCCATACCCAGCATGAAATAGGCCGTGATGGCGGTGAGCGGAATTGTCCACCACTGGAAGGTGTTCACTATGCCCCAGGGGAGGGTCAGGAGAAAGATCAGCACGCATTGACGGGCAAAGGTCCGGTACGAACGGACAATCCGTGTCCGCAGAATCCGCTCACAACCGCCGCAGATGTCGAGCAGTCGGGCGAGTTCCCGGTCGATGACTCGCAACTCATCGCCGTCGATCCAGCCCTGTTGCTTCCAGTGGCTGAGCCGCGTGTACAGCATGGAGACGAGAAATCCCGGGGCATGCTGAACACGATGCAATTCCTCAACCAGCCAGGGGGCAAGATCGTCGGGAGCTTCGCTTCGCAAGTGATTCTTGAGGACTTTGGGAAACGCCGCGATGAGCTGGCCCGTGGCCTCCACCTCATCTCGCGGGGAGCGGGGCAATGTGGAAATCTTAATGGTCAGGTTGCGGCTGGCATTCACAAGTCCGCCCCACAGCGTCCGTGCCTCCCACCAGCGGCTGTAGGCGGCGTTGGTGCGAAAAACCAGCAGGAATCCGAGGACCATTGTGAGCGAAGTGTGGACCTCAGAGGGGATGTCTCCGACTTCGCTGTAGGGGGAGTTCTCCTTCCAGACCGCAAGGATCGCGTACAGGCCAACGACAAGAGCCAGCCCAGCTACCCCACGCAACGTGCGGCTGTGCAGGACAGGACGAATAAACTCTTGCGTCAGCATTTGGCGTCCAGGCTTGGGAGAAACGAGCTTTGCGTGCGGGAAAGACCGCAGCGTATCGGCCACCTGCGCGTGGAACAAGAAGCGGCGCCGGTTGTACTGGATGTACCGTTTGTAGATCTGGGCTGGCCTGGCGCGGTCGTGGACTTTTCGGAGAATGGCCGGGAACTATCCTGTGGTGAGCTGCGTCCAAACTGCAGATGGGCTCGACAGGCCGCAATTGATGAGCCGAAAGTTCAGTGGTGCGGTCTGCCGGGGATGTGGCCGCGATTTGAAATAAATGACGAGGTATCGGCTTGGCGATCCCGGTCCATCTGGCATAAACTTAAAGAGTTCCCAGACTTCAGGTCGCCTTGGTGACCTGATACGATTTGCCGGACTCCCACGAGGGTTCACCTCACCGGCAATTGGAATGCTTTTCAGCGACGAGGCATCACATGGCGGAAACGCGTGCGGCATGGGGGATTGATATTGGTCAATCCGCTCTGAAAGCAATCAAGCTGCGCTACATCGAATCGGCAGGACAGGTTGTCGCCGAAGCGTTCGACTACATCGCCTTTCCCAAGATTCTGAGTCAGCCGGATGCGATCCCCGAGGAGATCGTCCCGCAGGCGATGGAAACGTTTCTGGGACGGAACAATCTCAAGGGGAATCTCGTCGGCATCAGTGTGCCGGGACAGTCGGCCCTCACGCGATTCATTCAGTTGCCCCCGGTCGAAGCGGGCAAGCTGCATGAGATCGTGAAGTACGAGGCCCGTCAGCAGATTCCCTTCGCGCTGGAAGACGTGATCTGGGACTATCAGCCTCTTGGTGCCGGAGCCGAGCAGAGCGGGTTCCTGCTGGATGCCGAGGTCGGCCTGTTCGCGATGAAACGCGATCAGATTGCCCAGTACCTGCGTCCGTACAACAACGCCAAGGTCGAAGTCGAACTGATTCAAGCGGCGCCGCTGTCGCTGTACAACATGCTCAGCTTCGACGAACTCGGCATTCGTCGCGATGCGGATGGTGAAGCCGGAGATGATTACTACATCATCCTCGACATGGGCTGCGACAACACCACGCTGCTGGTTACCAATGGCTACAGCATCTGGATTCGTAACGTCCCCATCGGGGGCAATCACTTCACGCGGGCACTCACCAAGGAAATGAAGCTCAGCTTCGCCAAGGCCGAGCACCTGAAGTGCAACGCGACCAAGTCACCTGATCCGCGAGCCGTGTTCCAGGCTCTGCGACCGGTGTTCAACGACTACGTCTCGGAAATTCAGCGATCCGTCGGTTACTTCTCCAGTGTGAAGCGACAGGCCAAGATCGCCAAGGTGGTTGGATTGGGGAACGGCTTCAAGCTCGCCGGTCTGCAGAAGTTCCTGCAGCAGAACCTGCAGTACGAAGTTGATCGGCCGGATGCGTTCCGCACGCTGGCTGGCGATGCGGTCGTCAATTCGCCACTGTTCGCCGACAACATTTTGAGCTTTGCCGTTCCATACGGGCTCGCTCTGCAAACGCTTAAACTGACCCGAATTCGCACGTCGCTGCTGCCGCCGGAAATCCAGACGGCACGCACGATCAAGCGCAAGAAGCCTTGGGCAGTGGCCGCGGCAGCATCACTGCTGCTGGGCTACACGCTCTCCACTGCAGGCAATGCCTACACCAATAGTGTGGTGCATACGCCTGAGTTCGCGAAAGCCGAGAAAGAGGCTCAGGATCTGGGGAGCAAGGTGTCTTCACTGAAGGCAGCTTACGATGGAGAAGTCGGCCGCCGTGGCGCGGCGGAAGCTCGACTTTCGACGTTGATCGAGGGACGCCGCGATGTGCACTGGCTTGATGTGTACAACGCGATTGTCGATTGTTTGCCGCGTCTGCCCGAAGGGGCTCCAGAACCGGAATCGATCAACCTGAAGCCGTTGGTCACGCTGGACGAATTCAGTGCCAAAAAGGAATCGGATGTTTCCAACTGGTTTGGCAAGGTTCCTGAAGCCCAGCTGAAGTACATGACGGCTGACGATCAGGCCAATCCACCTTCCGGTGAAGGCTATGTCGTGACCGTTCGAGGGCGGCACTACTACAACAATCCCGATGAGCCCACGAATGCCGGGATCCTGTTTGTTAAGAACACGTTCCTGAATAACCTCCATCAGCAGCAGATTCATCGCGAAGGGTATCCCACGCGCGATGTTCGGAGGTTGGGAATTCATCACGCCACGATCATGGAGCAGGGGCAGGCCGTTCCACTGCAGATTGACGTCAAGGGGCGGGACCTGACAGCCTCCCGCACATTGAGCGGCACGAACCGGTTCGGTACTCCCGGCGGTCCCGGGGCGCCCGGCTCGCCAGACGAATTTGCCGGTTCAGCAGTCCCTGAATTTCCCGGCGCTGCGCCGGGCCTGGAGCCCGGGTCCGGGGCGGCCCGACCAGGGTCTGCGGATGTGAAAGTGTACCCCGGAACGACATTTACAATTCAGTTTGTGCTGCAATACAAGCCCGAGGAAGAGCGTGAGGATCTCACGGCTGTGACCGAAGGCGAGGAACCAGCTGCTGACGACGCTGCAACGACCGAAGCGGCAGGGGGGACCGAATGAAAACGGTACGGATCCTTTCGATTGGCTTCTGCCGGAGAGTGATGAATCATGGATAAACTGATCCGACACCACTTCTGGATTTTGACGTTCCTCATCTTTCCGATGGCGATCTACGGCTACTACAGCGCCAATAGTGCGATGAAGTCCGAGACGACGGCCCGGGAAACGGCATTGGATGGCGTCAAGAGCGGCGTTCCTTCAGGCCTGGACGCAAACGAAGATTATTCGCGGAAGCTCTCTGCGTTGAATGCGGAATACGAAAAGCAGGTGGAGAAGCAGGTTGAGGGGCTGTGGCAAAACCAGCAACCTCGTATGATCTGGCCCGCTCTCGTTGCGAACGACATCCCCAAGAAGTTTCTGGGAGATATCGCCATCGAAACGTGCTATGTCTACAAGGGAGAATACGAGCGCGCTCTGACGAAGCTGGTGGAGTCGGTCGAGCCGGTGGTCGCACTCTCCTATCAGAAGCAGTTGCCTCCCAGTCAAAAGCAGAAAGTGTGGCTGGCTTCATCGATTCCACAGGTGCAACTGGGGGCGGCCGAAGTGGCTCCACCATCGAAGGATGTGTGGGCTGCACAGGTCGACATCTGGTTGACGCAGCTGCTGTTCGATGCGATTGCCAAGACCAACGAAGGCAAAGACACCATTACCGAATCGGTGATCCGACGGATTGATCAGGTGAAGCTGTTTGGCGGCTCAGGCGAACCCCAACTGGAGGCCCCGCAGGGGATGGGGGGCGGAGATTTCGGCGGGGAAATGATGGACCCCGGGATGTTGTCATCTGCAGGTCCTCAGGCCGGAGTGACCAGCAGCCTGCCCTTTGACCCGGTTGAAGAATACGGATCGGATCTCGATCCGAATGCCGCGCCTGCGGGAGGCAGCGGCGGTGAGATGATGGACATGGGAATGGGAATGGCAACCACGGCGGCAGCCAATGCCCCGCGCATCCGGTACATCGGCGAAAGTGAAGAAGCTCCCTATCTGGAACGGGGGTTCTATCTGACGCTGGTCATGATGCAGTCGAAGATTCCCGACTTCATTGTTGAGCTGGCGAACTCCGACTGGCCAGTGCGTGTAACGAGGTTTCATGTCGGGCAAAACCCGTATGCCCGTCGTCAAAGCCCTGCGGGTCAGTTTGGACCAGGAATGGGGCCAGGCAGCGAGTTTGGCTCCGATCTGGGAGCAGGAGCATCCTTTGGTGGACCCGCATTTGGCGGACCATCTTTTGGAGGCGGTGGGTTTGGAAATCCAAGCTTTGGTGGCGGTGGTTTCGGTTCGTCCGAATCCGGAGGCGGCATGATGGGGGCGACGGCTGCCAACACCAAGTGGCTGGCCAAGTATCAGACCAATTTGCCGAACTTCGCCAGCGAGGCGATGAATCATCCCGACCTGGTGATCATTCATCTGTGTGGTGTGATTACGATTTACAAGCAACCGGAAATTGAAGCGGTCGCAACCGAAGGAGAAACAGGAGCGCTTGTTGATCCCGACTTGCCGGCCGAACCTGAAGAGGGGGCTCCGGAAAATCCAGGAGCTCCAGCCGCGACCGACCCTGCGGCAACGCCAGCGACGCCAGCCGACCCCGCAGATCCTGCTGACCCGACGGCACCGGCCGCTGATCCGGCGGCTCCAGCAAGTCCTGCTGAAGCTGCCCCGGCGGCTGCCGAAACTCCCGAACCTGCGCCGGCGGGGCCACCTGAATAGGTGGTCTTGAGTGGCCCGATTCGTACATGACTATCAATTTGTCCTCTGCGTCCTGATTCGCGAGGTTTGCTATGGCAAAATTCGACTTCAAAAAAGCGGCGGTTGATCACGTCGAAAAGATCCTGTTCGGCATGGTGATCCTGATCGTCCTGTTCGGTCTGGTGACCACCGACTGGTCGTCCTACAAAGGGACTCCTCGTGAGATCACGCAGAAGGTGGAGCAGGCTCGAAACAATCTGGCATTGAGCGTGTGGCCGGAGGAAGAGCGTGCCAAGTACGCGCTCACTCCGGAGACCGCACCGTCTCAGGTGGTGCGGGACGAACTCTTCGTTTCTATCAGCCCGGCGCAGTACGAGCCTTCCACCCGATTCTCCGTTGATCCGGCAGGTGGCAAGGAGCCGCTGAGGGAAATTGAAAAGAAGGCCCCGGAAGAACTGATTGCCACTACAGGGCGCGTGCTGATTGAATTGCTGCCGGAAGTCGATGAGTCCGATGCGGCTGGTGAACTGGCGATGTCGGCTCAACCGATGCCCGAAGAAGATCCCAACATTGCCGATGAATTCCGCAAACGACCGGGGAATCTGGGCGGTGGCCCCGGCGGACTTGAAGATGAGTATTACGCTCCTGAACTCGACGCGATGCGGAATGCCGAGAACGTCGATGTCACAGGCGTTGGTCCGGGCATGGATCTGCTGGACCCATTGGGCGGCGGTGTTGCCCTCCCCACCAAGAACGGGGAAGGGTTCCCGTTTGTTTCTGTGCGGGCAGTGTTTCCAGTGCGCGAACAGATTGCGCGTTTCGCGGACGCCATGCATGTCCCGTTTGCCGAAGCGGCCCGTCAGTTCTACATCATTGACTTTGAACTGGAGCGGCAGGAGTTGCAGTCCGCAACCACGTGGTCGGAATGGGAACCGGTACAGATTGAAGTGGCCACGGACATTCTCTCCCGCAGTGCCGGCTACGATGCGGATGTGGTGAACAGCGCCATCACCGACCCGGTGGTGACAATGCCATTGCCAATGAGAATTTCCGGGCGCTGGTACTCACAGGCGACGCATCCGCGGATTAAGAACTTCGTGCTGGATGACAAGCAGATTCAGCTGGAAATGGAACTCAATTCGCTGATGCTCGAGAAGGCGATTGAAGAACGGAAAGCAGTGAAGAAGACCGCCGTGCAGCGAGGTGGATTTGCCTCGATGTCGTTTGGGTCGAACGAAATTCAGTCGCAGTTGATGGGCTCTGAGTCAGTCTACGATTCATCCGCCTATATGATGGAGTCGTCCATGCCAGCGGGAATGCCCGGACCTCGAGGCTCTCGTGGACCGCAGGCGGGCAATGCCCCGACGGCCGGGATGGATCAGTTGCTGGAAAAACTGGTTGATAAGAACGACAAGGAACGGAAAGAAGCGCTGCGAGGATGGATTCAGGAGCGGGCTAAGGCCGACGGAGAGTTGCTGTTGTTCCGCTACATGGATTTCAGCGTGGAGCCAGGAAAGACCTATCGCTATCGAGTGCGATTCAAGATTCCCAATCCGAATTTTGGTCGACGCATTTCTGAAGCGGACGGACTGGCTCATGTCGTCGAAGGGGAAACCCGCGAGACGGAATGGAGCAACATTACTGAGCCAGCCGCGGTGCCGAGCAACGTGGACTATTTTCTCGCCGGGGTTCATGAACCGAATCGCACGCGAAACAATGAACTGGCGCCATCGGCTTCCATGGAGATTTTCCAGTGGGACAATCGGTATGGCACAACGATGAACGCCAAGCTTGAGGTCCGCAGCGGACAGGAAATCGCTGGCGAGGTGGAAACGGAAGTGATCAAGCCCGCGGAAAACGTGTTTGAAAAAGAAAAGTACAAGTTCAAGTCAACGGATTTCGTTGCGGACGTGATTGGCGATCTGGAAGTTGACCCCACATTCCATGGGCAAGGCAAGGAGGCTGTCAAACTGCTGCGTGGAGCGAACGGATATATGCTGGCGATGGGACAGGTCCTTGTGGCAACGCCCGCGGGACTGGAACTGTACGACGGACATTCGCGGCGCGCTCAACTCCAGGCATTGACCAGCCATCAGAAGCAGCAGGCAGAGTATTTTGAGGGGATCAAGAAGGCTCAGGAGGCCCTGGCCAATGTCGGAGTTGGTAGCGAACTGGATCCCTATGGATTGGGGAGCGCGGAAAGTGCGATGATGGATGAGTATGGCGGGGCCAGTTCCCGCCAGAAGAACGTGCTGCGTCGTGGACGCAGCAAGCGCTCCAAGTTGATGATGGGCGAGGGGTCCTTTCAGTAACGGCGCTGCGTCACTGTGCTGGCTGCAACTCACCGTTTGTTGATCGTGTGTTCCGAACCGGGGCGCGACTGATTGGCCGTCAGCCGTATCCCGTATGGCGGGATCAGGCCGCTCGGGTGGAGGCACGGGAAGCCGATACGGCAACCCAGACGTACGAGTCGAGTGGCAGCTGACAAGCACCGCGACGACGCACGGCGATGCGAATCCCGAACGCGCGGATCGCATCGACATCGCAGGCCAGGTCGGCCCCATCAACGACTTCGCAGTGGACGTGCTCAATCCCCATCAGCGGAGGATGCAGCGGCAGATGGAGGGTCTGAGCCCGCTCACCTGCGGCAAATGTCAGCTTGATCGTGGTTTCGATCACTTCTTCGCCAGTCGCGAGCCGTCGACGCTCCCATTGCTGGAGCAATTCACCAGATTGCTCTGAATCGGACTCTTCGTCCGGTGCTTCGAGTTCTTCTGCGGCGAGACCGTCCATGGGGAAGGTGTCATCTTTGGCGACGACAGTGGCAGCCACGGGAGCGGGGATTGGTGGAGCCTGCACAGCAGCGGCCAGAATCAAGCCCGTCATGCCAGCAAGCGTGAGCGTCAGCAGAGACGATGTCTGCGTGGATGCGGTCAACAAAACGACAAGGCTCGCCAGCAGCCCGATCCAGCGACCCGGCGTGGCGCGACGCTGTTGAAGCAGCAAAGCAATCCCGGCGAGGAAACCTCCGGCCAGAATGCCGCTCATCGGCAAAAAAGCCCATGCGAGTGCCTGGCTGCCCAGGAAGACCGAGGCGGCAATCAGACCGAGGAAGATGGGGTCGCGCAGCAGCGCGGGCCAGCGAGACATGAGGGAATCCATTCCCTGGTAGGACACGAACCGAGGGGGCAGCTTAGTGGCTTTGGGGAGGATCCCTCAAGATGAAACTTGGTCGGGCACATTCGGTCAGTCGTAAACGCAAGCAGGAGAAGGCCTTTGGCTAGGCCTTCTCCTGCTGCTGTGTGCTGAGACATCCTGTCGTGGAGATGATTTCCCCTACTCGGCGAGTTCTTCGTCCCGGCGGCGCATTTCGTCCAGAATGACGGGGTGCAAGTTGCGACGTTCTCCAGCAGGTACATAGTGCTGGCGAGCCCAAACGCGAAGGCGAATCTCCTCAACGGGATCAACGCTCAGTTCGGGATCCATGACCATCGACGTTGCCATTGGAAACCTCCTCAAAAGGGCTGGACCTTCACGAGTCGCACTCTGTGTTCGAGTCACTTCACGAACGGGTTGGCAAAGAGCGGGGCACCGCGTGAGGCCTAATGCCAATCTCAATAGTTTCAACGTATCGGCAGAAACTTTGATGTTCAAGCGCCGCAAAGTTTGTTTTCGAGAAAAAGGGGGATTGCGTGTTGACTTTGAAAACGGGTCAGTCGGCTCCTGCGGGCTGGGAAACCACGTGTCAACCGGTACAGCTTTCCGCAGCGTTGAGAAACTGACAGCCGGCATAAATCGTTGCCGCGCATTGCACGCATTCCAGTAACTGCTCGTTCGAGATCCCGAGTTGACGGGCTTTTTCCACGTGTCCGGTTGTGCAGGGTTTGCAGGCGTTGATGTCACTGATTGCGATGTTGATCAGTTCAACGAGCGGCTCGCCGAGTGATACGCTGTTGAACGTGTGGGCTCGCAGCCCGACACCCATGCCCTCAAAAATGGAGCTGCCGCTCAGGTCTCGGAATTTGAAGAAGGTGTTGTACATGGCGTTCGTCGCCCCCACGGCCAGGATTTCGGCCACCTGCGGGGAACTGAATCCCAGTTCCTGGCAACGGTTGGAGAGCCAGTTGATCCACGGGGGACATTTCGCGTTGGCGGCCACGGCCAGGGCGATGGCTGCTTTCTGTTGAGCGTCCAGAGCACCACTGCTGAACACAAACTTCTTGAAGTTCATGTAGAAGTCGCGCAGGAACGGTTCCACATGTGCGTACACGCGGAACATCTCTGGCAGCGGAGACTCGCCGAACATGTCGCGAACTCGACCGAGCACTTGAGCGACGGCTTCCGGGGTCTGATCGTCAGTGAGAGGGGAGAGCATCGCCATGACAACAGCTCACATGTTGAACGTGTAAATAGAACTGCCGCGACCGGTCACATGCGTTACCAATCGCGGCAGCGAATCATCATCGACCGGGAAAACTAGTTGAGGGTTTCCTCACCCTTTTTCCAGTTGCAGGGACACAGCTTGTCGGTCTGCAGGGCATCGAGCACCCGCAGGACTTCATCGACATTCCGTCCAACGCTCAGGTCGTGCACGGCGGACCAGCGGACCACGCCATTGGGATCGATCAGGAAGATACCGCGGTACGCGATTCCGGCATCTTCTTTCAGCACGCCGTAGGAACTGGACAGGCTGTGCGTGGTGTCAGCCAGCATTGGGTACTTCAGCTTCTTCAGGTCATCGTGGCTGTCGCACCAGCCTTTGTGCGAGAACACACTGTCGGTGCTGGCGGTCAGCAGAACGGTGTCCCGGTCTTCGAATTCACCGAGCTTGTCGTTGAACGAGACGAGTTCGGTCGGGCATACGAAGGTGAAGTCGAGCGGGTAGAAGAACAGGCAAACCCACTTTCCCTTGTAATCTTCCAGCGAAATGTTGCGGAATTGATCGTCCGAGCCATCTTTCGTTCGGTCGTAGGCCTGGACATCGAAGGCGGGAGCGGGTTGTCCAACTTGGGCACTCATGGTGTCAATTCTCCAGAGAGAGGGGCATAAAATCACAGCGGAGCAGCAACCGCCGGGTCGAGCGTTGTGTTCAGCGGAGTATAGTCCGCCTCGAATTCGCTTCAAGTCGTGCAATTCGTTCAGATCGTTCTATTACGAGAATTGATTCGGTCGAGTCCGCAGGGCAGAGTGCTTAGACTGTGGCTGAGGGATGGCCCTCGTGTTTCGGTTTTCAAATTGTTCAGCATGGATGTGACCATCGTGAGTCCCTCTCGGCCAGGTCTGGAGCTCGAAGAAGATTTTCTGCTGACGGATGTTGCGCGTCTGAAACGCTGGCTTCCGTGGCTGTTGCTGTTTCGTGCGTTCCGGGTGGCCATTCACTACCGGCGAATGTTTGTCGGCATTGCCTTTGTGTGGCTGGTGATTGCCGGGACGGCTGGTGTGAACTGGATGTTTGGCGATCCAGTCGCACTCCCGGATTTCGAGTCGTCCCTGGATGAGCCTCAACCGCCTTTCGTGGAGTTGCTGCAAAATCCGTGGCACGAGTTGAGTCCTCATCTGCTCACGACCCGAGCATTGTATCCGCTGCAGGAGATCTTGCGACAAAGCTGGAAGGTGATTGATTCCGAACACCGGATGCCGCAGCTGTTGAACTGGCTCTGGCTGGCGGGATGGACCCTGTTGGCGGGCGGGCTGATCAGCCGCATGGCGGCCCTGGAGGTGACGCAGCATCACGAGGCATCGCTGCGGTCGGCGGTCGGCTATGTGTTTCGCCACGCGATTTCCTACCTGGGTGGACCACTGACCGTGGTGTGCGGTTTCCTGTTCTTTGCGGCACTCAATGCGTTACTGGGAGTGATTGGTTGCATCCCTGGAATGGGACCGTACCTGATCTGGCTGGGGTGGCCATTGGCGCTGGTTTCGGGAGTCTTTCTGGCCATGTTGGTTGTCGGGTTCACAATCAGCTGGCCGCTGATGATTTGCACCACCAGCACCGAAGGGACCGACCCGTTTGATGGGCTGAGTCGCAGCTACAATTACCTGTTTGTGCGACCATGGTACGCCCTGTTCCTGATGCTGCTGTTGTTGATGTATGGCGGGTTGCTGCTGTACTTCGTGGAAGGCATGGTCCTGCTCACGTGGCAGATTACCGTGTCGACTGTTGCCATGGGGGGAGGGCTGGCAGCGCTCCCCGATGGCTGGCTGAGTTTCTGGAAGTCGCTGCTGGGCAGCATTCCGCTGGCATTCGCGGTGAGCCTGTTCTGGACAGCAATGACGATTGTCTATCTGCTCTTGCGAAAGAGCGAAGACTCGACCCCCCTGGATGTGGTTGACATGGATACCCCGCCTCAAAGCGGACTGCCGCTGGTGGGCGTTCCGGCTGCTGCTCGACGGGAAGCCGCTCGCCAGGCGACGGCCGACGATTCCGATTCCTGATTCTCGAAGGTTCCTGGTTCGTTGGCCGCCAATCTCACACTGCAGTATCAAAAGGCTGAAGAGGCGTACCGCCGCGCGCAGACGGCACAGGAACGATTGCGCTGCCTTGAGCAGATGCTGCAGCAGATTCCCAAGCACAAGGGGACCGAAAAGCTGCAGGCGGATTTGAAGACACGGCTCAAGGAAGCCCGCGATGACCTGTTGTCGGAAGCCTCCTCGCCACGCAAGGGCAAGAGCTACCGCATTGCCCGGCAGGGGGCGGGGACGGTCATTGTTCTGGGGGGGCCCAATTCGGGAAAGAGTCGCGTGGTGGCCGAACTGACCAATGCTCAGCCAGAGGTCGCGCCTTATCCCTACACAACCCGAGAGCCGCTGCCTGCGATCATGTCCTGGGAAGGGATCACGATTCAACTGGTCGATACGCCTCCCATTGCCGTCGGCCACCTGGAGCCGTATCTCGTCAGCTTCGCCCGGACCGCAGATCTGGTCTTGCTCTGCATGGATGGCTCTTCGGACGATGCGCCGCAGCAAACGGCCGACGTCTTTGAACTTCTGCAGCATCGCAAGACGGTGCTCTCGAATCGCACGGGGCTCGATGAACAGGATCTCTCAGTCGTGCATGTCCGGACGTTGCTTGTGGTCACTCGCGGCGGCGAAGAGGGGGCCGATGTGCGACGGGAAATGTTGAGCGAACTTGTGGATGTGCCTGGTGTCGAACTGTTTGTGGATCTTGACCGCTCCCGGGATGTGCAGCGTCTCGGCCAGGTCGTTTTCGACGGGCTGCAGGTGTTGCGGATCTATACGAAACGCCCTGGTGAACCAGTGAACAAAGTGGACCCGTTTACCGTACCGATTGGATCGACCGTTCAGGATCTGGCCGAGCAGGTGCATGCGGAACTGGCCGCGCGTCTGAAGTCGGCCAGGATCTGGAGTGATTCCGGGAAATCGGGAGAATCGGTCGGTCGCGAATACGTCCTTGCCGACGGGGACGTTGTTGAGTTACATACGTAGCCCAATGGAACTTCGGAGGGACTGGCACAGAACTCCGGGGCCGCAGGCAACTCACTTGCCAGTGCTCCATGCGTGCCGCAATTTCTTTTCAACGTCTGCCCATTCATGCAAAACCTTGTTCGACAGGAAGTTCTTCAATCGGCCCGCACGATCGTCATCAAGTGCGGGACGAACGTGCTTTCGCGCGCGGACGACAGTCTCGATGAGGAGCGAATTGCGTCGCTGGCGGCACAGATTCATGAGATTCGCGAGAGCGGACGGCGGGTGGTTGTGGTCTCCAGCGGAGCCGTGGGGGCGGGGATTGGACTGCTGGGGCTGAAGTCGCGACCGACCGACTTGCCTCACCTCCAGGCGGCAGCGGCGACCGGACAGGCCCGCCTGATGCGGGTCTACGATGATGCACTTCGCAAGTTCGGCTATCATGCCGCTCAAATGCTGCTGACCGCCAATGACTTCCGTAGTCGCAAGCGGTATCTCAATGTGCGGAACACCATCAACACGCTGTTTGAATATGGTGTGGTCCCGATCATCAATGAGAACGACACGGTCAGCGTGGCGGAAATCAAGTTCGGTGACAACGACCGGCTGGCTGCCATGGTGACGAATCTGCTGGAAGATCCGCTGTTGATCATCCTGTCTGTGATTGACGGTTTGTTCGATGGAGATCCGCGCGAACCCTCCGCAAAGCGAATTCCGATTGTGAACCGCTGGGATGATCAGTTGCTGGGCCTGGCCGCCGATGTGAAGAGCTCGCGCGGCACGGGGGGCATGCAGACAAAGCTGCAGGCCGTTCGCACGGCCACAGCGGTGGGGGAATGTGTATTCATTGCCAACGGATCAACGCCTCAAATCGTCTCCCGTATCTTGAACGGAGAGGATCTCGGGACGTTGTTCTTGCCCAGCGGACCGATGATTCCCGCCTGGAAGCGCTGGATTGGCTACACGGTCGAACCACGCGGCAAGGTGCATCTCGATGCCGGGGCTGTGCAGGCGGTGGAACGCGGAGGGAAGTCACTGTTGCCCATTGGCGTGACGCGTGTCGACTGGAGTTTCGAGGCGGGTGAGCTGGTTTCTCTGGTAGATTCCAGCGGTCGGGAAATCGCCCGAGGCCTGTCCAGCCACGACTCGTCCACCCTGGAGCGAATCGCCGGCAAACGGAGCGAGGACCTTTTTCACCTGCTGGGGCCGGATTTCTCGCCTGAGGTGATTCATCGGGACAATCTGTGCGTTCTCCGGTAGCTGCATCCAAGAGCGGCTGTGCTGATCCATGTTGGTTGATCCATGAGGACCGGCCCGATAGCATCGCAGCGGTTTTTCCTGTCCCGTGGACTCTCAACTGACTCGTATTTGCTCAATCTCATGTCCGACGCCATTGAATCTGTCCTTCACGAAGATCGTCTCTTTGCGCCAGCAGCCGAGTTCTCGGCGCGGGCAAATATCTCCAGCCAGGCACAGTACGAGGCCATGTGGCAGCGGGCGAAGGACGATCCCACCGGATTCTGGGGGGATCTGGCGACAAAGGAACTGGACTGGTTTCAGCCCTTTGAACACGTCATGGAAGGGGACATGCCGGACACTAAATGGTTCACGGGGGGAAAGATCAATGCCTCGTACCAGTGTCTTGACCGGCATCTGAAGACGGCCCGAAAGAACAAGGCGGCCATCATCTGGGAAGGGGAACCCGGCGATACCCGCACTCTGACCTATCAGCAGCTGCATCATGAAGTCTGCAAATTCGCCAACGTCCTGCAAAAGCTCGGGGCCGAGGCTGGAGACCGCATTACGCTGTACATGCCAATGGTGCCCGAACTGGCCATTGCCATGCTCGCCTGTGCCCGCATTGGGGCCACGCACTCCATCATCTTTGGCGGTTTCAGTGCCGATGCGATTGCGGACCGCAACAACGACGCTCAGGCCAAGCTGGTTGTGACCGCTGATGGCGGCTGGCGGCGCGGGAAGGAAATTCCGCTCAAGGCGAATGTCGACAAGTCACTGGAAAAGTCACCGTCCGTGGAGAAGGTCGTCGTGCTGCGACGCACCGGCGGCGACGTCGATATGGTGCCTGATCGGGATTACTGGTGGCATGATCTCATGGAAGGGGAGTCGGCCGATCACGAAGCCGCACAACTCGACAGCGAACATCCACTGTTCATCCTGTACACGTCGGGCAGCACCGGAAAGCCCAAGGGGGTACTGCACACAACCGCGGGGTACATGCTGGGGGCCCAGATGACGACCCGCTGGGTGTTTGACTTGAAGGACGAAGACACCTACTGGTGTACCGCCGATATCGGCTGGGTGACCGGTCACAGTTACATCGTGTATGGCCCGCTGGCAAACGGAGCCACCAGCGTGATGTACGAAGGGGCTCCCAACTGGCCCGATGAAGGCCGCTTCTGGGAGATTATCGAGAAGTATCGCGTCAATATTTTCTACACCGCTCCCACGGCCATTCGCGCGTTCATCAAGTGGGGCGATCAGTGGCCCCAGAAATACGACCTCTCTTCTCTGCGACTGCTGGGGAGCGTGGGTGAGCCCATCAATCCCGAGGCGTGGATGTGGTATCACCGGACGATTGGCGGCGAACGTTGTCCCATCGTCGATACGTGGTGGCAGACCGAAACGGGCGGCATCATGATCTCGCCGCTGCCGGGTGTGACTGCGACCAAGCCCGGCTCATGCACGATGCCATTGCCCGGTGTCGTGCCGGCCGTCGTCAACGAACAGGGCGAACCACTCGGACTGAACGAGGGCGGTTTGCTGGTAATGACGCAGCCCTGGCCGCACATGCTGCGAACGCTCTATGGGGATCACGAACGATTTGTCGATGTGTACTTCGGGAAGTTCGGTGGCAAGTACTACTTTGCTGGCGACGGAGCCCGACGCGACAAGGACGGCTACTACTGGGTGCTGGGCCGAGTCGACGATGTCATTAACGTATCCGGTCACCGCCTGAGCACGATGGAAGTGGAGTCGGCGCTCGTTTCCCATCCCCTCGTGGCCGAAGCGGCTGTGGTCGGGTTCCCGCACGAACTCAAAGGGGAGGGCATCTGCTGTTTTGTGATCCCCAAGGGAGAAATCCCTGCCGATGAGGCCAAGAAGGAACTGATCAAGCACGTTCGCGAGCAGATTGGTGCCCTGGCGACTCCCGATCAGGTGCGGTTTACCACTGCACTTCCCAAAACACGCAGCGGCAAAATCATGCGTCGTCTGTTGCGTGATATCGCGGCTGGCAAGGAGAGCGCTGGCGACACCACAACGCTGGAGGATTTCAGCGTGCTGGCCAAACTGCGGGAAGATACTGAAGGCTGATTCTCCGGTCTGATGAACGGGTTGGAATGCACGGTGTGCGAGAATGCGCACACTGTGCATGAGTAGGAGCCCTGCGCTGCGAAAATTCTGCGGATCGTCCCTTCTCGGGACGACTGCGTTGGCATGGTTGTTGCCGTCCTTGTACCCTGAATAAACAGTCTTGTGCTGGCAATGAGCTTCCTGGCGAATAGGAGGCGAACTGCGAGTGGGGCAATTCCGGTTGGAACAGGGGGGGCTGGCATGGTGGTAGACACAGGTCTCCGGACAACCAATCGCATCGCCATCGTGGCGATCGCTGGTCTTTTGCTAGGGGCAGCCGTCTCAATGGCGGAGGGACCTGCCGCGGTGGGTTCGCGACGATTTTCGATCGAGCTGTACTACCGTGGTTCGGTTGAGCAGGACCGCCAGTATCTCAAAGCGGTGCATGAGGAACTGAAGGACCGCGCGGGCGTACGGCTGATCGATTACGACATCGAAACACTGGCCTCGGCTGCGCCGCGTCTGGCCAAGATTGCTCCGTATTTCAAAGCCGATCCCAGTGTTGTTCCCGCGCTGTATGGCTGCAATCAGTATCACAACAGCTGGGCCAATGAGGGGCTCATACGCCGCGATGTCCGGGCCATGCTGAAAATGGACATCTATGGCCGGGCGGGCTGTCCGCACTGCGCTGCAGCGAAGAGGTACTTACCGCAGTTGCAGAAAAATTATCCCGGCCTGGAGATTGAGTTTCACGACATCATTAAGGATTCAAATGCCGCAGCCGAAATGCGCAGTGTGGCCGCAAGGTATCGGCAAGGCGCGACCAGTGTCCCGATGTTCCATTTCTGCGGTCGGTTGATTGTCGGCTTTGATGAACTCACGCGCACGACACAACGAATCGAACAGGAGCTCAATCGCTGGTCGCATGTTGTGAAGGCGGAGGAGTCAAAATCGACAACGAATTTTCGTCGCCCCTTTCAGAGTCGGGCGGCTACATTGGCGACGGTGACATGGCCTGCGGCGTGGATACTCACAAATGCGACCCAGGTTTCCGAGGAGCCAGCCGATGTGGAGGAATCCCGAAGCGCCGGCAGTCCAACGGCCCCTCCAAGTGTGACTTCTGACGAGCAACTGCCTCTGCCCGGAGAGGAGTTACCGTTGCCGGGGGAGTTACCACTGCCCGGCGACGATCTGCCGTTGCCGGGCGATTCAACGGATGAGATGTCGCCGCAAGAGTCTCCCAATGCGGTGACCTTGCCAATCTTTGGCACCATCGATCTGCGGTCGACCGGACTGCCGATGTTCACCATTGCGATCGGACTGGTGGATGGATTTAACCCCTGCGCGATGTGGGTGCTGGTGTTTCTGTTGTCCATCCTGGTCAATATTCGCAGCCGCTGGAGAATGCTGGCGATCGCAGGGACGTTTGTTCTCGTCAGTGGTGTGGTTTACTTCATGTTCATGGCCGCGTGGCTGAGCGTGTTCATGTTTGTGGGGCTGTTGCGTCCGGTACAGATTGCCCTGGCGGTGCTGGCGATCTTTGTGGGGAGCGTCCATGTGAAGGACTTCTTTGCGTTTCACAAGGGGCTGACACTCTCGATTCCCGAATCGGCCAAGCCCGGAATCTATGCGAGAGTGCGACAAATCATTCACGCCGAGAAGCTGGCCGGTGCCATGGCTGGCGTGATCGTACTGGCCGTGCTGGTCAATATTGTGGAGTTGCTGTGCACCGCCGGGCTGCCCGCGCTGTACACCGAAATCCTCACCGTGCAGCAGCTCCCGCCATGGAAGAACTACGCCTATCTGGCCCTGTACAACGTGGCGTACATGTTCGACGACAGCCTGATGGTGCTGGTCGTCGTGCTGACGATGCAAAAGACCCGCCTGCAGGAAACGCAGGGACGCTGGCTGAAACTGATCAGCGGCCTGGTCATCCTCGCTTTGGGGCTGGTGATGCTGTTCAAGCCTGAGTGGCTCGTGTAGAGGCGATCAGAAGGGCAGGTTGCTGAGGGGGATCGGATGATCAGCCACACTCAGGTGTGAATGCGGCGCAGCGACTGCCAGATGTTTGGATCGATCAAGAGCGAGGTCTACAGCTTGCCGAGAATGTCGGTTGCCAGAGACTTGCGCTGGTCGCTCGAACCGGTAGTCAACAACTTCTTCAGGTCCGCTTCAATCTCGCCAGCTTTCGCTGCATCAGCCTCACGCAAGCGTTCGAAGTCGTTGCGAAGAGAGTCGAGAGCGCTGCCCCCTTCGCCGTGACTGGCAACACCGGTCAACGATGTCCGGATCGATTCAACGACAGCATCGGCTGAGTTGTCAACGACCGGTTCACCGCCCCCGCAGCCAGCCAGCGTCGCGAACAGAATTGCAGTCAGCAGGGTCGACGCGACTTTCGAGAACATCGTCAAATTCCCTCAGATCTCAAAGTGAGCGGGTAAAGGTGGCATCCACTGGATGCGAGGAGGAAGAAAGGAAGCTGCGGGAGCTCTGTGCCCCCGCATTTTCGAGGAGTCAAGGAGACTCAAGATTCACTAGAACTCGCCGAGCACACTGCCATCGGACACTGCGCCCAGATTCTGCCATGTCTGGTTGTTGATGCTGTCGCTGACAAACCGGACAGCTCCGTCGCCCATCAGAGTATGGACACCTCCGGTATGCCGGCTGCGTGCGGCAAACAGCCCACGTCCGTCGTTCGTCCCGCAGCCCGCGCAGGTTACACAGTTCGGGTACTCCGAATTCGGATTCAACAGCGTATTGAATACGGTCAGACCGATATTTCCGTACGCCCAGTTGGATCCGGTGTCACCGCGCGGAGGGTAAGTAGTGTCGCCGGTCTTTGCCTTGGCATTGTTGCCCCAAGAGTCGAGGTTGGCCTGAGTCGGGAATGAATTGGGGCCAACCTGACCAACTCCGCGGACCGTGTCGCCAACACTGTAACCACCCGCTGCCGAGCTTCCGTCGCCCATCATGTGTTCCGAGGCAGCAATGGTGTTGGACGTGCCGTCAGTAATGTCCCGCATGCGCACGCTCTTGCGGTAGTTGAACATGCCGACCATATCGTTCAGGTTCCCACTCCAGCAGTTGGGTGTCCCGGGGGCACAACCAAACCAGAAAACTGAGGGACCGGCGCTCATTACGTAACTGTTTCCGGGACCGAGGTTGTATCCCCCACCGTTGGGGATTTTGAGGGTGTCGGACGGGCAGAGGAATGCGGGTATGACCGTGCGTTTCAGTGTGTCGTTCGTGCTCCAGTTGGGGGCCTGGCTGAAATTGAACTGGTTGTACAGCGGTGCCTGATCGATGAATGGGAGGAGCATCGTTTGGGCAGAAAAAGCGAAGTACGAGTAATTTCCATAGCCGTAGGTGGCGGTGTCTTCCTTCTCAAAATTCCCTCGCGGAAACAACCCGTGCGTATCGTGGTAGTTGTGGAGCGCCAGCCCGAGTTGCTTCAGATTGTTCTTGCACTGGGAGCGGCGGGCCGCCTCACGGGCCTGCTGGACAGCAGGCAGCAACAGGGCGATGAGAATAGCGATGATGGCAATGACCACCAGCAGTTCAATCAGCGTAAAACCGCGACGACGAAACATGGCCTTCTCTCCGGCAGGTCAATATCCGAGCAGTGGTTCCGTCAATGGAACAACGAACTCGGCAAGGGAACAAAATGGCAGCGCAACCAAAAGTGACTAGCAAACACAGTTTACGCTGACAAATAAACAAGTCAACTTGAATGAGTAGGGCTGTCTGTTTGATCGCAGTGCTGTTGACGTCCCGATACTACCGATGGTCGGCTCGACGGGGAGCAACCACGGCCAGCCTCTTCCGGGGAAGAGATACGGAATGCGACGCGCATCGTCGGGAGACCAAAAGCGGTGAGACCACTACGTGCCGTACCTGAGGATCGCCTTTGCTGCGTTTACAGCCGTTCGTCCATGCGTTTGGCGATTTCCTTGATCTTGTTCGGCGTGCGGGCTTTGAGCAGTTCGGTAAGGTCCTGCTTGAGGCTTTCCTTGACTGCTGCATCGACCTCAATCTTGTCGATGGATGCCTCGAGCCCTTCGAAGGCACTGCCGCCTTCGCCAGATTCCGCGATCAGATTCAGCCACTGCTTGAGTTCTGCAGCGGAAGTGGCATCACCAGTTTTGACCTGGCTTTCGGGAGATTCCGGGCTGCTGCATCCACTGGTTCCCAACATCGCGGCGACCAGCAGGAGTGCACAGGCAAATTGAGTCAGGAAAACATTCATCGGACAAGTCCGTAAGCGTTAGAAGAGTATGTCGTTTCGCAAAGAAACTGGAACGTGAAAAGAGCCCAAGTCGAGGCTGGAAATTGCTTCACTTCCAGCCTCGTTGGGAGCAGACTCTTAGAATTCGCCGAGGACGTTGCCGTCGCTGATGTGGCCCAGACGCTGCCACGTGTTGAAATCGATGTTCTCGCTGGCGAAACGAACGGCTCCATCACCCATCAGGATGTGAACCCCACCCACATGTCGGCTGCGGGCAGCGAACACGCCCACATTGTCGAATGCTCCGCATCCGCCACAGGCGAACGCATCGGGCGCTTTCCAGTTCGGGACTGCTTGAGTGTCAAAGACCGTCTGACCGCATGTCCCAACCGCCCAGTCCCGACGCACGCCGTTGTTGCGGTTGCCGGAAAGTCCTGCAATGGCTGCCGCGGCAATCGTGGCGATGTCACTTTGGCTCTTGAACACAGTGGGGCCGGTCATTGAGATGCCTTTGGCAACGTCCGAGTAGGTCGATCCGTTGGTATGGCCGCCAATCAGCGACTCAGATGCAGCGATCGCGTTGGAAGAACCATCGGTGATGTCTCGGAATCGGGTCACCTTCAGGTAGTTGAACATCCCTACCTGATCAGCCTGGGAAACCTTCCACCAAAGAGACGGGCCACCGCACACCACATAGTTATTGCCCGGTTCGGTTCCAGCATAGTCGAGGTCGGAAGGGCATCGGAATGCGGATAGTTTGGTCTGCTTCGCCGTATTGTTGGGGGCGATGGTTGTAATTGTGTTGAAATCGAACTGATTGTACAGCGGGGCCTGATCCAGAAATGGCAGCATCATCACATGCGCGCTGAATCCGTAATAGGGATTGAAGTTTCCGCTGAGTGAGCCACCGCCTGCATCAATCGCCGATGGAGCATTCCCGAGCGGGAATACGCCATGCGTGTCGTGATAGTTGTGCATGGCGAGTCCAATCTGTTTCAGATTGTTCTTGCACTGCGAACGACGGGCCGCCTCACGGGCCTGCTGGACAGCAGGCAGTAACAGGGCGATGAGAATAGCGATGATGGCA
>JAGQPW010000339.1 GCA_020426515.1 Planctomycetaceae bacterium | reverse complement strand
CCGCCGATGGCGTCCCGGCTTGCCGGGCGTACAGGTAAGGGTGAAACGGTGCGGTAAGAGCGCACCGCAGTGCTGGTGACAGCACTGGCAGGGTAAACCCCACCGGGAGCAAGACCAAGCAGGGCGGATTCGACTTCGGTCGAGACGGTGCGGTTCGTACCGTGAGCGTCATCTCTTTCGGGAGATTTCGTTCGCACGTCCGGGTAGGTTGCGACGAGGCGTTTGGGTAACCAGCGTCCCAGAGAAATGATCGTCCCCGACAGAACCCGGCTTATCGGCCCGCTCCGCTGAAGGGGGAGCCAGTTTCTCGTTCGGAGAGCCTCCAAGGGTCATCCGGGCTGTTACGAATTCGAAAGACAATCGGTCAACGTTCGCTGCCGTCTCTGGACTCTCCGCAGGTGACCCTTCAGAATACGGGATTGATGTCCATCTCCGATCTCTGATCGGCAAAGGGAGAACATGGCTGTCCTGCAGGTTGTCCAAGGAGGCGAAGTCGGCATGCAATACCCGATCCGTCGGGAGCAGACGCTGATTGGCCGCCACCCCAATTGCCATGTCGTTCTGCAAAACGATGCTGTCAGTCGGCACCATGCGCAAATCCTCGAAGGGCATGGGCAGTATTCGCTGGAAGACCTTCGCAGCCGCAATGGGTGCTTTCTCAACGGGGAACGGATTGATGGCCGCATTCCGCTGAAAGATGGAGATCAGATCCGCCTGTGCGAAGTGGTTCTGGAGTTCATCGAGCATCCATCCAAAGTGGACATCGGCTCAACGGATTCCTCACAGAAGGTGGAAAACGGCGACGTCAGCTCCACACTGGAGAGTAATGCGCTCCCGGAAATGGCGACGTCCGCAGTGTTGGATGAAAGCAGCATCTACGTGATGTCTGACGAGGCTGAGGCGTTCCCGGACGACTCGTTTGAAAGCCCCACATCCAGCCGCCGGATGACCGCAGCGGACGAGGGGGCATCCACCATCGACCCAAAGGTGAAGTTGCGGGCGGTGCTGGAAATTACGCGGGCATTGAGCCGCGAACTGGAAATTGAAAAGGTCCTCCCCAAGCTCCTGGAGACGCTGTTCAACATTTTCCCTCAGGCCGAGCAGGGTTTCGTGCTGCTGAGGGACGGTGACGAAGCCAGTGGCCGGTTGAAGCTGAAGGCCCGCCGCGCTCGCGG
>JAGQPW010000338.1 GCA_020426515.1 Planctomycetaceae bacterium | reverse complement strand
AGCTTTTTGAAGAAATTCATCGTCGATGTCATCCCGCACTGGGCAGTTAACGCGTGCAGTAGTCGATGATTCGTGCAATCTCATTCCGCAGGTCGGGGCGGGCTACGATTCGGTCGACGAATCCATGTTGCAGCAGGAACTCGCTGGTTTGGAATCCTTCCGGAAGCGGTTGTTTCACGGTGGCTTTCACGACGCGCGGTCCAGCAAATCCAATCAACGCCTTGGGCTCGGCAATGACAACGTCTCCCAGCGAAGCGAAACTTGCCGCGACGCCTCCCATGGTGGGATCGGTCAGGACGGAGATGAACAACCCTCCGGCCTCATCGTAGCGGGCCAGTGCGGCGGAGACTTTGCCCATCTGCATCAGCGAGAAAATGCCCTCGTGCATACGGGCACCTCCGCCGGAACCGCTGACAATGACCAGTGGCAGTGACAGACGTGTGGCTTCTTCAATGGCGCGTGTCAGTTTCTCGCCGACGACCGATCCCATGCTGCCCATGATGAAGGCGGAGTCTGTCAGGCCGAAGACCAGCGGACGTCCCTTCATGTAGCCGCGACCGACCACACAGGCATCGCGCATGCCGGTTTTCTTCTGTTCGTCAACGAGTCGCTGCTTGTAGGTTTTTTTGTCGGAAAACCCGAGCGGGTCCAGCGACGACATCTCGGCGTACCACTCTTCGAAGCTTTCTTCGTCGAGCAATTGGGCGATACGACGGTCGGCCGGGACATAAAAGTGATGCCCGCATTCGGGGCACATGTGAAGCATTTTTTCGACCTGCTTGCGGAAAATCGTCGCAGAGCAGGAATCGCAACGCAGCCACAACCCTTCGGGGACGCCACGTTTGCGGCGCGGACCATTGCTGGCGTCGGCAGGAGCAGGATCGGTCGACACGGTTGAAGCGCTGTTTGTCATTGAAGATACGGCGGGGATCAATTCGCCAGAAGCAGCGAACACCCGGATTATGTCGGAACTTGCGACGAATGCAAAGGCGCCAGTACAGCTCGATCGTCCAGTTTCTGCGACATCTTCAATTCAACGCTTCGTCACCGAGTTAACGCTCGATGCCAGCCGGAGATGCGTTGGAGGCGGCTTGACGCAAAAATTGCGGTGCCGGAGGCGTCGCAGACTCGGTTTGTTCCTGAGCCAGAATGGCGAGCACATCGGTTCTTGTCACAATGCCGCACAACTTGCCCTGATCCATAACTGGCAGTCTGCGGTGGATGTTCAGCCTCAGCAGGGCCGCGGCTTCCATCAGTGTTGAAGTCGGCCGCAAAGAATAGCTGACCGGGAACATCCGTTCACGGACAAGCATCTGCCC
>JAGQPW010000337.1 GCA_020426515.1 Planctomycetaceae bacterium | reverse complement strand
GGGTTCGAATCCCACCCCATCCGCTCCCCTGCCCCGCAGCTATTGACTGCGTAATGCCCGCCAGCCCCACCGGCAACCGGAATACCTCGAACCACATAGTATTTGGCTCGATTGTATGACGGCAATACCTAGAACCATCTAGTATTGGTTCACTGCTCCCGTTGGTGGCGTGCCGTGAGGCGTGCTTGTTAGTCGAAGCCCAAGCGGCGGAGAGAATTATCTGGCCCAGGCCACTTTTTTGACGTATGCTTTAGATGCGCCTGGATAAAACCAACGCGGCTGGCGTGGTCAGCGGTTCGTTCAGGTCGCGAGCGGTCGGTTTCCCCTTTTTCTAGGGGCATCTCTTCTTATCTCATCGCAACAGGAGCCGGCTACCATGTCTACGCGTCAGAGGACTTTTGACGAGCGTTGGAAACGATTGAAGAAAACGCTCCGGGTTCGCCCCTGCCAATGTCGCGCATGCGACCATGAAGTGAATCCGTTTTATGACGTCTGTCCCAATTGTGGCGCCGGTGGGCCAGTCCGAATGCCCCGGTGGGTAGGGTATGTGATCCTTGGACTGATGTGCAACAACCTGCTGATCTGGCTGTTCTGATTAACAGGTTGATAACTACCAACGATAATCGACACCGAAGTTCATCCCTTGAGCCCAGAAGCTGGTTTCGCGGAACACGAATTCTGGGCGCAATGGGCCAACGATCGGTGACAATGGGTCGGGCAATTGATCGGGATTGATGTCTGTATCAATCTGTTCACCTGCCCGCGCCACGTTGCTCCAATAAAGCAACGTGTACCCGAACGTCGTTCGCATCCGTGGTGTGAGCTGGAATCCGAGCGTCGCACCTAGTTGTGGAATCATCCCAAACCGGTCCTGGGTGTAGCTGCCGATATTGGAGTCCAACGCCAATAGCCCGCCCGTGAACGATTCTGGCGTGCCCGCCAGTGGTGTGATCGTCGTTCCGCCGTTGATATCGACCGTTTGGCGGACATTGCCCAATGCCAAACGCGTCAGCAATTCCAACGACCACCGCCGCCAACCGGTTTGCCACTGAGTGCCCAGCTCGACACCATGAAATTCATTCTTCGTTTCAAAACGGTCGAAGATGTCGAACACGGCTCGGTCTGCTGTGGTCGACGCAAGTGACGTCAACTCCTCACGGATCACGAGGGAATCATCCAACTGCATATAGCGGTAGCCCATCAGAAAATCGACCCGCGAATAGGTTCCCAGGTTGCAACGATTACGGCAACGATTGCAGCCGTACGATTTGCAGCACGCGTTCCAAATCAGTCGTGCCCCTGCTGATTGAAGTTCGGTTGTAGCGTCAACCG
>JAGQPW010000336.1 GCA_020426515.1 Planctomycetaceae bacterium | reverse complement strand
GGTAGTTCTGCTCAAGCCTGTAAGCATCAGGAATGCTATTACCAACAGGAGAGATTTCTGTTACAATATCAGATCCGTCAGCATATAAACCGCTTGGTCCGAATCCTGCAAATACAACAGTTGCAAATGCAGAAGGATAAAATCCTGCAGCTATAACAGGTTTTAGTGAAGGGGTTGCATCATTTTGGTTAACTACCTGTCTTGAACCGAATCCGGTTGCAATACTAAATGTATTATAATATAAAACAGTATCAAATGATGTTCCCTGTGAAACAAATGCTACTCTGTAAGATCCTCCTTGCTGAGGCAGAGAGTATATTGAAGCCCTCTCGACATCATTCGCCTGAGTAACAATTGGATTTCCGGTTACCCAAGGTGTCGAACCGGTCAATGAATAGCTGTAGTTTACATTGTTTGTACCACTGGTTATAGTGTATGTAACTACTGCAGATTCATCATTTCTGTTAATTGCTAATTGTCCGTCAAATTCAGGATCAGATGTTGTTGCAGGATTAAACTGCTTCCATGCAACATTTGTACCCCAGTTTCCAAGTGCAGTCCATCTTAATCGAAGATTTGGATTTGCTAGAGTCAGATTATTTGTAAGTAAAACATAAATAGAATCAGAACCGAAATTATAATTTATATCTAATTCATAATCATTAAATGTGGCACGTGCTGTATCATATTGCCAGGTGCTGCCCCAGTTTGGAGTCAATGCAACGATCGCTGCTGTTGTTACACCTGTACCGGTATTAGCACTTTGATATGCAACATACCAGTATGTGCTTGCAGCTGACCAGTCCCAGCCATCTGTCATGATACAAGGGCTGATTCTTCCGAATCCGCCTACAGGAGCTTCCACAAGTGATGCAGCAAAACCTGTACCGTCACTTTGCATATCTGCATAGTAAACTGTACCATTGTAGTTGTCTCCGGTTGGGACTATAGATACTACCATACCGATTTTTGTACCTGTACCGCCATTTGTATCTGTTACAGCTATATCGAATCCCTGATATTTAGAGCCTGATCCGGCTGAAATTCTATTGATCTGATTCCAGTGCATTCCCTGATCAGTTGAGCTGTAAAATATCAATGTATCACCACCTTGCTCTACAAATGCAACAAATAATACACCGTTAGAATCTGCTGTCATTCTGATCATCCTGTTATTAGGAGTAGGGTTACCTGAAGTCGGACTGCTGATATTTCTTGTTGTGATCTGATTATCACCGCTTGAATTCCAATCAGTCTCATGAGCAGGAATATTTTGCTTACTTGGATCCGGACCTACAGATTTAAATACATCACCAAATAATGATGGGCTTTGAACATATTTATC
>JAGQPW010000335.1 GCA_020426515.1 Planctomycetaceae bacterium | reverse complement strand
GAAGACTATCCGGTGCAGGCCGAAGTTGAATGGCTACCGAAAGAAGGCGAGATCTTGTCACTTGCACCCCACATGCATATGCGAGGCAAGGCATTTCGTTACACTCTTGAGCGAGCTGGAGCGTCGGAAATCGTGCTGGATGTCCCCAACTATGATTTCAATTGGCAGCACGTCTATCAGCTGTCCCAGCCCATTCCGATTTCCGAGGATCTCAAGATCCATTGCGAAGCTCGCTTCAACAACTCAGAAACTAACCTGGTGAACCCTGACCCGAATATCGCGGTCAAATGGGGAGACCAAACGTGGCAAGAAATGATGGTAGGGTTTTTGGATGTCGCGGTGGATCGCGACGCCAACATTGAGATGCCCTGGAGCAAGCGGGTGGCGGGGACCAATAACGAAAATGGAGCGAATGAGCAGCGAAGGAAGGATGCAGAGCAGTTTATTCGTCGTTTCGATGCCGACGGCGACGGCAGGGTATCACGAGCGGAAGTGCCGACCGAGTTCGCTGTGTTCGCGTTCCGCAACATGGATCACGACAAAGATGACGCGATCACGCTAGAAGAAGCGGCGTCCGAAGACCGGTAGGTACAAACTGCGCATGGCGTCGCCACCATTGACTCAACGGATTACGGAAGGTATCGCTGATGTATTCGTGCATCAGCGTTGGATTCCCGCGTTGATTATCATCGCGTGCACGACCATTGCGGCACTCGGGCTGAGCGGCAAGACGTTTGAAGACCGATTGGGAGAGTCCGATACGGCCATGCCGCTTGATGAGAATCGAGCGTTGCTGACCGAAGTACGGGATCAGTTTGGTCTGGAGCAACTCGAATGCTTTGTCGTCTTTGACGGCAAGTCGGTGTTCACGAAGTCGAACATCCAAGCGATGCTCGCCGCTAAGGAAGCGCTGGCTCAGTTACCGCAGGTTGCTTCAGTGGTGTGGCTTGACGACTTGCCAACATTGAATCTATTCGGGCTGACTGAACCGTTGCTGCCGGAGACGAATGCATCGGAAGCGGAGTATGCGGCCTCGCGCGAGCGCGTGCTCGAGAACCCGTTGGTGCTGGGGCAATTGATTTCGGAGGATGGCACGACGGCTCTGATGCCGCTGCGTTACAACTGGCTGCAGTATCAGAATGCCGACAATATCACGACTGATCTCGTGGCGACCGTTGAGAAAGTTTTGGCGAAGTATCCGGACTGCGATTTGCGAGTTCGTTTAACGGGAAACGCACCGCTGTTCCAGGCCATCGAGCGCGCATTTTCGACGAATCGATTGCGATTTCAGATTATCGGTTACGTTTTGGTTTTCTTCTTGTCGGTAGTCTTATTTCGCGGTTGGCGCGCTGTATTGATCGTCGGTTCAGCGCCGATGCTGGGGATTTTCT
>JAGQPW010000334.1 GCA_020426515.1 Planctomycetaceae bacterium | reverse complement strand
AGCAGCTTCAGCACGACATCTTCGAGCTTCTCATCCTCTACGCCGTACACATTGTCCCCCAGCCGTTCGCGTGCTTCGCGGGAGACAGCGGCGATCTTCTGCTGGCATTCTTCCTCGGTGGCGCCGTTCGCGACGATTCGCAGCGTGATGGTCGCTTCGTGAGCCGTGATGCCGACTTCCGGATCGCGGCCGCGTGCGGTGAGTTCGCCGAGAAGTTCTTCGGTTTGCGATTCCCCGATGCCAAAGCAGTTGATGCGAGCTCGCCTGATGATGCGCTGGCCACCGGGCAAACGCGGGCGGACCTGTTCGAAGAACATGCGGTACATCTCGCTCGGGACGCCGGGCATGGCCGCGATGAGGCACGGATTCCGACCAGCGCGGGGCAATTCCATCCAGACGCCCGGCGCAGTACCAATCGGATTGAGGAGCGGGAGACTCCCCTGGGGAAACATGGCCTGAATGCGGTTGCGTTCAGGCATGGTGCGGCCTCGACCGCGAAAGAAGTCTTCGAGTTGCGACAGCGATGCGGCATCCAGTTCGAGGTCCACGCCGGCCAGTTGGGCGAGGACATCGCGGGTGAGATCATCGAGCGTGGGCCCGAGGCCGCCGGTGATGAGGACCACATCGGTCCGCTCGACGGCCAGTTGCAGTGCCTGCAGGTTGGCGGCCATGCTGTCGGCGACGGTGGTGTGAAACAGCACGGGAATGCCGAGATCGGCGAGTTGCAGACTGAGCCACTGACTGTTGGTGTCCAGCTTCTCGCCGCTGGTCAGCTCGGTGCCGATGGCAATAATTTCCGCTTGCATGATGTCATCCGATGGTCGAGGAGTCACTCACGTGGTGGCAAAGTGTACGGGTTGGGGAGCAGGCAGGAAATCGACGTGGGCCCGCTGAAGATTGACCATTGGGGGCCTGCGGGCCGCGTTCCGGGGAGACTTCGGGGCTTCCGCTTCGCACGGTGCCCGCGGCCGCCTGGCCGAGAAGAGGCGATGCTGGGCAGACTGGCGAATTCTCTCGTCACCGTTCCGCAGTTGCTTTCGACTTTGTCACTGAACGGACCTTCCTGCACCCAACGTGTGACGATGTAAGGAAATACCGGCGAGGACGCGGCCGCCTCCCGGAGATGCGGCGAGTTTTCAGGGACGATTGACTGGCCCCATTGCCTTGAATCCCCGGCTGAGCTTGTTAGCTTGTGAGGGATTTGCGCGCAAAGCCGCTGATGGCATGAGCCAGTGTTGATGGTTCGGCAGTGGAGCTTCCCTCTGGGAGGAGTTTGCGCGCCACTGCAACCCGTGAAGGACTCGCCCGCCCGTGCCCCGTCGCGACGATCTGAAGAAGATTCTCATCATTGGTTCCGGCCCGATCGTGATTGGTCAGGCCTGTGAGTTCGATTACTCCGGAACCCAGGCCTGTAAGGCGCTGAGGGATGAAGGTTACGAGGTCGTCCTCGTGAACTCGAACCCGGCGACGATCATGACTGATCCGGGAACGGC